>CAYRIY010000085.1:13214-15801 GCA_964424335.1 uncultured Clostridia bacterium
CGAAGACGAGCGCGCTGGAAACGAAGACAAGTGCGCCGGCGATGAAGAGACGTACGCTTAGGGAGTGGCGCCCTCAACCGCGAGTAAGTAGAGGCGTTGGTAGGTTGCGTCTTCGTCGACCCAGGCACAAAGAGCGCGTTCGGCCTCAGCTCGCTCTGCTTCGGCGATGTAGCCGTCGGCGACCAGTTGATGCCCTCGGGACGCTGCAACGTCTGCCCAGATTCGGGCCTTTTCATGGAAGTCGGGATCACCCAAGCGGGCGACCTCGTGTTGCTCGGTGACCTGCACCTGCTTGAGGCCGGCGCGCTCGAAGATGTCGGGCAGCCGGTCGGCGATGCGATTGTCCATGCCGGCGTCCTCTCGCCACTTGAGAAAGGCGTCGTAAAAGCGACGCACGCTCCTGGGTGGTTCCGGCCGCCACTCGATCTTTTCGTGGTTGTAATCGAGGACCGCGATGCGGCCGCCAGGTACTGCAGCCCGCGCCATGCGTTCTAGCGCCCGGGCGGGCTCGGCGAGCCACTGGAGTACCCGAGAGGCGGTGACGAGGTCGAAGGCCTTGTCGAACGACATTGCGTAAACGTCTTGCAGGTGGAAACGAAGGCCCGGCACGCCCGCATGCGCTCGCCGGGCCTCCTCGATGAGCCGCTCGTTGACGTCTACCCCAACTGCGTATCCCGACGGCTGCACGCGGCGGGCAATCCCCCTCGTGATCGCTCCTGAACCGCAGCCTACGTCAAGCACGCGCATTCCGGGTGCGACGAGCTCCGCCAGTCGGGGAAATCCGGTCTCTAGTGTACGGTTGTTGATGATCTTCGCCGTTCCCTCGGGCATATGAGCGCGACTTTTCGCCGGGCTGTGTTCTTTTGCCGGGCTCTGCTCTCTCGCCTGGCTCTGTTCTGTCGCCTGTTCTCTCACTTGGCTCTGCTCGTTACCGGCCATTGTTACGATCCATTGACCGACCCAACGCTTGCTTCCCCACGTGCAATCGCGTGAAGGTCGGCCTCCTCCACTTTGCCCTTGGCATCGGCGAGCGTGATGAACGCGCCGTGCACCTGTTCAAACCGCATGGGGTCAAACGAGTACCCCAGTTTCTCGAGTGTTACCCGCAGCGCATGCCTGCCTGAACGGCTTGTGAGGACGATGCGGTGCCCCGGCATGCCGACGTCCTCGGGGCGGATGATCTCGTAAGTCTGTCGGTCTTTGAGCACTCCGTCCTGGTGGATGCCCGAGGCGTGCGAGTAGGCATTGCTCCCGACGATCGCCTTGTAGGGCTGAACCGGCACCCCCGTGATGTCGGCGACGAGCCGGCTCGTTCGGGCGAACTCGCGCGTGTTGATGCTGACGTCGATCCCAAACTCGTCTCGGTGTGAGACCACCGCCATGACGATTTCTTCCAGCGCGGCGTTGCCGGCCCGTTCACCGATGCCGTTGATGGTCCCTTCGACCTGGAGGGCGCCCGCCTTGATCCCTGCTAGGGAGTTGGCCGTCGCCATGCCGAGGTCGTTGTGGCAGTGGACGCTGACCGTGACGCGGTCCATCCCGTCGACGTGCTCGATCAGCCATCGGATGAACTCGGCGTATTGCCAGGGTGTCGCGTACCCGACCGTGTCGGGGATGTTGATCACGGTCGCGCCGGCGCGGATCACTTCGGTGAAAACTCGGCGCAAATACTCCCGGTCGGAGCGGAACGCGTCTTCGGCGTAAAACTCTACGTCAGGGACGAATCTCCTCGCGTACTTGACGGCGTCGACGGCCATTTCGAGGACTTGGTCCGGCGTCTTGCGCAGCTTGCGTTCCATGTGGATGGGCGATGTGGCAAGCCCGGTGTGAATCCGCGGGTTTTCGGCGGTCTCGAGGGCTTCCACGCATGCGTCGATATCGGCTCGCACGGCTCGACTGAGGCCGCAGATCGTGACCCCTTTCACCTCGGCGCCGACTTTGCGCATCGTCGCCAAGTCGGCGGGGGAGGATGCAGGAAAGCCGACTTCGATCACGTCGACTCCAAGCTTCACGAGCTGCTTCGCGATCTCGAGTTTCTGGTCGGCATTGAGTGTGATCCCTAGGGATTGTTCCCCGTCTCTCAATGTCGTGTCAAATACTTGCAGCTTAGCCATTGTTAACTCCCCCTTTGGACAAATAAAAAACCCTTTCGTCTCATCGTTTTGAGACGAAAGGGTTGCCTCTCGCGGTACCACTCAAATTGGCGAATAAACGCCCACTCAAGGTCAGTACGGGCGGGCGCCTTGTGCCTAACGTGTCAACAGTGCCTAAAGCCGCATCCTCATGCGACGTTGACTCTGGGCCAATGCCAAAGCGTGCCGATACTGCCTCCCTTTTAACGGTAGGAGCTCCGTCATCCTCTACTCTTGCTCTTGCTTTCGCCCTAACGGTCCACGGTCCGTTTCACCGGTGGCTACCAGCGGCGATACATCCAAACGCTCAGAGCAATTTCGGGATGCGGCTCCGGGGTGAGTTCGATCGCTGTTGCCGCACTGCCTTGCACCACCCGGCAGCTCTCTCGATTAGCGCTGGCGACTACTATTCCCCGTCACAGCCATTTTTCGCTGCGCCCGTGCACGAGTGTACG
>CAYRIY010000086.1:0-15151 GCA_964424335.1 uncultured Clostridia bacterium
CAGCAGCCACTTGCCCTAAACCGCGATCGAAACCCGATACTCCCTGAGCCACGTATCGATCTCGCCCAGGTACGCGAGGAGCTGCGGTCCCGTCATCAACTGGCCAAACCACGGTTGGTTGAACGTATCGTCACGTGCCGTCGCCAACCTGCGGATTGCCTCGGTATCGATCAAGGGCAGGAGCGGCGAGTCTTTGTCGTCCAGGATGCGGAGCACCCAGTCGCTCACGGCGTTCAAATAAGCGGGATTGTGCGTCTTTGGAAAGGGGCTCTTCTTCCGATAGAGCACGCTCTCGGGCAGCACGCCTTCGAGCGCTTTGCGCAGGATTCCCTTCTCTCTGTCGCCGTGCATCTTCATCGTCCAGGGAATGTTCCACACATACTCCACCAAGCGGTGGTCGCAAAACGGAACGCGCACCTCCAGGCCGCAAGCCATGCTCATGCGGTCCTTACGATTGAGCAGCGTCGCCATGAACCACGTGTAGTTGAGGTAAAACACCTCTCGGATCCGGGCCTCTCGCCCTGTCTCGCCGGGAAGCCGGGGCGTATCCGCAATCGTCTCCTCATAGCGCGCTCGGGCGTACTCGGCCGGCTTGATCACCTCGCGCATCTGGGGCGAAAGCCAGCGCAGGCGGTGCTCGCTCGCTCTGGACCAGGGAAAGGTGTCGGCCCACAGCATGTCGTCACGGTGAAACCAAGGATAGCCTCCAAACATCTCGTCGGCGCATTCGCCGGAAAGAGCGACGGTAAACTCTTTCTTGATCTCCCTACAAAACAAGTAGAGGGACGCGTCGACGTCGGCCATCCCCGGCAGATCTCGTGCCCGGACCGCTCGGACGAGCGCGCTCGCAAGGCGATCCGTCTCGACGACCACGTTGTGATGCACCGTGCCGAGGTACGCGGAGATCTTGGGCACCCACTCGGCGTCCGAGTTGGGCTGAAAGGCGTTGGGTTTGAAGTGCTCGTCGTTTCCGGCGTAGTCGATCGAGAATGTGTGCAGCGGGCCGCGCCCCTGCTGCTCGAGGTGTCTTGCGGCAAAGGCCGAGATGGCGCTCGAGTCAAGGCCGCCGGAGAGCAGGGTGCAGATCGGCACGTCGGAAATGAGCTGGCGCTGCACCGAATCCTTGAGGAGGTCGTGCACTTTGCGGGCGGTCGTGTCCAGGTCATCCTCGTGGGGTTTGCTTTCGAGGGACCAGTAGCGCGTCGTGCGAAACCCCGAGGCGGTGAGGACGGCGAAGTGCCCGGGCTTCAGCTCCCGGATTCCCTTGTACACGCCCGATCCCGGCGTGCGCGCCGGGCCGACTGCGAAGATTTCGCTCAATCCCTCGGCATCGACCTCCGGCTCGACGTCGGGGTGGGCGAGGATCGCTTTCGGCTCTGAACCGTACAGAAAGGAACGACCGGTATACCGGTAGAACAATGGCTTGACTCCGAGGCGGTCCCGAACGAGCACGAGGCGCTCGTGGGCTTCGTCCCAGACCGCGTATGCGAAAATGCCGTTGAGGCGCTGGACGGAAGCGGGACCCCACTCGATGTAGGCGAGGAGGACGGCCTCGGTGTCGGAGTTGGACCGGAACGTGTGGCCGCGTGCCTCGAGTTCGCGGCGGAGCTCCGCCGTATTGTACAGCTCGCCATTGTAAGTCAACGCGTAGGTGTGGCCGCCCACGGTGCGGGTCATGGGCTGGCCGCCGCCTTCGGGGTCGACGACGATGAGCCTCCTGTGCCCCAGGGCGGCCCGGCGAGAGATCCACGCGCCCGATTGATCCGGTCCGCGGCAAGCGAGCGCTGTCGCCATCTCCCGGACGACGTCGGCGGAGTTTGTAAGGTCTCGTTCCCAATCGATCCAACCTGCGATGCCGCACACGATCGTTCACCTCGTAGGGCAAATCGTGTCGGCCGCTCGCCGCACGATTTGCCGAGTATCGTTTCAGCTACAAAAAAGAGCCACCTCTCAATCTACGAGGAGGCCCCGGCCTTTTGTGCGCTCCTAACCTTGAATAAACCTGACACGCTCCGGCGAAACATCACACGCGCAAGGCGCCTGTGGACAACGAAACGTCACACTTTGCGCTCATGGACGTTTTTGTACATCATTGCTCCATAACTTTGAACACAACTTTGAACAGGTGATCTGCCCGTGGTGACGACGCTTACGCTCAATCCAAGCTTGGATCGAACTCTATGGGTCGATACATTGACGCCAGGCGCGCTCCACCGAGTGGCGATGACCCGGGAACACCCAAGCGGCAAGGGGATCAACATCTCCCTTGCGCTTCATGCCTGGGGGCACCCGACTCGAATTTGCGGCATCGTCGGGGGGCGGACGGGCGGGCGAATCAAAGAGGAGCTCGAGCAGACCGACATCCCTCTCGACTTGGTCGAATGCACCGGTGAGACGCGAACCAACACCAAAGTGATCGAGCTTTCGGGCGGCCGCCTCACCGAACTCAATGAGAAAGGGCCCGAGGTCGATGCTGAGGCGGTCGCAAGCGTTCTTGAGGCCGCGGCAAAGGGCCGCGAGCCGGGGACCTTTGCCGCGCTCTCGGGCTCGCTCCCGCCCGGCGTTCCGTCGGATCGTTACCGCACGATGATCGAGCGGCTAAAGCGCGACGGTCCCGTTGCGCTCGATGCTGCGGGCCAGGCGCTCGCTGAGGGGATCAAGGGGCGCCCGGACCTCGTAAAGCCCAACGTCCACGAGCTTGAAGCGCTGGTCGGCAGAGCGCTGCCGACCCTACAGGAGCGGGAGCGCGGCGTGCGAGAGCTGCACGACATGGGCGTTCGGATGGTGGCGCTCTCCATGGGACACGAAGGGGCGATCTTCTCCGACGGCGAGCGCGTCGTCTGGGCGAAGTCGGAGCCGATCGAGGTCAAGAGCCCTGTTGGATGCGGCGATGTACTCCTAGCGGGGCTGTTGTTTGCGCTGATCCGGTCGTGGGCGTGGTCCGCGTGCGCCCGCTTCGCGGTTGCTGCGGCGACGGCCGCGGCGCTCCAGGAGGGGACCGCTCCGCCCAGCTATGCGGAAGTAGAGGCAGCATTGCAAATCGTCACTTTAAGAGAAGGTCGATGGGTCGGCAAGTCAGTAATTTACTAAATGGCTCGTGTGTTTTTCGGCACAAGCCATTGAGCGCTTTCGGGCGAGATTCCAGGAGGTTTGTAAACGTGGCAAAAGTACGGTATGTCATGGTCGGAATGGGTGGGCGGGGGACCGGCATGTTCGCGCTCCCGCTGGTAAAAGAGTACGCTGACGTCGCCGAGGTCGTCGGGATCTGCGACATTAACCCCAAGCGGCTCGAGCATGCCAAAGAGGCGATGGGGGGCAACGTGGCGACCTTTACCGACTTTGATCGCATGCTTGACGAAGTGGAGTGCGATGCGGTCATCGTCACCACCAAGGACTCGACCCACCACGAGTTTATCGTCAAGGCGCTCGACCGCGGCAAGGACGCCATCACCGAAAAGCCGATGACCATCGACGACGAAAAGTGCAGGCAAATCCTTGCGGCCGAAGAGCGAAGCGGCCGAAAGGTCAAGGTCACATTCAACTACCGATACGCTCCGTACCCGACTCGGGTCAAGGAGTTGCTGAAGGAAGGCGTGATCGGCGAGGTCCTCTCCGTCGACTTTCAGTGGTATCTCGATACGGTGCACGGCGCCGACTACTTCCGGCGATGGCATCGTCAAAAGGCAAACTCCGGCGGGCTTTTCGTGCACAAGGCGACGCACCACTTCGACCTCGTCAACTGGTTTTTGGGCGACGAACCCGAGGCGGTCTTTGCATCGGGCAGTCGGCGCGTTTATGGCCCGACCCGCAAGGAGCGGGGCGAGCGGTGTTTGACTTGCCAGTACACCCAGACGTGCGAGTTTTACATGGACATCAGCAAGTCGGAGAACATGCGCAAGCTCTACCTCGATGCGGAGTCCGAGGACGGGTACATTCGTGACGCCTGTGTCTTTAGCGACGAGATCGACATCGAGGATACGATGTCCGCCATCGTCAAGTACAAAGGCGGGGCGCAACTGACCTACACGCTCCATGCCTATATGCCCTTCGAAGGATGGCGGATCGCATTCAACGGGACGAAGGGGCGCCTCGAGGCCTCGGTGGCTGAGCGTTACTTCCCGAAGGAGGCCCCACGCCTTAGTGAGCGGGCGGCGTCCCGGCTCCGGGTCGATCCGTGGCGAGCCGCATTGGGCGACCTCGAGCCGACGGACGATGAGATTCGAATCTACCCGATGTTCGGCGGCGTCGAGGTTGAAAAGATTCCTCACGCGGGCGGCGGTCATGGAGGCGGCGACACACGCCTCAGGGATATGCTCTTCCGCCCCGGCACGCCTGATCCGCTGGGTCACGCCGCGGGGAGCCGCGCCGGCGCGATGTCGATCCTCATCGGAGTTGCCGCAAACCAGTCGATGGCCCGTGGCGAGCGGATCCAAATCGACGATCTCTTGAAGGAGCCTGTACAGCATAAAGTAGGGGCATAAGCATAGCTTTTACAAAGCTGCCGCCGGGGGGCGCGTGAGCGCGTGGGTGGTCGTTGGTCGACGCCGTATCGCAGGAATACAAGGGTTAGGAGCGATGTGCCGTGCCCGAACCTTCCCAGCGTCCAATGCTTGGTCTAGCGCTCTCCGGCGGAGGCTTTCGCGCCTCCTTTTATCACATCGGCGTGCTCGCCCGGATGGCCGATCTCGACCTCTTGCGACACGTCGAGGTGATCTCTACCGTCTCAGGCGGCTCCATCATCGGCGCCCTCTACTACCTCAAGCTAAAAAAACTGCTCGAATCCAAGGCGGACCGGGAGATCACGGCAGAGGATTACCAGCGCCTGGTTGCGTCTTTGATCGAGTCGTTCAAAGCGGCGGTCCAGCAAAACTTGCGCATGCGGACCTTTACCAACCCCGCGAAAAACTTGCGCATGAGCCGCGCCAACTACTCCCGGAGCGACCGGATCGGCGAGCTCTTTGACCAATACCTTTACCGCCCCGTGCTCGGCGGCGATGGGCCCGTGTTGATGAGGGACCTCCTCATTCAGCCGCCCGATGCGGTCACGGCGTTTAAGCCCGATCGGCACAATGGCGAACGATCGGCGAAAGTGCCGATTCTGTTGATCAACGCGACGAGTCTCAACACAGGGCGCAACTGGCGCTTTGAAGCGATCCGCATGGGCGAACCGCCGCCGCAGGGAAGGCTTGCCAAAGATCTCGACAAGCGCCTGCGATTGCAGCGCCCGGATTCGTACGCCGACACGACGCCGGCGCAGGCGGACATCGAGCTCGGCCATGCGGTGGCGGCGTCCGCTGCTGTTCCCGGCATCTTTCATCCCCTCGCCATCAGCCGCATGTACCCCGATACCCGCGTGGAGCTGGTCGACGGCGGCGTCCACGACAACCAAGGGGTGCAGGCGCTGATCGACCGCGGGTGCACGCAGTTTATCATCAGCGATGGAAGCGGGCAAATGGAGGGTTTGCGCCATCCCGCGACGTCGATCCCGTCCGTTCTCATGCGCTCGAGCTCGATCTCGATGAGTCGTGTGCGGGAGGAGCAGGTCCTGCGCGCGGGCGACAAGGCGGGAGAGGGGGGCCTTTGCCTCGTTCACCTGCGCAAAGGGCTGGCGCCCGAGTACATTCCCTACATTGACGCCGGGAAATCGGTCGCGGCGCTTTTCGACACGACGCAAAGCGTGACCCTCGAGCGATACGGGATCGCCCCCGAGGTGCAGGAGGCTTTGAGCAAAATCCGCACCGATCTCGACGCCTTTAGCGACATGGAAGCGGACTCGCTCATGCTCTCGGGCTACCGGATGGCAGGACACGAATTGCAGCGGCAGTCCGGATTGTGGGGACGAAAGGGCAAGACTTCGGAGTGGTCCTGGTCCTTCTTGAACGTGGCTGACCTGGCCAAGGAGCCGACGCCCCACTACATGCGGGTGCTCGATGTGGGTTCGTCCGTCGCGTTCAAGGTATTCGGCCTCTATCCTCGGCTTGCGACCGCATTCCTCACCGTCGCAGCGGTGATCGCGGGCTTTTTGCTGTGGCACTTTCGCGGCCGCCTGGGTGAACCGATCGTGCCCATCTCCTTGGTGCCTTCTCGCCTCACGCTTCTGCTCGTCGTTTTGGCTCTCGTTCCGATCGTCAACATCCGGATCCGCAGCATCCTCATGCGCTTCATGCTGGTCCGCAAGATCGCCGACTACACCCGCGTTCCCTGGCGCTGGACGATGAGGATGCTCTTTCGTGCGCTGCCGCTCGCGGCCGGGGCGATCGTGTTCTCGCTATATCTTTGGTTTGCGAACCCGCTCTATCTAAAGGCTGGGCGTATCCCGCCCGATCCCAAAACGCCGCCGGCCGAGCGTGAACAATTCACCAAGGCAAGCTAGAGGCCCAATGTCGTCTCTTTACGCGCCGGTTCCAAGTCCCGGCGCCTTGCGAGCGGGAGTTCGCACTCGCAGGGCCATGAGGGCGGCGACTGCGGCCAAGGCGGCCGATAGTGCGAACAAGACCCTGATTCCCGCCCAATCGTAAATGGCCCCGCCTGCGTAGCCGCCAATGATCCCGGAGAGGCCCGCCGTCGACGCCCAGGCGCTCTGGCCTTCCGTCTTGCGGTCCTCGGGGAGCAGTTGGTGGATGAGCGTCACGGCGCCGATGTGAAAGGCGCCGAAGGTGAGGCCGTGCAGCCCTTGCACGAGCAAGATGACGGCGGGCGAATACGACGCCGCATGAACGGCCCACCTTATCGCTCCGGCCGCCGTGCCGATGAGAAAGAGCGCCCGGGCGTCCAAACGCTTGTCTAAGCCCGGTCCGGCCGCCATGATCGCGACTTCGCTCACGACGCCGATCACCCACGCTGCGCCGATGACGCTCTCTGTCATGCCGAGTTGATCGCCGTAGATGGCGAAGAAATTCGTGTGCGCAAAGCTTGCGATCCGAGCGAGAATGCCCGCCCCGAGCACCCAAAGGATCGCCGGCGTCTCGCGGCTGAGTTCGATCGCGCTTGCAAGCGATCGCCAAAAGGGCCCCGATCCCGCCCGGGCGGAGACGGCCGGGAGCTCGCCTCTACGTGCGGCAAAGAAGGCAATTCCCGCTCCGAGCGCTATTGCGACGAGATTTCCACTCAACACAGCGGTAAAGCCGCTCGTCTCGGCTGCGACCCCTACGATGTATACAGTGCAGATGAATCCCAGCGAGCCCCATAGCCGGACTCGCCCGTAAGATTGGTTGGTCCCTTCGATCCTGCGGAGCGTTGCGTCGTCGAGTAGCGCGGCAGATGGGCTCTGGAAGAGCGCAAGGAGGAAGAGCGCTGCAGCGAGCCCCCAAAAGCCGCGCGTCCCAAAGAGCAAGGCGGAGGGAATCACCGCCAAGGCCATCGTGAGTGGAAGCGCGCGGTTGCCAGCACTGAGGCGCGCCGCGAGCGCAACTGTGAGCGACGGGCCGAGCAAGGTCGCCAACGGGCGCATCGATGCGATGAGTCCGATTTCGCCGCCGGAGAGGCCAAGGCGCTGTAGGTAGAGGTAAACATACGGCGTCAAGGCGCCGACGGCGGCGAATGTGAGAAAGTAGAGTGTCTTTAAGTGTCGCATAATCAGGAGAAGATGCTTCTACGTCTCCTGCGTCTTTGCCTTTGGCAAGTCGACCGTGAAATCGATTTGTCAGACGGATGGCGTTGGAGGAAATATATATTTCGATGAGAATAAAATATCGTCGGCCCCGACCGTAAGGGTCGGAGTCGGAAAGAGGGAGGCCATTGCAACGTGGCTTCAAACAGTCGAGGGTTATTAGTCGAAAGCGTTCTCGATCTCATCGGCAATACGCCGTGCGTGCGGCTCAGCAGGATATCGGAGGAGGCGGGAGCCGATATCTTTGCAAAGCTCGAGATGGCCAACCCGAGCGGCGGCTTAAAGGACCGAGTCGTGCGTTACATCGTGGAGAAAGCCGAAGCCGACGGGCGACTCCGGCCCGGGATGACGCTCATCGAAGCGACGACGGGCAGTACGGGCATCGCCACGGCGCTCGTGGGCGCAATCAAGGGGTATCCCGTGGTGATCGTCATGCCGGAGGGGATGAGCGTCGAGAGGCGCCGTGCCATCCAGACTTACGGCGCCGACGTGATCCTCACGCCCGGAGGCGGGAGCGACATCGACCGGGCGATCACGCGCGTGCGAGAGATATGTGCGTCTAGGCCCGATGAGTACTTTCACGTCAATCAGTTCGCCAATCCGGACAACGTGGAAGCCCACTACAGGCAGACCGGACCGGAGATCTGGCAGCAGCTAAACGGCCAAGTCGACGCCTTTGTCATGGCGTACGGCACGGGCGCCACGCTCACGGGCGTGGGCCGGTACCTCAAGGAGCAAAACCCCAAGGCGTTCATTCTGGGCGTCGAGCCCGCCGAGAGCCCGGTGCTCGCGCGCGGCGAACGGGGCCCACACCGCATCGAAGGGGTGGGTGACGGGATCATCCCTGAAATTCTCGACGTTGCGCTCATGGACGACCTAGAGCTGGTCTCGTCGGACGATGCCTATGCGACGAGTCGCCGCATGGCGCGGGAAGACGGGATCTTCTCCGGACCGTCGTCGGGAGCGAACGTGTTTGCAGCCATTCAACTGGCAAAGAGGCGCCTCGATCTAAAAAGGATCGTCACGGTGCTTGGCGATACCGGGTGGCGATATCTGTCGGTCGACGGTGGGCTGGTCCCGAGAGGGACCTTCACCTGCACCCCATAGTCGGCAGGCGGAGCGCGTCCCGGAACTTGACAAAAGGAGTTAATGTGCCATGAAGACCAAGATCGAAGGCGTTATCGCGTCCGTCGAAGAGCTCGAGGCGGCGCTTTCGGAACCGAGTGACGCGCTGGTCGAAGAGGTGGCCGGGTGGGATGACGGCCTGATGGTCCTCGGCGCCGGCGGCAAGATGGGTCCGACCCTTTGCCGTATGGCGGCGAGTGCCTTTCGGCGTGCCGGTAAAAACCACGAAGTCATCGCCGTCTCCCGATTCTCAAATCCAATCGAGAAAGAGAAGCTCGAGGCGGCAGGCGTCCGCACCATCAGTGCGGACCTCATGGATCCGGAGGCGGTCCGAGCGCTTCCTGCGTGCAACAACGTCATCTTTGCCGCAGGGAGAAAGTTTGGCTCGACGGGCGGTGAGGCGCTTACCTGGGCGATGAACGCCTACCTCCCGGGACTCGTTGCCGAGCGATTCAAGGATTCGCGCATCGCTGCGTTTTCGAGCGGCAACGTCTACCCGCTCGTTCCCGTCGGCTCCGGAGGATGCAGCGAGGAACATCCGGTCGGGCCGGTCGGCGAGTACGCCCAGTCGGTCCTTGGTCGGGAGCGGATCTTTGAGCACTTCAGCCGGGCGAACGGCACACCGGTGACGCTCATTCGCCTGAACTACGCGGTCGAACTCCGCTACGGCGTGCTCGTCGATATTGCAACGGCGATCCAAGCCGGCGACCCGGTCGACGTGACCATGGGGCACGTCAACGTCGTCTGGCAAAGAGATGCGAACGAGTACGCGATTCGCTCGCTTGCACTGGCGTCCTCGCCTCCCGCGATCCTCAACCTCACGGGGCCGGAGACGGTTTCCGTCCGGTGGGCTGCCGAGCAAATTGCCGCCAGGATGGGCAAAGAGGTCGCCTTTACGGGAGAGGAATCCCCGACGGCCCTGCTCAACAATGCGGCGCTGTGCCATGGCCGATTTGGGTATCCGACGACATCCCTCGCACAGATGATCGAGTTGGTGGCGGATTGGATCAAAAGGGGCGGCGAGACTCACGGCAAGCCCACGCACTTCCAGGCGCGAGACGGGAAATTTTGAGGCTGTGGGGGACGCAGGACCAATGGATAAGGTGATGAGATGAGTCAAGATTTGAATCGGTTGCGAGAGGCGCTGCTCGATGGCCAGGTGATCCCTGCTCATCCGCTCGCACTCGACGCAAATAGAAAAATCGACGAGCGGCGGCAGCGGGCGCTCTCCCGCTACTACCTCGAGGCCGGCGCAGGGGGGCTTGCGGTCGGGGTTCACACGACGCAGTTTCCCATTCACGACAACGGCATGCTCGAGCCCGTCTTGCGCATGGCGATCGATGAAATCGAGCGCCACGAGCGGTCGACGGGCCGCGACGTGGTCAAGGTAGCGGGGCTCGTGGGACGGACCGATCAGGCGCTCCGGGAGGCCAGGCTCGCCGTCGAACTTGGGTATCAGGCAGGGCTGCTCAGCCTTTCCGCCTTTCGCAACGACACCAACGAAGCTATGATTGCACACTCCGAAGCGGTCGCTCAGGAGATCCCGATCGTAGGATTTTACCTGCAACCGGCTGTCGGCGGCCGCGTGTTGGACTACAACTTTTGGCGCCGGTTTTTTGACATCCCAAACGTCGTCGCGGTCAAGGCTGCGCCGTTCGATCGGTACCAGACGCTCGACATCCTAAGGGCGCTCGCCGATTCGGGGCGAAGCGGCGAAATCGCCCTTTACACCGGCAACGACGACCACATCGTGCTCGACTTGATCGGCGGAGCCCGATTTGGTGACGATCCCAATTCGCCCGAGGTCGGGTTTGTAGGTGGGTTGCTCGGGCAGTGGGCGGTCTTTACGAAGTCGGCCGTCGAGATGTTGGACGAGCTGAGAGCGTTGCGCAAATCAGGGGAGCCGGTCCCGCAGTCGTGGTTTGCGAAGGCCAATGCGCTGACCGACATCAACGCCGCGCTCTTTGACGTCGCAAACGATTTTCGAGGCTGCATTGCGGGGATCCATGAGGCGCTGCGACGCCAGGGGCTCCTTGAGGGCACCTGGTGCCTGGACCCGGAAGAGGGGCTCTCGCCTGGTCAAATGGAGGAGATCGACCGGATCTGGGAGGCGTACCCTTCGATGCGAGACGACGATTTCATCAGCGAGAACCTCCAGCGCTGGCTCTCTTGACATTCGGCGGGCCCGGTCTTTGAAACGCAAACCAGAAGGAATCATCAATTCGAGAAGAAAGAATGCAGAGAATCTTTCTCGTCTGGAGGCATACATGTGGCCGAAAACAAGATCGCAGTCGGCATATTAGGACTTGGTCGCAGCGGTTGGAATATCCACGCAATGGGACTCAAAGATCACCCCGATTATCGGGTGGCAGCGGTGGCGGATCCCGTTGCTGAGCGGCGAAAGGAAGCCGAAGAGACCTTTGGTTGCGCCTCGTACGAAACGCCGCAAGGGGTGATCCAAGATCCCAATGTTGAGGTCGTCGTTGTCGCCACGCCCTCCCACACCCACGTTTCACTCGCAAAAGAGGCGCTCGCGGCCGGCAAGCACGTCGTCGTCGAAAAGCCGATGGCCGAGAGCGTCGAGGAAATCGACGAAATGATCGAGGCGGCTGAGCAGGCGGGTCGCCTTCTCACCTGTTATCAGCCTCGCAGATTCGACGCCGAGTTTACGAAGATCAAGGAGTGGATCGATTCCGGGCGGATCGGCAAGGTCGTGATGATCCGACGGGGCACCTACGTCTACCAGCGGCGGGCGGATTGGCAGATGCTGCGGAAGTTTGGAGGCGGGGAGCTTTCAAACACCGGTCCGCACCTGATTGACCAGGTCCTTCTGCTTCTTGGAGACGGTGAGCTCGACGTCTACGCCGACTTGCAGCACACCATCGGGGCCGGAGACGCCGAAGATCACGTCAAAGTGGTCATTCGGAATGAAAACGGCGCCGTCGCCGATGTCGAAGTGACCCGTTGCTGCGCAATTCCACAGCCCGATTGGCTCATCATGGGGACGTACGGCACCGTGGTGGGTCAGCGAGGAGAGCTCTACGTGAAGTATTGCGACCCGAGTCGCCTACCGGAGCTCGAGGTCGATGAGGGCCCTGCGGCCGGGCGCAAATACGGCACCGGCGAGCAGATTGAATGGCTCGAGGAACGCTGGAAGCCTGAAGGCCGCGTCCATCAAGTGAAGTCTTTTTACGATCTGCTCAAGAGCTCTGTGCGCGAGGGCGCGCCGCTGTTTGTCACGGCCCAGAGCATTCGCCGCCAAATCGACGTGATCGAGCGGGCAAGAGAGGTCGCCAACTTCAAGTAGTCCTTAAAAGTCGTCCTTAAGTAGTCCTACGGCCCGGTGCGAGCGGCTAAAGGCAGCCTCGCACCGGGCCGATTTGTTTTTTGCGTTTGCGCGTCTTGCAAATTATGGAGGAAGGCCGCTCGCAATCGAAGAACTGGATGAAACGTCCGAAAGTACGCAATACAACAATTGTGTTTGGGAGGAGAGGTGAACTTGAGAGTGATGGGACGGGCGTCTCGCGTATTCGTGTGTGTGCTGGCGGCGCTCCTACTTGGCCTCGGCGGAGTGGCCGGCGCCCAGGAGCGGGAAACGATTACGATCGGTTACTACGAAGCCGGCGCAGGCCAAGGCGTATTCTCGCAAGTCATGAATCGGATCATTGCACTTTTTGAGGAAGCGCATCCGGAAGTCCGCGTCGAGACGACGGTGGCGGCGTATGGAGCGTTTTTTGAGCGGCTCCCCGTGGAACTGGCGTCCGGGGTCGGCCCTGATGTGTGGCTGAGCGACGGGGTTTTGGTCGAGCAGTACGCTCGACTCGGATTTGGACTGGAACTGACGGACCTGATCGACCGTGAGCTCGACCGCAACCAGTACTTCGGCCTCGATTTGAACACCGACGCACAAGGGAAGATCTGGGCATTTCCCCAAGGGCTGCAGGCATCGGCCTTCTTTTACAACAAGTCGATGTTCAATGAGGCAGGTTTGAGCTTTCCCCACGAGGGTTGGACCTTGGAGGACGTGCGGGATCATGCGAAAAGGCTGACTCGCGACCGGACAGGCGATGGTGTAGCCGATCAGTTTGGATTCCGTTCGTTCAACCAGGTGACGGAGGGTTGGTACCCTGTCATCCGAGCTTTCGGAGGCGGCTTTCTCGACGATACCGGGCGAAATTCTCGACTTGCCGAGCCCGCGACCGTGGACGGATTACAGTACCTCGTCGACATCGTTCATGTGGACCAAAGCTCGCCCACGACCGGCAATATGTTCAACCACTTTCCCCAAAACACGGTGGCGATGCAGTATGGTCTCTTCGTCCGCACCTTTCCTCCAAATGAGGCGGGCATCGATTACGACGTGACGCTGGTTCCCTCCGGACCGGCGGGTCGCTTCGCACCTGCGATCGTCAATTCGTGGATGATCAACGCCCACTCCAGCCCGGCAAAACAAGATGCCGCGTGGAAGTGGATCAAGTTTTTCTCGAGCGAAGGCCCGCAAGAGATGTGGGGAAGTTTGGGCGAGGCGATTCCGATTCACCGAGACGCTGCGCAGGCGTTTTTGGAGCTCGACGTCCCGCCGGCGAACCGGATGGTCTTTGTCGAAGGCCTTCAGCACGCGGTTGCAATCGACCCAAGCCCGGTTTGGAGCGGCTGGGTCGGGGCGGTGACCGCGGCCTTTCGACCAGCCTTTGCAGGCCAAGTGAGCGCGCAAGAGGCGGCGATGCAGGCCCATCAGTCCGTGCAAAACGTCCTCGACGAGTACTACGCTTCACGGTGAGAGGATTGTAAAGGCACTGGCTAGGACCGACGCCGCGGGCAGGGGACGCCTCGCCCGCGGCGGTCGGCCCGTTGGCATTGACCGCATCCCGTGCTCAATGTGTATCGCCGCGCCAATCCACGACGCGCCTAAGAGCGCAAGATCTCGTGGGCGTTTAAGCGCCGAGCACGGCGCGCGTGCCGGACGCGGCTTTCTGCATGAGCTCAAAGGAGTGGCTCTCGCCCGGAAAGGGGCTGTACTCCATGATTGCCCACGAGTCGTACCCCACCCGCTTGCACTCTTCGACGACGGGGCCAAACTCGACGGTCCCGTTGCCCGGGTAGGTAGAGCGGACGTTCCCGTCGACCTCTGCAAGGTCCTTGAAGTGAATGCGAACGACATCCGAGCCGAGCGCCCTTACGAAGTGCTCGGGAAAGCCGGAGTACATGACGTTCGCCGTGTCGAGGTAGATCCCGACTGCGTCGGACCCCACGTCCTTCACAAAGCCCACGCACTCGTAGGGCGTCATGAGGTTTTTGGATAACTTGGGGCAGGTCTCTGCGCCGATTTTGACGCCTCGGTCTGCTGCGTAGGCGGCGAGCTGCCTAAACCCGTCGATCGCACGCCTTAAACCGTCGAGCTGGTAGACCGAGCGCTCGGCGCCTCCGGTCACGACGAGAATGGCGTCCGTGCCAAAAAGCGTGGCGCACTCGATTTGCCTTCGCCCAATCCACAAGGCCTGCTCAAAGATTGCGTCGTCGGGGCTCGAGATGGAGTATTTCCAACCGAGCGTCGAGGCGATGGAGGAGACCTCGAGTCCTGCGTCCCTGATCCCGTCGGCCATTCGCTTTACGTCGTCGTCCGTGGATTCCATCGTGAAATCATCGCTGCCGATCCACATTTCGACTCCGTCAAATCCCGCCTCTTTGGCAAGGCGGCACCGCTCGGCCCAGTCGTTTGCGGGGGCCATCATTGTGTTTCCAATTGCGATCTTCACGGTGTCACTCCTTTTTGTACGTGTTGCCCTGCGCCATGCGTCTATTCCGGCTTGGTCGCGAGGAGCGAGAATGCGAGCGGCAGTCGGGGGTGCCCGGTGGGAAACCGCCAGCGTCCCTTGGATTCTTCGACCATCCACGGAAACGCTTGCCAATCGACCCAGTCGTGCTCCTCTACAAGGTCGATCCGAAGACCGCTCTCGATCAAGGCGGTGATGATGGATCCGAGGCTGTGCCTCCACTCGTACGCTACCGGCGATGAGAGCGGGGTATCGTCCCCCGTGTACGTATACAGCCCCTCGTAGCGATCGCCTTGCCCGTCTTCGAGATAATCGTGGACGAGGACGACGCTATCGTCGTCCCGCTCGTAATCAATCGCGGCGAGGAGGGGGTGGCTGTCTCGGATGTAGAAACGTCCGCCGGGGCGGACGCACGCGGCCACGCTGCTTGCCCATCGCCGAACGTCCGGGAGCCAGCACAATACGCCGACGCTCGTGTACACGAGGTCAAATTGCCTGCCGAGCAATCGGTCAGCTTCGAGCACATTGCCGAAGACAAACTCTGCCTTAGCTCCGGTATCAGCCGCAAGCTGGCGGGCAACCCGCAGCGACTCGGCCGAGAAATCAAGGCCGACCACACGAGCTCCGAGGCGGGCCAAAGAGA
>CAYRIY010000087.1:0-15002 GCA_964424335.1 uncultured Clostridia bacterium
TCTTATGCCGATACACGTTATAACGGCACCCGATATATCGAGTGCCGTTAGTATATTATGACACGTTTCCGACGTCAAGTTGAAACCATAACGAGCAACCGGCCCCACGCTGCTTTCTTCACCGCTATGAGCGGCGGCCGTCACCTAATCCCATCTCCGCCAAGGCTCCGAGCGGATTCGCGAAAAACCGCTCCAGCACGAGCGCCACGGCGCCGATGGCGCTCACGTCTTGGCCCAGTTTGCTCCGGACGATCTGTGAGCCTTCTCCCCCGCGGGCAAAGGAGCGCTCTCGAGCGATCGCCCGCACGCGGTCGACGAGGACGTCGTAGGCTCGCACGAGGCTGCCTCCGAGGATAATCATGTGTGGATCGTACACGTTGATGACGTTCGCGACGCCGGTGCCAAGATAATTGCAGGCCGTGTCCATCACGGAGACGGCCACCAAGTCGCCGGCTTCAGCGCTTTGGCAGATTCGGTTGATGGTGAGATCGCCCGCCTTTTCGTACTCTGCCAACACCGAGGGGTCCCCGTCCCTGAGGCGCTCACGCGCTTGCCGCACGATGCTCGAAGCCGCAGCGAACAACTCGAGACAGCCTACGTTGCCACACTCGCATCGAAGGCCTTGGGGATCGACGCTCGTATGCCCGACCTGACCAGCCAAGCCGTGCACACCCTGGTAGAGGCGGCCTTGTACCACCACCCCGGCGCCGATGCCTGAACCGACGGAGATATAAACAAGGCTCTCCGTCCCCCGGCCGGCGCCAAACCACGCTTCGCCGAGCGCGGCCGTTCTCGCGTCATCGTCGATGAGCACCCCGAGCCCAGACTTGCTTTCGACTTGATCTTTCAGCCGAATCCAACGCCAGCCCGGGAAATTGGGCGGCGTAGTGACGATACCCTCTTCCGCCTTGACCGGGCCCGGCACGCCGATGCCCACACCGATGACCGGACATTCCAGACTCGCCGTTTCCTTTTTGAAACGTTCGATGATCTCGACCACTCGGGCGATGGTCTTGACAGGCCCTTCTCCAGGCTCGGTCGATTCCTCGGCTCGAGCGACGACCTTCCCGGTCAAGTTGGCCAACACGCCAAAGACGTGATGCCGCGAAATTTCGATGCCGATCGCTAGGAAGGCGTCTTCCCGGAGTTTGAGGAGGACGCGTTTTCGCCCGCCACGAGACGCGGCATTTCCCGCTTCACTGATCAGGCCAAGCTCGAGGAGGCGGGATGTGACGTTGGTAATGGTGCCGGACGTTAGGTCGGTCAGTTCGGCCAGTTCGGTGCGGGAGATGGGCCCAAATCGCCGAATGGCGCCAAGGACCACCGCCACGTTGGCGTGCTTTACATCCTCCCAACTGCTGCCCTTTTGACGCCAAATGTCCACGCCACAAGTCTCCTCTAAAAATCCAATTGGCTGCCGTCCCACTTGCCGCCCCGCGGATTTTCATCCGCTCGTGGCTTGCCCAGGCTGACAAGATCGGGCGGCCCAGTGGGTGACTCCTTCGCGCTTTCGCGCTCCCGCACCCTACTTTCCCAATCTACTTCCCCGCCAGCAAATCCGCCTGCCTCATGAGTGTGGTATAGGTTTCGAGGTCAAAGGCCGGCTTGCCGCTCAAGTAGTGGTTCTTGCATGTCTTTTCCTCGTGCGTCCATTCGATGAGGTAGATGGTCTGGGCGCTGATCGAGTAGTCGATATCGACCACACTCACACAGCCATTCGCCGGGATCACCCGCTCGCCCTGGGCCACCACGTCCCCGCTTGAGAGATCTTTGACGGTATAGGAAACCGGGGCGTCCCGCAAAGTCTCGTTACAGCCCACCAAGGTCATCCGCCAATCGGCGGGCTCGCGAAACATGAGGCACACCTCGGCTTGTGAGCGCTTGACGTAGTGGTACGCCAGTTTCTTGTCCAGGAAGTAGTCGACGATGGCGTCGGAAAACTGAGGCCAACCATCGACGAGGTTCCACCACATGATGCCTGTCCTGCGCCACTTCCCCGTACGGAAAAATTCCACAAGAAACTTCTTGGCTTCGGCTTGCGCGATTTGACTAGCTAGAGAAAACTCCTCCAAGCTGTCAGGAATATTCCCAAACAACTCTCGAATCTGTTTGGCCATCAGCGCGATCCGGTATGCATACGGCCCGTTCGGATCGAGTTCGGGAGAAGTCGCATGGGCCAACCACTCGTCGTTATTCTGCCACGGCCACAACTTTTCCGCGGAGATGAACTTCTTGATCGACTCAGGAGACGGACAGCCGTGGAATCCGACCTCGCTGGCGAAATGTGCCAAAGTATTCACGTAAAAAGGACTCTTATAGTAGTCCCTCGGTCCCCAAATGTGCTGTTCCGGAAGGTAGCGTGCCCCGCGCGCAAAGCCTTCCCGGTCCCAGTAGGGAGAACTCGGCAGATACGGACGCGCAGGATCGTGTCTGCGCACGGATGCCGGCAACACCTCCCGAGTGAGGCGGTTGTCGTTGGGATCCCGCCTGAGCCCTGTCCAACCGTATGCGTCGTCGACTTCGTTGTCGCCGGCCCACAAGATGATCGAGGGGTGGTTTCGCAGCCTCTTTACGATGGCGTCGGCCTCCACTCGAAGCTTCTCGGCAATTTCGTCATCCTGGGGATACACTGCGCACCCCATGGAAAAGTCCTGCCAGACGACGACACCGTTTTCATCGCAAAACTCGTAGAAGAGATCGTCTTCGTAGACGTTTCCGCCCCAGCAGCGCACGGCATTGCAGCCGACGTCAGTCAGCATGGGCAAGATGTCGGGAAGGCGCTCCTTGTCTCGAGAATGAAACGCGTCCACCGGCACCCAGTTGGTTCCCAAGACAAATAGTCGCTCGCCGTTGACGTAAAAGCAGAATTCGCCCCGGCCTTCGAGATCGGTGACGCTGGTCCGCCTTAGTTCGACGGTGCGAAACCCGGTTCGGACCCGTCTCGTATCGACCAATGCGTCGCCTTTGTAAAGCTCGATGGTGACGTCGTACAGGTTGGGGTCCCCCATGGTCCTCGGCCACCAAAACTTGCAGTTCTCTACGTGCGCCTCAAGCCTGCCCCCGGTGTGCCACACGTCGTGAGCCGCGTCGAAGCGGCTATCGCCACACTGACCCCGAAAGCGCACTCGGTACCCCTTTAGGCTGTCCTCCGAAACAGCGAGATTGTAAAAGAGTGCGACGCGGGCTCTCGCTGAGCCTTTGTCGATCGAAAGCGTGTAAACGTAGGCGTCCACGATGCGGTCGGCCGGCTTTTGTAGTAGGTTCACCGAGCGCCAAATGCCCGAGGAGACGATGCGCGGCATGATGTCCCAACCGTAGGTGTGCGGCGCCCGGCGCACATACAGGGAATCGTAATTGTATCGCAGAGCGAAGGCGCCCGCTTCCATTTCGAACTTGCGGGCCTCGATCGTCGCGGGCCGGATGTGCACCACAAGCTCGTTCGCGCCCTCTTTGAGGGAAATCGCCGGGATCTCATGCGGAATGAGCATGTTGTCAGTCTCGCCGATCATCTCACCGTTGAGGTAAATGCGAGCAAAGGTGTCCAGGCCTTCAAAGAGCAAGGTTTCCGAGCCATCCACGCCCTGGACATCAAACTGCAGGCAATACCAGGTGTGATAGCTCTCAAACTCCTGCAACTTGAGCACATTGTGTCCAAAAAAGGGGTCGTCGATAAGGCCACTGTCGTACAGGGCGAGCTCGAAGTTGCCGGGCACGCGCGCGTCGATCATCGGGAGACCCGACTGCTCCAAGGCTTCCCGGTTCGTCAAACGATCGGTCATTTTGGCCACCTGTTGGTTGGGCCCATAAAACAAAGTCCAGTTGCCGTCGAGGCATAGCCTTTTCACACCGTTCACCGCTTGAGTGCCTCCCGCTCACTTTCAAGTCTCGCCATAAGCCCTGCAATAGGCGCAAGATCGCCAATCCGCTCGCCAAGTTCGGACGGTACGACGCGCACGGCCTCCAGCGCCGTGGGCTCCGCCTCTTTCTCCAAGACTTCGAGCGCGGGCCCGAGTAAATGGTCGCCGAGCCGGACCGCCAAGCTTCCCAAAATGATCATTTCCGGACTCAAGATGTCGACGAGCATGGCAAGACCTCTTCCTAGGTACTCGCCCGCTTCCCTCAAGACCGCCAGAGCGGCCTCGTCGCCTTGCTCGATCGTCCTTTGGGCCACCTCTTTCGCCGTGACATCCTCGGGAAACCGATCGGGATATCTCCAACGAGCGAGCCTGCCGATGCCAGTGCCGGACGAGAAGGATTCCCATGATCCTGCCTTCCCCCAGGCGACAGGTCCATCCTCCGCCATGCGCACATGCCCCACCGATCCGGCTGCGCCGCTGGCGCCCCGGTACGGCTTGCCGTTTAGGATGAGACCCGCGCCCAAACCCGTGCCTAAGGTCAAAAAGACCAGGTGCTTCATGCCCTTGCCGGCGCCATAGCGGTGCTCAGCCAAGGCCCCGGCCATGCCGTCGTGCTCGACGACGGTCCGAAGCCCAAAATGCGCCTCGAGCCGCCCTTTGAGCGGCACTGCGTCCCAACCGGGCAAGTTCGGAGGCGAGTAAATGATGCCTTGCTCGACGTCCAAGGGTCCACCGATGGAGACGCCGATGTGCGTCACCTGCCGGCCGGATTCCCTCGCCCTTTGCAGCACCTCGTCTCCCACCGCGCACACGCGGGCGAAGGAGAGCTCAAAGCCCTCTTCCGGACGGGTAGCGATTTCGGAGCGGTCGAGAACTTCTCCGAGGGCCGTCGCGAGCACCGCAGCCGTCTTGGTGCCGCCGACATCCAGACCCAAGATGTAAGCAGGTAAGTCTTCTTCGATGGTTGATACGTCACCTATCTGCGTTTCAGAGAGCATGATCCCTTACCACCTCTGCATCCACCATCGCGCATATGTAGTGCACGACGGCAAGATGCATCTCTTGAATGAGCGCCGTCTCCTGCTCGGGAACGACGAGCTCCCACGTGGCAAGGCCCTTGGCCCGGCCTCCATCCTTGCCCAAGAGAGCGACGCTCGCATGGCCCAGCTCTCGGGTCTTCTCTAAAGCAGCGACGATGTTTGGTGAGTTGCCGCTGGTCGACAGGCAGACCAAGACATCGCCTTGGCGCATCAGCCCTTCAACCTGACGCCGAAACATGTGCTCAATGCCGTAGTCGTTGACAAGGCACGTCAAGACCGCGGTGTCGCTGGTTAGTGAGACTGACGGCAGGGAACGCCGTTCATGTTGGAAGCGACCGACCAACTCCGCTGCGAAGTGTTGCGCCATGGAGGCGCTGCCGCCGTTTCCACAGACAAAAACCGTTTGGCCACCTTTGATCGCCCCGGCGATGGCCTGTCCGATCTCAACGATGAGGGGTTCCTGCTCCTCGAGCCGCCGGTTCAGCGCCCGTCGTTTCCGGAAGAAATCGCGCAACCTTGGTTCCTCTTTCCCTAAAATCAGCGCTCAACGCGCGGAGAGCGGCATCGCATGCGACGATGCCGCCCTCCTGTCGTCAACTCGACTACTGTCCCAAAAGGTCGTCGAGGCGGGCCTGGATCATCGGACTCATCGCCGCGATGGCCTCCGCCGGCGACACCGCGCCGGTCACCGCGTCCCACATGTGGGAGAAGAAATTCTGCTCGTTGAGAATCCCCACATACGGGCTCAGCAACGAGTAGCCGGTCACCGCCTGCAGCATGATGTAAAACCCTTCCTCGTCCTCGGAGAGGGAAAGGCGGAAGTCGACATCCCCGTCGATGAGCTCAGGCGGATGAATGGCGGTCCACAGGTCAATGACGGCCTTCGGGTCTTCGTTGGTCGTCACCGGAACGGCCATCAGGCTGGTGTTGGCAATGCCGACCGTGTAATCGTCCGCATCGGGCCCTTTGGGCAAGAAGGCGATGCCTTGAGGGAAGTTCTCATTCTTAGTGTGATACAAGGACCAAAGCGGCGCGAAGAACATCGCGACCTTGCCGTTCTTGAAGTTATCGAAGTTCCACGGGTCAGGATGGACGGATCCGTCCTCAAAGGCGATCTGGCGCACGATGTTGAGGATCGCCGACGCCCGTCCGCCATCGTCGATGGCGACAACCGTCTTGCCCTCGACTTCCTTAGTCAACGTGACGTTGTTGGTCGCAAGCGTCGCCAAGAGCGTGTTGGACATGCTGTGCGACGGGAACATCCCGGCGAATCCGTACTGGTCGATCGCGCCGTCGCCGTCGGTGTCTCGGGTCAATTGAGCGCCGATCTCACGCGCCTTCTCCCACGTCCACTCGCCGGCGTTGATGAGATCGTAGAGGCTGGGCAATCCCGCATCTTCAAACAGCACAGGGTTCCATGCAATCAGCATTATGTCTTGGTACGAGCCGAAGTATATCGGCACCGCGTACACTTCGCCGCCCACGGTAAAGAGCTCGCGAGCGCCGTCTCGTCCCTGGTGCGCCGGCGGGAGGTTTTCCCAGTAGTCCCCGAGGATGTCGCCGAGGGGAACCAGGGCGCCTTGCGTTGCGAGCGCGACGTAATCGCGCAGCGACAATTGGACCAGGTCGATCGTGTCGTCTCCGGCCAGGCCGGCGGCGACGACCGACTCAAGGACGCTGTTGCCGTCGATAAAGCGGAGCTCGAGGCTAAAGTTATGCTGCTCCTCCGCCGCTTTAACGCGGTCCCACGTCGGAGAGCCCTCGGGCATCATTTCGTGGTAGTGCATGTTGTGGCCGGCAAACGTTACTGTGCGACCGCCGAGATCGTGCTCGTCAGGTTCATACGCTACGGCCAATCCCGCCACGAGGAACATGACACTCAAAATGACGACTGCCGAAGCAATGGACTTCTTCACCGCTGTTTCCTCCCTCTCATTTTATACTCCCTAAGAAAATACTCGAGACAACTTCCTGTTGACCATCGCACCGACTCCATCCAACTAGATTTACGTGCCATATTCTCTGCCGGAAGAAGCGCATCCTGCCGACTCAGTAATCTTTTTATATAGCTTAAACTAATAGGTGGCTCGGACCCATCGGAACCCGTCCGGTCAATCCTCCATTCGGATCTCATACAGGATGACGCCATGGCGGGCGATGTCGTCCGCCAACATCAGCGATCCGGCTCGGACCTCCACCTCGATCACGGTTGATCGTAACTCGCCCAGCTCGATATACTCCTGGACGCGGGAGCGCCAAAAGGCCACCTCTTGCGGATCGCACAGGGCGCCGGGGATTTGCACAGAATACTTGGACCAATCGCAGTAGGCGTCGTCACTGATGTTGCGGGCTTGTTGATCTTTAGACCAGGCGGGCCACCAATTCGCATGCTGGTCGTCGATGGGCCACTTGAGCGCGGTGACCTTGTGCCCGTCGGGCAGATCGACATTGTCGATCGTCACGGCAAAGGAATCTGCAGTCCCCGAGATTGGACTGGGACTGTTGTTATAAACGAGAATGCGCAGGGTGCTCGAGGCCTCATCAAAGGAGGCCAAGGCGTCGAGCTCGTTGAAGCGGTTGGATGATCGGCTTACCACGCCGCCTCCAAGCAGGCGATCGCCTGCCATCTTGTAAACCAGGTTGGAGACATTGGATGTGATGGCGTTGGCGCCGCCCCACGTACCGTCCGTCGCCAAGGTCCACGTGGCAAACCAGTCGATGTCGTGTTCGACCATCACCTTAAACAGCTTGGCGTCCGCAGCGCCTTGCGCAGAGAGGTTGACGGTGCGCGACAGGAGCGGCTTTCTGTCCCATCCCTCTAAGACGCGCCCTTCGTCGATCCCGTACCACAGGTCGGTCAAGCCGACGGACTCGGCCTTTTGCCGCACCTCCTCCACGGCCCGGAGCAGCTTGTTTTCATCCAGGCCGATCAACGTCGAATCGTAAAATGAGACCGCCAAGAAATCGAGCTGCGTCCCTTGGTGGCCCGTCTTGTAGTTGGTTCCACGGGCAACGTGTTCGATAAACTCCCGTTCGTCCCAATATCCTGGGATCACGCTCATACTGTGGGCGCCGACGATGACATTCTCAGGTCCGAGCACGTCCTCGAGCGCCGCCACAGTGTAATCGTAGAGCTTAAGATAAGCAATTTTGGTCGACTCCGGATCGCCCGCGTCAAACCAGTCCTTGTTTTCGTACTCCGTGAGGACGCCCCACCACCACGTTTTTACTTCGTCGATGCCAAACTCATCGACCAGCGCGGTCGCCAAGGACTTGATGTATTCGTAGTAGAGGTCGTAATCGACCGGGGGCTTCACATTGACGCCGAATGTGCCCAGCTCGGGATCCTCGCTCATTTTCAGCGGCACGTTGCCCGTCTTGATGTAGGGCCTCAGCCCGTGGCGCACGATTTGGCGGAACGCTTCAATGAACCGGTCGAAATTGTACCGCTCGATGACGGTCTCGCCCCTGGGATCGGATAGATCCCGCTGCAGGTGACCGCCTGTCGCCGTCATGACGTGAACTCGCTCCACGAAGGGGAATCTCGACGAGAAATAGTCATCGGGATAGCTCCTCGCGGTCGTGGTCCACTCCGGCCTGTACATCCAGCTATTCACCATAGAAAACTTATTGCCGATCACTTTGCCCTGGTCGCTCATGTCAAATCGAAACGAGGCGCCGATATCCGCCGCTTGGGTTGGGACCGATGACATGCCGACGAGCCCCAAGAGCGCGACGCCGAACAACACGAGAACGAGGCGAACGGATAGATGTCGCAATGCAAAGTTCCTCCTTTATGCTTGTCGGCGACTACTCGCCGGTGATGCCCGACGTGCCCATCGTCTGCACGATCTTACTTTGATTGATGATGAAGACCGTGATCGGCACCGCCATGAGCAAGACGCTCACCGCGGCGGCGACGCCGGCCCTGCCCACGCCGCCAGCGATGATCTGCGACAAGGCGTAGGGCAGCGGCTTGAGCTCCTCCGAATAGATGAACATGCTAGCGTCGTTGCCCCAAAGCGACTGAAACGACAAGATCATCAAGGTGAGCCAGGCCGGTTTGACGATCGGCATGACGATCCGCCAATAGCAGTCAAACTCGCCGGCGCCGTCGATGCGGGCGGCTTCTAGGAGCGAGTCGTGCACCATGGCGTCGATGAAGTTGCGCATTAAGAAAACGCCCAAGGTACTGGCCCACGCCGGCACGATGATGGCCAGGTACGTATCCATCCACCCCAAGTACGAAATGGTGAGATAATTGGGGATCGCCAGGACCGCCGGGGCGAACATTAAGGAGAGCAGGATCGTCTCGTTGAGGAGTTTCTTGCCTACGAAGTCGTGCTTGGAAAGGGCGTAAGCGCACAATGAGCCCAGGATCACGTTGCCCGCCGTTCCCAATGTGACGATGAGAAGCGAATTAAACAAGTACCTCGTCGTCGGCACCCAGCTCTTTGCCATGATGACAAATAGGTCGTAGAAATTGTCCATCGTCGGGTGCCTGACGAAAAACTGCGGCGGAAACAAAAATAGCTCGTTGAGCGGCTTTAAGGACTGACTGATCGTGAAGACCAGCGGCAAGGCCATAAAGACAGCTCCAGCGGCGAGGAGCGTGAAAATGAGTGCGTCCCCCACCCACGAGCCCGACAATCGCCGTTCTGCGATGCGAAAGTTCATCGCCCTTCTTCCTCTCCGTAGGAAATTCGATCGGTCCGACCAGGCGCAGTTTTTCCAACTACCCGATGGACTTTAAAAGTCTCTGCACGACTTTTTGTGTCACTAACATCGTGACGAATAGCAGCACTGCCATCGCCGCGGCATATCCCATTTCAAACCGCTGGTTGGCGTAGTCCGACATGTGTTGAACGACTGTCCATGTTGCCCAGTCGGTCGGAGTCAGCCCCGTCAAGGCCTGGATTTGCGAAGCCGCCTGAAACGACTGCGTGATCGCGATAATGGCGCCGAACATCAAGTACGGGCGCATCAGCGGCAAGGTCACGTACCACAGCTCTTGCCACCGGTTTCGCATCCCGTCGATCGCCGCCGCCTCGTAGTAAGTGGGGCTTATGCCCTGCAAACCCGCGATAAACGTGAGAAAGCTGACCCCGAGGCTCATCCACAGCGAGACGAGAATGACGATCGGCATCATCCACTGGGGATCGATGAGCCACTGGATCGGCTTGTCGATCACCCCCCAGTACAAGAGGAGGCCGTTGATGTACCCGTACGAGTCGCCGCTGAAGATCACGAGCCAGATCAAAAACGCGTTGGCCGAGATGCTCGGCCCGTAAAACAACAGCGTAAGAAAGGCCCTGATCTTTGGTTTTAATTGATTGATGAGCCACGCAAAGACAAAGCAAAAAATGTAGCTCAAGGGTCCCGTAATAAAGGCGAAAACGAGTGTGTTTTTGACGGCGATCAAGAAGATGTCGTCGGCCAAAAAGAGTTGGAGGTAGTTGTCCCATCCGACCCATTGGGGAGGCTGCACCATATTGAAATAGGTGAAACTGAGCCCGACTGCGACCGCAATCGGCAAGATGACAAAGACGAAAAAACAAAGCGCGAAGGGCCCGACAAAGAGGTAGGAGACCCGGTCTTCCTTTACCCTCTCCCATAGGGCGGACAGCCTCGTCCAGAGCGGCTGCTTCACTTTTCGAGCGGCCGGCACCATAGGCGAACTCACGATGACCCCTCCCCATCATGTGCCGGACCCTTCACATCAAGTCCTTGCGCCTCTTTTCCAGCGGCCTGCGGCAGACCGATGCCGAGATGGTCGTAGCGAGGCAGACGCTCCAACTCGTCGATGACCTGTGTCTCCCAATCGAGGCGGTACAAGTGCGTGTAGTGGTCCCAGTAAAGCTCTTTCCAGCGAGGATCGAGCTTTTCATAGTCGGTCTCCAGGCGAAACTCCAGCCTTTTTCGCTCAATCTCTTTGTGAATTTCCCTGGCGTAGTCCAAGACCGAATCCCGGACCGGTTGGAAGTCGAGGACAATCGCCCGGAAGAGCCAGTCAAATTGCCGCGTCACATAGTAGCCGCCGATCACGGGCGGTACGCCTTCGACCCAATCCCACTGCTCGTTGAGCTGCCGCCTCTGCTCGGCCGTCCACGGCAATTGCTGCAAGGCTTCCACGTTGGCAGTTGAGTACCGGGCAGCGGCTCCCATCAGCGCTTCCATTTCGCGACCGAAGCGAAGCTGCGAATCGGCCCGCGTCCACCACTTGAGAAACTCCCACGCTTCCGCCTCCATGCCCCCTGCCATGATGATCGAGCCAGTCGTCGTATTTTGGTCCGATGGGACAGTACGGTTGATCGTACCGTCCGGCTCCAAGCGTCCGGGTACGGGTGCAAAGCCCCATTCGCCTCTCAGCTCGGGGGCAAAGACGGACAAGACGTTAAAAACGGTGTAGTCTTGCACCGCGATCGGCATTTCGCCAATGCGAAAACGGTTGAGAAAATCAAACGTGAGGGGCAGATCGTACACGACAAAGAGGTCCGTCATCTCCCTGAAAGTGGCAATCGCCGCTTCCGACTCAAGATTGGTCAGTATTCCGTCTTCCTTGTAGATCGGCACCCCTTTTTGGTACAGAAACATGAGGTACGTGTTGATGTCGGGCCCAAGACCAAACTCCAGGTTGCGCTTTTGGAGCTCTGGAATCATCATGTACACGTCGTCCCACGTCTGCGGCAGATCCAGGCCCAGCTCCGCCAAGATGTCCTTGCGGTAAAACAACATCGGAAAGCTTTGCGTCTCAGGAAGGGCAAACACTTGATCCCGAAATCGGAAGGGCGCGAGCGCCGACCGTTTAAACCTGGCGGCCACTTCTTCAAAGTCCTCAAATTGAGTCAGGTCAACGACGGCGCCGCGGAACGCCAGCTCCATGTTTGCCGCGCCGAGGGCCACGTCAGGACCCGTACCCGCGATGGTCGCCGGCACGAGCAGCGACCCCATGTTGGTGATCAACTCCAACTTGACCGGAATGCCGGTCTCGGGCGTGAAGGAGTCCTCGATCATCTGCTTTAGCACCAGCGCCTGGTCGCGCCCGGATCCGAGCCACACTTTGAGCGGCCTTTGGGGCGCCTGTGTCGCCAAAGCGCCTAGGCCCGCCGTTGCACTGATGTCGGGCACCCCGGTGTAATCGTGGAAAAACGAGGCCGCAAATGCCTTGATCTCGTGGATCAACGTCTCAAGGTGCGTGGGTTTAGCCCGCGGCAGTTGCTGCTCCGCCGAAGCGACAATGATGTAGTCGATCTGCAAAGGTTGGTTGCGCGTGGAGACCACCCACGTGCCCAGACTCCCGATAGCGTCGCGGTATTCGGCCAGCACCCGCGGAATCGCGTGGGGGCGGTCCACCATCCTTTGCAACAGGCGCTGCAAGTCCCGCAACACCGCGCTGTGGCCGCCACGCTCACCAGTCACCTCTTCAAAGTCACGCGCCATCATGCCGACGATCTCGATCTGCTCCTTAAGGCTTTCGATGAGGCCGGGGATGCGCTTTTCCAATTGATAACTGCGAAGCGGGTCCGGGTTGCCGGACGTAATCATAATGATCCGGCGATAGATGGTGTTGAGGTTATAAAGGCTCTCCTCGGCCATCTTGAGGATTGGAGCGACCCGGCCGAGCGAGACCTCCAGCGTGAGCGTGTGTCTGCCCCGCGTCAGATAAAAGTAAAAAGGTTCATCGTCGGCATCCCCGAGCACCCGCATTTGGTATCGGGAGGAATAGCCGAATTCCACGTTTTGCAGTTCTCGAAAGGGAACTTCACCGTCCAACAGGACCGTCCGCGTGCTGTACGTGCCGCGGTACAGATCCTGCTTTGCCTTGAGTGCAATCTGATACAAGCCGTCCTCAGGCGCCTCAAACTCCCACGTGATCCAATCGCCGGCATACTGCCACCGGTGCCCGCCGATGGAATTGAGCCTAATCTGGGCCGGATGATAGGGCTCGACTGTCGGATCGCCCTGGTCAAAGACGGCGGATAGCGACGGGTCGGACCTCGTGTTGGCGTCCTCACCTTGAATCTTGATGAAGACGTCGCGGATAGGCCTATAACCTTGCGCCTCGTATTTTCTCGCGACCTCGTCGTAGGAAGGCGGGACCTCGTCCTGAAGCAATCTCAGCCCTGCGATGGCCATCGGCTCGGCAAGCGCGACGAGGCGGAGCCGATTGATCCCTTCTTCGAAGTAAAAGCGGTACGGCTCGTCCTCGTAGCGGATCGAGTCGCGCAAGAGGACCGTCTGCCAAGCCGGCGCTTCGACTTGCCGCGGCCGAATGTGGTTTCCGGCCGTGTCGATGATATAGGGGCCCTCGTCGGTCCACACCCGGTGAAAGACCAACGTGTCGGCGCCTGCAAAGAGCTCCTCGCCGTTGATTTGAATTTCTCTTTGAATCGCAATGCCTCGACCCGCAGCCGGGTAATAGGTGAGCTCGATGTTGTAAAAGCCGGCCTCCGGGACTTCAAACTCCCATTCCACATAGCCCGTCTCGCCGGTCAAGACCGCTTCCCCGGCGTAATCCCCAAGGTTCGTCACGATCTCCACGTCACCTTCGGCGCTCGAGACGTTCCAAACAGGAACGTCCACCTCCAACGGGGGTCTGGCCGCGCCCGCAAACCGATCCAGATACTGATCGTAAGACGCTTTGGGCCTGTACGCCGTGAGGGGGTTCCCCACCGATTCGGACGTCACGGTTGCGGTCGCCCCCGTGCGGTCCGCGCTCAACGCGAGCGCGCCCAGCATCAGCGCGAAGCACACGGTGAAAATGCATATGCATCGAAACCTGCTTGTCTCAAGCCGGCCTGACATACCCTTAAACCTCCCATACCCGGGACAAAAGGCCGCGTCGATCAACCGACGGTGCCCGAACGTTCGATGCTCGCCATAAAGTAGCGCTGCAAGAAGGCGAAGACGATCAAGAGCGGCGCGATATAAAAGAGCGCGGCGACGTTGGAAATGACAGAGTGCAATTCGAAAGGCGGGCTCATGCCGAAGACCTCGCGGTACCAACCGGCAAATGCGATATTGACACCCAAAAACTTGTGCGTTAGAAGTTCTGAGCCCGACTGATAGAATGTGGTCGTGTAAAAGTAGTCGTTCCATTGCCAGGCAAACGACAGGACAAACGTGACGAGCGCAGGCGGGAGGGCCGCCGGGGCCATGATGTAAAAGAAAGTGCGAAAAGGGCCCGCGCCATCCACGTAAGCCGCCTCCTCCAAGCTCTTTGGGATCCCCTTAAAAAACTGACGCATCAGGTAGATGAAGATCCCGTTGCGGATGCCCGTTCCGGTGACAGCCATCAAGTAAAAGGGCCATTGCGTGTTGAGCAGGTTGAAGCCGCCGCCCGGAATCAATCCCCAAAGATCGAAGTAGCGCAAGTTGATGTACAGCGGCGCCAGCATCAGTTCGGGCGGTACGATCAAGGTAAAGATGACGCAGGCAAAGAGTAGTCTCTTGCCGGGAAAGTCGAACCTAGCCAGCCCGTAGCCCACAAGCATGCACGACGCGACCTGCAGGATGCTCACGCCGCCGGCCAACACGGCCGAATGAAGCAAAGTCTTGGGATACTCCATGGCCAGAAAGACAGTCTGGTAGTGCTCCAGGGTAAACCGCCTCGGGATCCAATTGACGCTGCTGTCAAAGAGGTCCTCAAAGCCCATGAATGAGCTGGAGATCTTCACCAAGATGGGAAACAAAATGATGTAGCCCATCCCAAACAATAAGAGCGTCCTGATGAGGGCCCAAGCGATTCCCAGTACGCGGGAGCGGTGGAACCGCCGCTTCATGCGTGGAGCGGAAGGCTTCGTTTCCGAGCGCATGGCCTCGGAACGTTCGGTTTTTGTTATCGCCTCAGGAAATTGCGCCATGGCCTGTGCCCTCCCGGATATCGGCGGCGTCCGCTACTCCTGGTAAATGACCCACCGAGAAATGATGCCGATCAATACGGCCAAAGTGACGGCGATCAACGCAAAGAAGATCCAAGCCATCGCCGAACTGACGCCGTAGCCCATGCCTTGAAACGTCGTCGTTCTGATGACCTCCATGATCTTGTTGTTGACAGACGCGTACGAATCGATGATGGTGTACAAGACCACAGTGGGAATCAGGG
>CAYRIY010000088.1:0-7483 GCA_964424335.1 uncultured Clostridia bacterium
GCGCATCAACACATCGCCCGCATCGCAGCGACGCTGGCCAATCTTCGTCCTCAGCTTCAAGAAAGCGCGTTATATCAAAAGCAGAGGCTACGGCCTTTCGATGAATAGTCGGACCGGGCCGAATAGCCCCGATGGCCGAAGCGCCCCTTCGTAGGCGTTGGCGGAGGAGTTGGTGATCCGCGCCTCGATCGTGTTGCTCCCGGCGCGCCACAGAACGCCGCGGGTCACGATCCGATACGGCGCCCACAGGCGCACCCCCGCCAGCGAGCCGTTGACGTAGACCTCGGCAATGTCTCCCACCATGCCGAGATCGATCTCGACGCTGCGCGGGATCGCATCGAGCGCGACGGTGGTGCGGTAACAAAGTGTCCCACTAAATCGTTCGAGGTCAGGCGCCGCGCACCAATCCCCCGGGGCGGGGACGTCGACTGCGGCGCCGTCCAACGTCGACACGGTCCAAGGGCCCGGTGCGGAGAGCGCGACACGATTTTCACCTGACCGCGCGACGCCGGCCTCCACGGCGCGAAGCGCCGGTGGCGCGTCCGGGTCGACGAGGAGCAGGCGAGACGCCCTGCGTTCCAGCTCTACTGCGACTTTGGCGCTCGAGGCCCCCTCTTCGAAAAGGCTCGCTTCGCAGGTCTCGTCCGTCAACGGATCGTACCATGCCGCCCGGCCGCGCACAGGAAGCGTCAAAACGCCGCTCAAGGCCGACTCGCCCTCGTTTGTGAGGAAAAAACCCTCGAGCCCGGACTTGCGCACGCGCATGACCCGGAGGTCGGGAATACTCCCATCCGGACGCACGGCGGCCGCGGAACGAGCGCGGACCTGCTCGATCCATGCCGTATCGCAACCGTCTCCGCAATCTGAAAGGTCCAGGACGAGCCCGCCGCTTGCTTTAAAGTCGGCCAGCACGGCCTTGGCGCGGCGGCCAAGCGGCGGTCTCCCATCGACGATCACGACCCTGTAGGCCTGTTTGCCCACGCGCAGCAACCCTCTCGACGAGTCGACCTCCGCGCCGGATGCCTGAGCCTCGTCGATGTAGAGGAAATCCACCTGAGATGTGTATAGAAAGGCTGCCGCCCGCCACGGCAGGGCGCGCCCTTCCCCCAAGACGGCCACGTCGCACACGTGCTCGCAGTCTGTTAGCAGGGAACAGACGCGGGCGATGTACTCGTTGATCAACTTGGCATACGGTCTCCAGGCGTTGTGCAAAAACAGATCGGGCTCGCTTTCGAACGCCCGTCCCCCGCGCACGGAGTAGAAGTAGGCGTGCGGCATTAGGAAGTTGTTCCCGCGCACGAGGTGCCAGTCGATCAGCCACTTCGCCTCATCGAGCGTGAGCTTCCATCCGTACGCGCCCAATAGCTCCGATGCGATCCGTCGCTTTCCCGTCGCCCTCGCTGCGCTCGTCGCAGCCTTCGGGGCGACGCTGTGCTGGCCGTGCAGGCCGCTCTGATTTCCCGGAACCACCCAGCGCCACACCATGTCCTGCCCCGGCCAGTCGAATGTGGAAAGGCTCGCCATGTCGTTGCTCTCACTTGGGTGTCCGGTGAGGGCGATGCCGCGCTTTTGGCACCAATCCGCCTGGGCGCGGTAGAACACGTCGACGACCCTGCGGTGCACCGCCCGTTCGTACGTCTCACGAAATGCCGCGGTGTGCGGGCCAAAGTCAACCCACAGCGCCGGCAGCCAGGCGCGCACGTCGCCGCCGATCGCTGCCAGCAGCGCGGGAGACTCGCCGGCCACCTGCGCCTGCAAATATGCATCAAATCCGTTGGTAAACGGACGGACGTTTCGCTTGGCCCCGCGGCCAAGCGGGCTCGGTTCATCCGTAAACATGGCGACGACGGTGGTGCCGAAATGATCTTTGAGGTGCTCGGAGTAAGCCTCGTGGGTCAACCGGACGAACGCCGAGACCGCCTCAGGGTTCATCAAGTCTCCGGCGGGCGGGGCCAACGCCATGCCGTCGTCCTCTTCGCCGTGCGCCCCTCGGATGCGCCCGCCGCTTGGCGTGTCGATGCACGCCATGGCAAGCCACCGTCCCTCTCCGACGTCGAGGCGGACGAGGCCGCGCTCGTCAAACTCGAGGAGCCGGAGCGTTTCAGGATCGATGCGCTGCACGCCGCCTTCCTCGCCGATCAACCGGGCGACCGAGACCGAAACGAGGCGATCCACAAGGGAGCGGCTAAGATGAGGGCGCCAGTACAGAGCGGTCGGTCCTTCGATCGCCCGGTCGGTGAATGCGAGCGCACGCGCCGCGTAATCGGGGTTCTCCGCCACGACGCGCCCGGAGGCCGATCCTGAAGGATACGAGCACTCATCGTAGAGCACGACCTTCATTCCAAGGCGTGCGCACTCTCTCACCACCCGCCTTACGAGGCGAAAGTACGCTTCGGTGAGGTACCCCACCCGGCGCGAGAGCCCGGTGCGCGGGTGAATGACGACGCCGCCGACGCCCGCATCATAAAAGGCTTGGAGCTGTCGCAGGAGCTCTTCTTCATCGATGTCGTCGTTCCAAAACCAAAACGGGTGTGGACCAAACTCCCGGTCAGGCGTTTGGATCGAATCCAAAAACGCGCGGATGCGCTCGGTCACGTCGGCGCCCCTCTCTATGGCCAGCATTGTACGTTCATCGCCTTTCGAGATGTTCGACTGTTTCTTCGACTGCCCTGTTCGCGAAAGGTTTCGAGCGTGGAAGGAATCCGTTAGCGCTTACGGAAAGGTGATGGCATGATGCCACGGATGATCGAAGGGCATCACCACGGATGATTGAAGCGCATCATCTGCGACGTCCAAATGAAAGACGTGTGAGTCCATGCAATCGCAACTACGCCAGGCACCACGATCCGAACAAAAAGAAGCGCTGCTAAGAGCGGCCGAGGAGTTTTTCCGCCGCAAAGGGATGCCAAAGCCGCACCAGGGCATCTATGGCGCCTATGCGACACTCAAGGCTGAGCGCGGCGAGTTTGACGAACTCAACCGGTGCTTTCAAAGCATCGCCCCGGGCGCGAAAGACCGCTCGCGACCCGAGTCAACGAAAGCCGACGACTACCACTTCGACTTGTTGATCGCGTTTTTGCACCTGTACTTCAAGTTTCACGACGCCCTCCGCCCCGAGTCGGTCCAAAGGCTAAAAGAGGCTTTGAAGGAGGCGTGCGCGCCGCCCGGGAGGATCTACCGGTACGACTTCTCCTTCTCCAACACCAATCACCCGTTCAAATGCGCGACGATCCAAGTTCTTGCAGGCGAGATCTTACAAGACGAAGACGTGCGGCTCTCAGGCGTGGAAAAACTGCGGAGCCTCTCGCGCAAACTCGCGGTCGGGGTGGGCCGCCCGTATGCGAACGCCGGATACTCAGGGTGCGTCTCCGAGTTTAACAGCCCGACGTATGCGGCCCCCCAGCTCATTCCGGCCGCGCTCCTCGCCAACTGGTCCACCGACGCCGAGACCCGGGCCTGGGGCATCCTCTACCAAGAGCTGATGCTGATGGACACTTTAAGCCACTGGCATCCGCCTACCCAGCAGTCGGCGGCCCCCCACTCCCGCTCGTACATGGAGAACACGATCGGAGGCACGGGCCTGCTCAAGTACATCCTGCATGCGATCCTCCCGGGGGGCGTCTTCTTTGACACGGAGACGGCGTGGTGGGCAAATCATGCGGGCGACATCGCGAACGCCGTTCACGCCGCTTCCGTCGACTTTTACGCGCCCGAGCGCCTCGTTCGCTTGGCCATCGAAAAGGCGTACCCGTACACGCTCAAGATGCGCTCGTCGACATATGGCTACGTGTATGGGCTGTGGTCCATGCCCTCAGGCCCCGTCGACACGTACTGTTATCAGACAGGGTCGTACTCACTGGGCTCCGCCTCGCGGCCGACGGGCACCGGCGGCCAAATGGACGCTCCGGCGCTCAAGTGGGCAAAGCGATCGCCGGTTCGGTCGATGAACGACCACAAGGTCGCCTTCTTTCGGTACAGGGAAGGAAGCTCGTACACCTTTCGCCAGGCCAACCTCCAAGACCAGGGCATCAAGAACGTCCTGCAGCACGAGGGATCGGCGCTTGCGCTTTACCGCCCAAGGCCCTTCGCAGGGCAGGCCGACGCGCTCACCCTCGAGATCTGCATACCCGCATGGGACCCCGTCGACGCCATCTACCTCGGCGACCGCAAGGTCGATCGGTTTCCCGCCGTCTCGGCGGTGGGCGCGCCGATCTTGATCGAGGACGGCCCGATCGCCTTTGCCATCCTTCCGCTCGAGCTCACCGACATGGGAAGGCAAAACGCCGTCGAGATCGACGTCCGTGAGGAGATGCTCGTCATTTCGCTCGTCAACTACAAGGGCGAGCCGCGGACGTTTCCCGCGGAGAGGCTTCTTTCTGTGCAAAACGGCGTTGCAATCTTGGTCGAGGATGAGTCGGGCGGCAAGGCCCCGCCGCTCGAGCGTCTGCGGCGACGTCTCCAGTCGGCCGAGGTGAGGGACGAGTTGGCCGAAAACATCCGCGCGGTCTCCTACCGCGATCAAGTGGTATCGCTCGAGATCTCCCTCTCCCACCTGGACGCGGATCCAGGCCGCCGGTATGTGAACGGAGAGCCTTATAAGCCCGAGATCTTTTCGAGCCCGAGCGCTGCGACGGCGGAGCGGGGGCGCGTCGTCGTGGGCGATGCGGCGCTCGAAACTACGGGCGCTACCCCGGTTCGACTTCTCGCCGACCCGCCGCTCAAGACGTACGCCGTATACAACTTCTACCCCGAATCCGCCTCGTTCGTGCTCGACACGCCGTACGGCAAGATCCGGGAAGAGCGCTTTCCCACAGGCAGGACAGTCTACCGCTTTGAAGACGGCCGCTGGGCCATTGATCGCGTAAGCCCGCGCTGATCCCTTGGGGATTTAGCGCGGGCTCTCCGGCGCATCGACGCCGTCGACGCGCACGAGTTGGTCGAGCCGGATTTCGGTCCCGCTCTCTAGCCGCATATACTCCGCTGAATCCTTCGTGTACACGTCGTCGATCGTTTCAAAGCGCCTTGACTCGTCCCCGTTTGCGTCGATGTACACGATCTCGACCGGCCCTTTAAGTGACGCCCTGGCGAGCAACTCATCGTGAAATCCGCAGTCGATCGGCCGATACGCTTTGCCATCCATTGACATCGCCACCTTGAGATCCCCCTTTACGTCAAAAGCGGCCCGCTCCCTTTGTTAAAGGTTGCGGGCCGCAGAGTGCGATTATGCCGATGTCTTCCCGGAATTTACTGCGGGTTTTGGGCGAGAAATGCGTTGACCAACCGGGCAATCTCGCCCATCCCCGTCTCTGCGGGGATTTCACCGCGCATGATGGGCGCCATGTTGTCGTCGACGATGAGGTTGATCTCGGCTGCATTTTTGCTGACCAGGCGAACCTGGTTGCCGTCGTTCGGCAAGCTGACGAGTTGAAACAAGATGTCGAGCCCGTCGATCAAATTGTCAGGAAGGAACCCGATCTGAACGCCCCTTCGGATCGGAATGCCCGGACCTTCCTCGGCGAACACTTGAGCCGCCTCCGCCCCCCCGAGGAACGAGACCCACTTCCACGCCGCTTCGGCATTTTTGCTATCTTTGGCAACCGAAAAGACCGACGCTCCGATGTCCGAGGCGTAGCGACCTCCTGCCGACGGGCCTTTGGGATACGGCGCTATTCCGAAGTCGAAATCGGCTTGGAGACCAAAGGTCGGAATCCCGCTCGACCACCGCGCCATCATCGCCACGTCGCCTCGGCGGAACGGGCCATTGGTCCCTTGCGGGAACGGGAGGGAAATCCCATCGACCTGCATTTGCTGCACGAATCGCACTGCCTCGATTGCTTCCGGCGCGTCGTAGAGGCTGCGCGTGGGCTTGTAAGGATCATCGTATTCGGCCGCTCCGTTTGACCACATGAAGAGGCGGTTGAGCGCCTGGCCCGTACCCGCCGCGTTGCCCCAAACGAGCGTGTTGCCCTCCCCGTCGACCCTGGTCAGCTTGCGGGAGGCGTCCAAGAAGTCGGCCCACGTCCAACCGCCCCGCTGCCACTGGCTCGTCGGATTTTCAAGGCCCGCTTCGTTGTACTTGTCGGCGTTGTAAAACCAGACGTTCGGTGAGATCGAGTCGAGCGTGCCGATGAACTTTCCGTCGAGGATCATGATGTCGCGGGCTGCAGCCGGAATGTTCTCCCAGTCCCAGCCGGACTTGTCGGCAAAAGGCATCAGGTCGAGCGTGAGGTCGGCAAAGAACTGGATGTATTGGAGGTCGATCATGAACGTGTCCGGAGCGACGCCGCCGGCGATCCGCGTCACGACCGCCTCGACATAATCTGCGCCGGAGCCGCCTCCCACCCGTTCGACTTTGATGTCGGGGTTTAACCGTTCAAACTCCGCGATCAGGCGCTCGTATCGCTCTATGTAGCTCTCGTTCCCACCCCAGTGCATGAATGTGATCGTCGTCGTTTGGGCAAGCGAAAGCCCGCACACGGCGATCAATGCACACAGGCTAAGCAGAATCGTTACACGGCATCGGCGCATCAATATTCCCCCATTTCATTTCGTTAGCGCTTACGAAATCATTCGACAGTGAACAAACAGTTCCTCCAATATTCCGTTGCCGTCGCCAAGGTTTTGACATAAGGCGCCTACACTGCCAATCCCGTCCTGCCCGCCCATGTCAAAACCCGAAGATTGACGTCGGCTTGATAAAAAGCTACCGAATTTGTCCGCGGATCTCTCCGCCGGGAAATGCTTCCGTATGCACGTTGACGTACGCGGCGCCCGATCTGATGATTCGCAAGGCCCCCTCGAGGTCGCCCGCTTCAAGCCCTTGACTTTCGATCTCTCGAATGTCTTCCGCTCCCAGGACGCCCGTCACCGTTCCCGCTTCGTCGGGACACTCCCCTTTGTCATCACCGCCGCAGAGAAAGGCGATGATGTTTCCGTTGACGCCCGGCTGACCAAAGTGGATGTGCGCAAAGAGCGTCGGTGTCGATAAATTCTCGTACGTGAGCGTGTACTCGATTCCTTGATCCGTAAGGCGGGCCTCAAACGAACCGCTCGCCTCAGTCAAGACCGGCGGCACCTCGCTCAGGCCGCTTAGGCGCGCCCGAAACACTCGCCCGGGACGCGACGGGGACCGTTCGCCCCGATCGTGCCTGTTGCCAAATGCATTCCACAAAATATCCCTTGACGCCACATTCATCTTGGTCGACTCCTCGCTGCGCGATTTGATGATAGCAAAATATTCCTATCCAACGCCGGAGGTGCTTCGACCGGTGAGCCCCTTCCCCGGCGAATCGTCAAAGGATATAATCCAACAAAAGCGCCGCAACATCGAAGCATATCGGGAAGCGAGAGTTTCATTGATCCAAGAGATGCCTCTTCATGTTCGACTCTTTATCCTCTTTGGGGCCTTCTCGATCAGCCCCCTACTCCTGCTGTACTACATTGGCGTCATGGCAGCCGAAGGGCTGTGGCTCATTTTGCCCGC
>CAYRIY010000088.1:7493-14490 GCA_964424335.1 uncultured Clostridia bacterium
CATCGCCGCACATCGAATCGCACGCCCCTGGAACGAGCTTGCCGCAGCCGCGCGGCGGATTCGAGAGGGCAATTTGAACGCTCGGCCAAGCATACAGTTCGAAGGCCTGTGCGCGCAGATCCAGGAGACGCTTGAAACATTGGCCGTCCAGCTCGACTCGGCGACTCGGGACCTCGAGGCGCAGGTGCGTGAGCGTACCGCTGCCCTCGACCGCAAGGCGGATCACCTTAGGGCGCTCGGACAAGTCGGCGCCCAAGTCGCATCCGTGCTCGAACCTGCCCAGCTCCTGCCGTTCGTCGTTCGACTCGTGCGCGGCACGTTCTCCTACGATGTCGTGGCCATATTTGAGGAACACGGGCGGCATTTGGTGCTCTCTGCGTGCGCCGCTCGCGGCATTTCGGAATTGCCGCTCGGCAGGGTCTTCGCAAGGAGCGAACCAACCGCCCGCCACCTTTTTGAATCGGCTGAGGGCGAAGCCCAAGTCACCCACGAGACGACGCCCATCGTGGATGGAATACATGCCAAGACCCAGCTCACCACCGCCATTCGCCTCGGCGAGCGCACGATCGGCGCCATCGTCGTGCAAAGCCTGGCGGAGCGGGATTTTGACGAAGACGACCTCTTTACGATGCGCACCATCGCAGGTCAGGTCGCCATCGCGCTCGAAAACGCTCGCCTGTTCGCCGCCGAGCGGAGGCTGCGCCGCCTTGCCATCACGGAGGAACGCAACCGCATCGCTCGCGAGATCCACGACACGCTCGCCCAAGGGTTTATGGGCATCCTCATGCACCTGCGAGCGATGCGCGGCGCATCGACACCCGAAGACATCGCCCTTCACCGAGACGAGGCGGAAGCCCTCGCCAAGGAGAGCTTGGAGGAGGCTCGGCGATCGGTCTGGAACCTGCGGCCCGAGCGCCTCGAAGGCCGCGGCCTGAAAGGAGCGCTCGCCGACGAGTTGAATCGCGTCCAAAAGCGGACCGGCGTCGCAACAAGCCTCGACGTCGAAGACGGCGTCGAACCGCTCGAGCCGGAGACCGCCGCAGTCATCTTGCGCATCGCCCAGGAGGCGCTCCACAACGCTGCAAAACACGCACGGGCGCGCCGACTTGACGTCTCGCTGCGAGCGGCTTCGGGCGCCGTCCTTTTGAGTGTGAAAGACGACGGAATCGGATTTGACCCCGACGCGCTCCCGCTCCACAAACCGCCCGGACCGACCGGGGGCGGGTTTGGCATTTACGGGATGCGGGAGCGGGCCCGTCTCCTTGGCGGCGACCTCACGTTGCGTTCAGCGCCCGGCATCGGGACCGAGGTACGGCTTGTGATTCCAGGGGGTCCGGACGTTCGAGACGCCTCGGAAGCAAACGGATAAACCCAAGTTCAATAAGTGGAAGGTGACGATTGATGAGCGCTCCAATCGACGTGTTGGTCGTCGACGACCACAAAGTGGTCCGTGCCGGCCTCGTGGCGCTCTTGCAGCAACAGCCCAACCTCCGAGTCGTGGGAGAAGCGGGCACGGGCGAAGAGGCGCTCCAATGCCTTGAACGTCTTTCACCGGACGTCGTGTTGATGGATCTACAGATGCCCGTGATGGGCGGAGTCGAAGCGACTCGGGAGATTCGCCGGAGATGGCCGAAAGTCGCCGTGCTCATCCTCACGACGTACGACGACGACGAACTGATCTGGCAAGGCATCCAGGCCGGCGCGCGCGGTTACTTACTGAAAGACGCCCAACCCGAAGAGCTCCTGTCAGGCGTTCGTACGGTGGCAAGCGGAGGCACGCTCCTTCCCCCTGAAATCGTGCTAAAGCTCACGCAGGTCATTCAACAAGGCGGCTCCGCCGAAACCCAAGGCCGCGACCCGTTGACCGAACGTGAGCAAGCCATCTTGAACCTCATCGCGAAAGGCCTTTCCAACAAGGAAATCGCGTCCCACTTGTTCATCAGCGAAAACACGGTCAAGACCCACATCAGCAACCTTTTTCAAAAACTCGAGGTAAGCGATCGGACGCAGGCGGTGACCAAAGCGATTCGGCTTGGACTTATCGCCCTTTGATATGGCGCTGGACGCCTCATCGTTCATCCGCAGGATCACCCGATCGGGTGACCTCCCCTCACCCGATCGCGCCCTGAAAGTACGCCCGGGACGGCGATGGGCGATGGGCCCTCTTCCCGCTACTATAAACCCTAGAAAGACCGTAGGAGGAGAGCGCAAGTGCCCAAGAAAAGAGTGGTGGCCCGCGGCCTTACCAAGCGCTACGGCGACGTCCTCGCCGTCGACGGCGTCAACCTCGAAGTCGACGCCGGGGAGATCGTCGGCATCGTCGGCCCCAACGGCGCCGGCAAGACGACGACGATCGAGATGATGGAGGGCCTTCGCAGGCCGGACGCGGGAACATGCACGATCTGTGGATTGGATCCCTTTAAAGATCACCGAGCCGTGCGCAATCGAATCGGCATCAGCCTGCAACAGGCTGGTATGCCTGCGGAAGTGACTGTGCGCGAGCTCCTCGCGCTCTACGCGAGCTTTTACGAAGACCCCGCGCCCGTAGGAGACCTGCTAAGCCAATTTCATCTAAAGGAAAAGGCCAAAGCAAGAACGGAGACCCTGTCCGGAGGAGAGAGGCAGCGGCTCGCGCTGGCTCTTGCGCTGATCGGCCGCCCCGACGTCGTCTTTTTGGACGAACCGACGACAGGTCTCGACCCGCAATCGCGGCGCGCCCTTTGGAGCATCATCTTGAGTCTCAAGGAACATGGGCGTGCGATCATCCTTTCCTCGCACTACATGGACGAAGTCGAGCAATTGTGCGATCGGGTCGTCGTGATGAATCGGGGACGAGTGCTCGCGTGCGGCACGCCGAGGGCGCTCATTTCAAAATACGGGCCGGAGAGCGTCATCGAGATGGAGCTCTCAAGTCCCGACATCGACGCGGCGCCGCTTGCCTCGCTCGACGGCGTGACAGGGATCAAACTGGTCGAAAGCCGAGTGCTCCTCTACACGTCCAACACCGCAACGAGCCTGATGGCGCTCGCGATGCACGCCCAAAGGACCGGACTCTCACTCGGCGATCTGCGCACCCGAAGCGCGACCATGGACGATGTGTTTATGGCGCTCGCCAGTCGCTGACTGTTCATGTGCCACGTGAACGATCAGCGACTGCGGAGCTTTTTCAAAAGGAGTGTCGACCATTGAATCGCACGATGCACAGCCTAATCCAGATGACCTCGTTTCAGTTCAAGGGCCTCTACCGAAACAAGATCGCCCTGTTCTTCAATCTCGCATTTCCCCTCATTTTGCTGACGCTCTTTGCGACGGCATTCTCGAAAAACGCCATGGGCAACATCTTCGATCACCTCATACCGGGGCAGCTCGCGGTGATGCTCCTCAGCGCAGGTCTGATGACCCTTGGAATCTCGATCAGCATCCAGCGGCAATCGGGCGCCATGCGCCACCTGTTCAGCACACCGCTCTCGATGGGCGTGTGGGCAGCCACACGAGTCTTGGCAAACATGGCGATGGCGCTCGTGCAGACGGCCATTTTGTTTGCGTTCGCAGCGCTCGTCTTTCGTGTGCCGTTCCCCGCCGATGTGTTCGGCACGCTCGTGGTCGTTCTCGTGAGCGCATTCGTAACGATGTCCATGGGGCTCGTCGTAGGCACTCTGGCCAAGGGCGAGACCGCGGCGTTGGCGCTTTCGATGTGCATATTCATGCTGCTAATTTTCTGGGGCAACGCCGCGATGCCCGTTGAGATGCTGCCGGAGAAAATGTTCTGGGTCGCCCGCATGACTCCGACCTACCACATGACCATCGCCATGCGCGCCGTGATCATGGAAGGCAGTGGCTTGGCGTCGGCTCTCCCCCAGATCGGCGGCTTGACGGCGTTCGGCCTGGCTCTATTTGGCGCCTCGCTGCTCAAGGTGAGGCGGCAGTTTGTCGTGGCGTGACCATCCTAACGCCCACGCGCCGGCCGGTCCGCCGATGGTCTTGTACTTTGGGCTCAAGACCTTTCGGCGGACCGACAACCGGTCACGGGTCCGTCTTCACTCGCCTTTCCCGTGACGTTTGACCGCGCTTCTAAGCCCGTCCGTCGTGTAGAAGGGGCTCGCTTTATCCAAAGGAAATCCGACGCGGGCACCGAGCGTCGCCGACATGTAGATCCCCGTGATGAGCTCGACCGCTCGACGCCCTTCGACGCCGTCGACCAAAGGCTTGCGATCCTCCTCGATCGCATCGAGCAAGTCTTCGATCTGGGCGGCATGACCCTTGTGTTCGAGCGCCGGCACTCGGGCCGCGATGGCTTCAACCTCAGCTTTCACCTCGGGGTTGTCCATGGGAAACCCGTCGTCGCGCTGCTGCACGGCGGAAACGCTCCAGGGAAGGCCGGCGCCGGCCCTCGTGCCGCTCACTTCGACGCGATCGGTATTTTGCTGTGCGAGCACGGTACTCAAGATTTGCCCGACCGCCCCACTCTTAAAGCGCACGATCGCCGTCGAGAAGTCTTCGACTTCGATCGCTCGATCAAGCGCGTCCATTTCTGCGTAGACGCTCTCAGGCTCGCCCATGAGCCACAAAAACCCGTCGATGTTGTGCACCGCGTGGTTGATCGTGACGCCGCCGCACTCCCGCTCCCACGTGCCGCGCCACCAGACGTCGTAGTACTTGTGCCCGCGGTACCAAAGAAGGTCCACCTTGCCCAGGAGCATCCGCCCAAGAGCTCCGCTGTCGACGACCGCCTTCAGCATCCTCCAATCCTGGCGCCACCTGTTTTGAAAGACAACCGCCAGCTTTTTTCCGCTCTCCTCTGCAGCTTCGATCATCGCGTCGCATTCCGCCAACGAGGCGGCCATAGGCTTTTCGACAAGCACGTGTTTGCCCGCCCGAAGCGCTGCGATTGCGATCTGGGCATGAACAAACGGCGGCGTACAGATCGAGACGAGTTGCACGTCTTCGCGCTCCAACAAGTGTTGGAAGTCGTCAAATGCGGCTACGTCCTCGCCCGCCTCCTTTGCCGCCTGCTCGGCTCGATCCCGGTCGATGTCGGCGACCGCGACGATCCGGCAGCGATCGGCCAAGCTCGCATAACCCCTCACATGCGCCCTGGCAATGCCACCCGTTCCAATGATTCCAACGCCGATCCTACTCACGTGGTCCGTCTCCTTCGCTCACCCTGATTGCCTGCTGCATCTCCCGGCCGCCTACACGGCCGCGATATTTCGAAGCTACGTTCTCGACTCGTCGGCATAGACTCCTCCTTTGGATCGCCGATTGATTGCATGGCACACTTGGACGAAGTATTACAAACTCACCAAAGCCAGCTTTAAATGGAATAGACTGCTCACTTCGGCAAACACTACTTTATGTCAATCATCAATGCCCTGCTGCGAGCAATCCCGCGGCCCTTTTTGGCAAAGGGTGTCCATCGTGAGCCCACAATCGAAGCGTATCAGATCAGGCCCAGACGACATCGACAAAGACCTCGAGGTAAACTGGGAACGTCTGCGAGCATCGCTCGGTGAGAGTCCCGACATCGTCTTCCACTCCCTGTCTCTGGGCGCGACCTATCACCCGACGGCGCTCCTGGTGTACGTAGACGGAATTTGCGACACCGCCTTCATAAGCGAACAGGTCATCACCCAACTGATCGCCTGCGCCCGAGACACGGTCTTGACTCGGTCGAACGCGGCCGTGCATCTGGCGAGATCGTTGGTCTCAGCCACTCGTGTTGAAAACGTGTCAACGATGGGGCGAGCGATCCAATCAATCTTAAGCGGAGACGCTGCTCTGTTCTTTTCCGGCTCGAACGAAGCGCTCGTCGTCTCGGCTCAAAAGGTCCCGGCGCGCTCGATTTCCGAGCCCGAGAATGAAGTCACGATTCGCGGGCCCCGCGAATCATTCACCGAGGTGCTCGAGACGACGACCGCGCTGATTCGTCGGCGCGTCCGCCACCCGGATCTAAGAATCGAGCGCCGCGTCATCGGCGAAAAATCGCGCACGCCCGTGGACATCATGTACTTGAAAGGGGTAGCAGACCTTTCGGTCGTGCAAGAGCTTCGAAAGCGCCTCGACCGCATCGACATCGATGCCGTGATCGACTCTGGGATCATCGAAGAGTTCATTTCCGACCAGGCCATTTGGTTGTTTCCAACGCTCTTGTCGACAGAGCGGCCTGATCGCGTAGCCTTTGCCCTCTTCGACGGCAAGGTGGCGATCGCCGTAGACGGCAGCCCCACGGTCTTGATCTTGCCGGCGACCCTTTGGGACTTCTTTGTGTCGCCGGCCGACTATTACCAAGGGATGATCGCTACGACCTTCATTCGCTGGTTGAGGATCGTGGCTTTTGCCTTCTCACTTGCCTTGCCTAGCTTTTACGTAGCGCTCACGACCTTCCACCACGAAATGATTCCGACCGTCCTGGCCCTTCAGATCGCCGCCGGGCGGGAAGGGACCCCGTTTCCAGCGGTCGTGGAAGCGCTCTTTCTTGAGTTTCAGTTTGAAATCGTGCGCGAGGCGGGCTTGCGCATTCCGAGCAAGATTGGAACCGCCGTCTCGATCGTCGGCGTCCTCGTGATCGGGCAGGCGTTGGTCGCGGCCGGCGTAGTCTCGCCGCTCATCATCATCGTCGTCGGCTCGACGGCCATCGCCTCGTTCGCGGTGCCGATCTACACGATGTCGGCCCCTTCCCGGCTCCTGCGGTTTCCACTCATCATTTTATCGGGCACGCTTGGGATCTTTGGGTTTATCTGGGGGATCGGCCTCATCCTTGCCCATCTCACCTCACTCAAGTCGTTTGGACGCCCTTACCTTGCGCCCATTTCGCCCTTGCGAACGCGGGAGCTAAGCGATTCCCCGCTATGGCGCGCCCCGATATGGGCGCTCACGCGCCGCCCGCGGACGGCCACGTCAACGAATCGCCGACGTCAACCATCGGGTCAGCAACCCGAATAAAGGGAGGCGCGCAAAGATTGCGATACGGCAAAACCATCCATACACCCCGATCGAC
>CAYRIY010000089.1:0-14385 GCA_964424335.1 uncultured Clostridia bacterium
GCCACGGGCACCGTCGTGGAGTACACGGGGCCCGTCATCCGCAATCTCGGCATGGAGCAGCGGATGACGATCTGCAACATGTCGATCGAGGCCGGTGCCCGTGCCGGGATGGTCGCCCCCGACGAGAAGACCTTTAAGTACCTCGAGGGCCGTCCCTTTGCGCCGCAGGGCAAAGCGTTCGAGAGAGCCGTCGAGCGCTGGGAGCGCCTCGCGACGGATGCCGGCGCCAAGTATGACCGCCGGGTCGAGATCGACGCATCGACGCTCGCGCCGCAAGTCACGTGGGGCACCAACCCCGGCATGGTGGTGGGCGTCGACGGCCGTGTGCCCGATCCCAACGACTTTGAAAGCGACGTGGATCGGAGGGCGGCCGAGCGAGCCCTCGAGTACATGGGCCTCGAGCCGGGCACGCACATCACGGACCTCAAACTCGACCGGGTCTTCATCGGCTCCTGCACCAACTCGCGGATCGAGGACCTGCGCGCCGCGGCCGCGGTCGTGCGCGACAAAAAGGTCGCTCCGACCGTGCGGGCGATGGTCGTTCCCGGGTCTCAACAAGTAAAGGCCCAAGCCGAGTCGGAAGGGCTCGACAAGATCTTCATCGACGCAGGTTTTGAGTGGCGCGAGTCGGGATGCAGCATGTGCCTTGGCATGAACCCGGATATCTTGGTGCCGGGCGAGCGGTGCGCCTCGACGTCCAACCGCAACTTCGAAGGACGCCAAGGCAAGGGCGGACGGACGCACCTGGTGAGCCCGCAGATGGCTGCAGCGGCCGCCATCGCAGGCCACTTCGTCGACATCCGCTCCTGGGATGGAGCCATGGTCGGCGTTTCGTAAACGCCCACCAAACGGCGTCAGGAAAATTGAACTACTTGCAGAAGGCGCTGCTCGTTTGCGTGGCGCAGGGCGTCGCGGAGGCTTCGTAGGGCAGGAGGCCGAAATCGAGGTTGGAGATCGTTTGCCTTCGGCAAGCCGACTCCTGGCGAGTGAGGGAGAGCCAGGAGGGCTCGACCGAACGCCCCTGCGAGACGCAGACGAGCATCGCCTGGAGAGACTCTAAGGAGTGACCAAAATGCCTGAACCTTTTCGCGTCCACGAGGGAATCGTCGCCCCTCTCGACCGCGTTAACGTCGATACGGACCAAATCATCCCCAAGCAGTTCCTCAAGCGAATCGAGCGGACGGGCTTCGGCCAGTTTCTCTTCTTTGACTGGCGCTTTCTCGACAATGGAGAGCCCAACCCTGATTTCGAGTTGAACGCCGAGCGCTATCAAGGCGCCTCGATCTTGCTCACCCGCGACAACTTCGGGTGCGGATCGTCCCGGGAGCACGCCCCCTGGGCCTTGCTCGACTACGGCATCAAGGCGATCATCGCCCCGTCGTACGCGGACATCTTTTACAACAACTGCTTCCAGAACGGAATTCTGCCGATCAAGCTCGACGCACAGACGGTGCAGTCGCTCTTTGAAAAAACCGAGAGCACGCCCGGTTACCGCCTTACGGTCGACCTCGAAGCGTGCGAGATCCGCGACTCAGACGGCTTGCGAATCCCGTTTGAGATCGATTCCTATCGCAGGCATCGCATGCTCGAAGGTCTGGACGACATCGGCGTCACACTGCAGTACGCCGACGCGATCGCCGAATACGAAAAACGCCGCTGGACGCCTGAAGCGGTATAAGAAAGAGCGCCCGTCCCACACGGACGGGCGCTCTTTCTATATCTTGGGCAACGCGCCGCCAAGATTCGCGGTCAGTCGCCTTCCATCATCATCCTCATGGCATCGGTGTACACGCGCAAGGACGGGTGCTCTTTGCTGCGATGCTCACCAAAGAGCAAGTAGTGATTGTGGGTTTCGTTGAAGTAAGGCTGCAGGCTTTGGTTCTTTCGATGGGCCGTACGCAAATTGTCGAGCCGAGCTGCCATCTCGATCAGAAACACCTCGTAGGGCGCTTCTTTGATCTTCATGGCATACTCTTTGCGATCGATTCCCTTTTTGCGGGTCAACAGTTCTACCCATGAAGCGATCTGCGCGCCAAACTCGGCTTCGATCTCGGCCTTCTCTATATCCGATACTTCCAACACGTCGTGGAGCAAGGCAGCAGCCAGTATTTCGGCAGAGCGCACGTTTTGCTCCTTATACAGGCTGTACATCACACGCACGGGGTGGTCGATCGGCGGAGAGCCTTCACCCCTAGCCAAGTTAAAGGCGCGCTGACCGCGCCACTCGTGAGCTCTTAGAGCCATGCCGTAGGCTTTGAGCAACTTGTCCCGGTCAGACTCCCTCAGCTTGTCGAGTACTTCTTCGAGCAGATCATTGTGGGATAGTTCGAGAAAATACATGTGGCGTTCGCCTCCTGCAAACGACCAAGGAGTACAGGCGGCGCCACACCTAGCGGGCGCCGTCGCCTAAAATATGCCTTCTTTCGCGCTGGATTCGGTTCCTGCATTCCGAGCGATGGTGGCGGCATGATAGCTGACATACGGCTAACGAGATATTCGAAGGATATGCCAGGCAAAAAGCAGAAGTGACCGCATATTACGAGATCAATGTTGAGGTGGGCCCCTTGTCCGGCATCGTCAAGTCCTCTGCAAAAACGCAGGCGCAAGTCGTCCAAGGCGCTACGGGCGCTCGCATGAGCGTGCTCGTAGGCCCGGAAGACGGCGCGCCTCGATACGTGACGCGCAAATTTACGCTCGACCCTGGCGGTCGCATTCCTCGCCACAGCCATCCGGATATCGAACATGAGCAGTACGTGTTGTCAGGAGAGATGGTACTGGGCCTTGGCGAAAAGGTCCACACGGTCAAGGCCGGCGATGCGGTGTTCATTCCCGCTCAGGAGCCGCACTGGTATGAAAACAGAAGCGACCGGCCCGTCGAGTTTTTGTGTATCGTTCCAAAGACCGACAAGTACGAGACCGACTGGTTGGAGTAAATATCGTGAATCGCATCTTCCCAACGAGGGCCGAATGGCAACTCGTGGTCCGCTACACGATTGCGCTGCTTATCGTGGCCTTCTTCGTGCTAAACGGCCTCGTCATACTGACGGGACTCATCCCATTTGCCATCGCATTCGTACTGAGCCTTGGACTTGACCCTGTCGTCACGTTCCTCGCCACAAGGCTCAAACTTGGGCGCGGCTGGAGCGCGTTCATCGTGCTCATCCTGATCATCGCCGTTGGCGGCCTTCTGGCCACGTGGGCTGCTTCGGCCGTTGTCAACCAAGTCGCGCTGTTTATGGAGGCCCTCCCCGGGTACCGGGCCACGGTGGTCACGTTTGTCAACGAAACCACGGAGCGGTTGACGCAAGCGTTCTTGAGCCTTCCTCCGGACGTGGCTGAGTTTATTTCGGAAAACACCTCGCGGCTCAGCCAAGCTGCGGAGCAGCTCGTGGTAAGCGTCGGCGGCACACTCCTAAATGCCTTGCGCGGCCTGCCTACCCTGCTCACCGTCTCGCTGATTGTGCCGGTGGCCATGTTCTTCATGAGCAAAGACCTACCGTCCGTGAAGCGCTTCTTGTGGGCGCTCGTTCCGGAAAACAGCAAGCCGGTCGTGTCGACCGTCATCCGGGATCTGGTGCGCGTCGCGTGGCGGTACCTGCGAGCTCAGGGGATCTTAGTCGGCATCACGACCGCGACCACGACGATCGGGCTCCTGATCGTGGGGGTCGAAAACTGGCTCGTGGCGGGCCTCCTGATCGGCGTCCTCGATGTCCTTCCCGTGATCGGGCCCATCGTTGCGTTTGCGCCGTGGGCGGGTTACCTGCTCATCATCGGCGAGGTGAAACTTGCCATCTCCCTGATGGTCGTCTACGCCGTCGCAGCAGGCGGACGGTCGATCGCAGAGGCGAAAGTCGTGGGCGACTCGGTCGGCCTACACCCGCTCGCAACGCTCATGGCGATCTTCTTTGGCGCGCTCCTCTGGGGCGTCGTTGGAGCGGTGGCCGGTCCGATCGTGGTCATCATTGCCAAGGCGATCTACAAGGCATGGCAGGCCGTGACGCCGCCATAGATTCCGCTAGACTTATAAACGGCAGCCTATAAACAAGCGCTCGGCCTTGGACTAACGCCGCGGCGGCCCCGACGTGTTTCCGATCTCCAGTGTGCACGGGACGAGCACCTGCTGCGGCCCTTCGGACTTTCCCTCGATCTTTTGCACCAGCGTGCGAACGGCCGCCTCGCCCACCGCTTGCCTTTGGTTGTTGACCGTCGTCGGCCGGAGGCCCAAAGGAAAGGAATGACCGGCGGATCCTTCTCCAAGCGAGACGAGCGAAATATCCTCCGGGACCTTGAACGCTTTGAGTCGCTCTAAGGCCGATGCGAAGATGGTGAGGTCGCCGCAGATCAAGGCCGTGAGCTCGAGATCCTTGACACATTCAGCGAGGCCGTTTTCTTCGATCGCCCGATCGTGCGAAATGACCTCGAGGTGCACGCCGCTTTCAACTGCGGCCTCGCGGCATCCGGCGAGCCGGTCAATATACGGCTCCCACATCGTTCCCCGCCCACCCAAAAAGCCGATGCGGCGATGTCCCAAATCGATGAGGTGCCGCGTCGCCTCATGGCTTGCGCTCTTGTAGTCGCTTGAAACCCAGTCGATCTCGAGCCCTTCCACGACCCGTCGACCGATGTACACGAAGTGCCGCCCTTCGGACGCGATCCGCCTCAATTCCTCACGGTTTGTCGCTCCGCCAAGGAGGACCGCTCCATCGACGAACCCGAGGATGCCCGCCCCTCGCTCGTAGATGCTCGGAACGCCCTTGCCGAGCGACCGAGTGAACAGTAAGAGGTTGTAATCTTCCACGCTTGCCTGGCGCTCGATGCCAAGTAGGAATGGATAGTAAAAGTCGTCCGTTTCGTATGGAAAGAACGGATGGTACGCGAAGACGCCGATCAGCCGATTTTTTCCTCCGGCGAGCACTTGAGCGGCGTAATTGGGCGTATACCCGATTGCGCGCGCGGCCTCGAGCACGCGCCTTCTCGTCTTTTCACTGATCGGAATGTGAGCGCCGGCGTCTCCCCTGAGGACGATGGAGACAGTGGCGCGCGATACATTTGCAAGTCGTGCAACATCGGATTGCGTTGGTCTGCTCACGAACAAAACCTTCTCTTTACCGGATCGATCAGAGCCGCACCTGAATCCGGAGGCAATCTCTCCATCCCTTGGACTTTGACCATGCGGTTTCCTGTCGTCAACACATTAGCAAAACAAATGATTCCCTTGAAGGTAAAGTTCTGGACATGTCCAATGATTGAATCATTAACACGCGCTACGTATTGCGCGATAACAAGCGAGGTGTCGAGAGTTGTTTCGCATCAACAAGTGGCTCGCCGTCGTCTTACTCACTTTATGGGTCGGAACCCAAAGCGTTGGCGCGGCCGGCGCCGTAACCTTTTGGACCCAGTACACGGAGCCCTGGGTCGAAGAGGTCGTGCAAGGGTTCACACGCCAAACCGGCATCGAAGTGGAAGTCCGCTACATCAGCTACGACACAGACGAAATCTTCACCGCCATCGCAGCCGGCGCCGCTCCCGATTTGTTTACGCATGGGTTGGCGTCACTCGGCGCCATCGCGTCTCTCGACATTCTCGTGCCGCTCGAATCTCACCTCGAGAAATGGGACTTCGCAGGCGGCATCGTTCCACAAGGGCTGGCCGCAGGGATCTATAAGGGACGGCAATACGCCCTGCCCTTCTCCGGGATCGCAACGCGTGATCTCATCTACAGGGCGGACATTTTCGAGCAAGTGGGCATCCCCGCTGAGGCCCCGCCCATCACTTGGAACGATCTCGTCGAGTACGGCAAGAGGCTGGTCCAAAAGACCCCCGACGGCCAGATGGTGCGAAGCGGCCTCACCGTCGGAACCAACGATCAGATGTACTCGATGTTTTTGAACCAGTTGGGGGCGGACCTGTTTACCGATGATCGCTCGCTCTTTGATCAACCCGAGGCCCTCGAAGCCCTCGAGTTTCACGTGGGCCTCGTACACGAGCACGGCATCGACCAACTCGGATTTACGAACGCCAACGGGGTACTGACGGGGACTGCGGCCATGACCTGGTCGGACGCATCGATTTGGATGCAGTCCTTGGAAGGGAGCGATCTGCTGCGGGTCGCCACCTTCCCGTATGCAAAGCAGCCCGCCACGTTCCTTGGAACGGGGATCATGGCGATCCCCACGAACGCCCCCAACATGGAGGCCGCCCTAAAACTCGCCGAGTACTTGCTCCACCCGGACACGCAGCAAGTCATCAACTTCGGCACCGGCCAAGTCCCCTTCTACTACCAAGCCGCGGAGTGGGACTGGGTCCGGGAAAGCCCGGTGATCGGCCATTTCATGAGGGCGGTTGAGTACGGCGTGCCCAACCCCGCGCACGAACTATGGTTCGACATTCGCACCGCGATGCGAACTGCAATTTCGAGTGCGCTCAATCAGCAGCAGTCGCCGGCCAACGCGCTCGCACAACTGCACCAACAGGTGCAGGCGCTCCTGGACGAGCGGTAAGCGCAAACCTCAAGCAAGCAGGGTCAACGTCGATCGATATACTAGCAAAGGAATGAGTGTGAATGGCGGGACGTCCCAATGTTGTGCTCATCATGGCGGATCAATGGCGCGGCGATGCGCTCAGCATCGGGGGGCATCCCGTCGTTCACACGCCCGCAGTCGACCAGTTGGCCCTCGGCGGCGTGCGGTTTGAGCGGGCGTACTCGGCAACGCCTACGTGCATCCCGGCCCGCATCTCCCTTTTGACGGGGCTCTCCCCTAGAACGCACGGGTTTGTAGGCTTTCGGACCGGGGTGCCGTGGGATTATCCGGTGACGATCGCGAGCGAGTTTACAAGGCACGGTTATCAGACCCAGGCGATCGGCAAGATGCACGCTCACCCTGAGCGCGCTCAGATGGGATTTCAAAACGTCATTCTCCACAGTGCCATGGGCATCGTCCGCGACGCGACGCGGCAAGGAAAAGATCCAGGTTTGGTAGACGACTACATTCCCTGGCTTCGCCAACATCTCGGACCGGACGCCGACCCCTTCGACCACGGTCTTGATAGCAACTCGTACGTCGTGCGTCCCTGGAACAAACCGGAAAGCCTCCACTACCACAATTTTGTGACGACGCATGCCGCGGAGTTTCTGCGCCGCCGAGATACTCAAAAGCCGTTCTTTCTTTTCTTGTCGTACAATGGCCCCCACCCGCCGCTCGATCCACCCGAGTGGGCCCTCGATCAGTATCTGGGGGCCTCGATGCCGTCGCCGCCGATCGGCGACTGGGCGCAAAGCTTCTTGGAGCGCTACGGTCAGCCCCACCACCAAAGCCCCCTCATCGCAAAGATGCGCGAGGATATGTACCAAAGGGCTAGGGCCGGCTATTACGCTCACATCACCCACGTCGACCACCAGATCAACCGCTTCTTAGAGATGCTCTCGGCCTACGGAGTCCGCGAGAACACCTACATTTGCTTCGTGTCGGACCACGGCGACATGCTCGGCGATCACCACATGTTTCGAAAAGGGTTCCCATACGAGGGGTCCGCTCGTGTGCCACTCGTGCTTGCGGGGCCAACGGGAAGCGGCATCGCCCGCAATGCTGCCGTCGACGCCGTGGTGGAGCTGCGGGACATTTTCCCGACACTCATGGAATGTGCGGGTCTGCCGGTGCCTGATAGCGTCGAAGGCAAGAGCTTCCTTGCGGCCGCGCGAGGCGAGACGAGCCCACTACGCCCCTACCTCCACGGAGAGCACGTCCTCCTGGGGCAATCGATCCAATGGCTCGTGGACGGGCGGGAGAAATACGTCTGGTACAGCGGTTCCGGCGAGGAGCAACTCTTTGACCTGCAAGCAGACCCCCACGAAGAACGAAACCTTGCGGTCCGAGATGAGCACCGCGCAAGGCTCGAGTTGTGGCGGCGGCGACTGATCGAAGAGCTGCGTGACCGCGAAGAAGGGTTTACCGACGGGGTGCGCCTCATTCCCGGGCGGCCGGTACAGGCATGCTTGGCTCACATTCGAAGTAAGTTTGGCCTGTAATTCGACCGCCCGTCAAAACAGCGTTTTACCGAGGGGAGTAACTTAAGCATGTCTTTGGAAAACCTGTATTACTATCGTCCTGTGACACCAAGCAGCAGCCCCAGAGTCGTCGACGCGGACCTCTGCATCTACGGCGGGACGTCTGCGGGCGTCGCAGCGGCGCTGCAGGCCAAGCGGATGGGTCTCAAAGTCGTGATCGCCGAGTTTGGGCGGCATCTGGGCGGACTTAGCGCGAGCGGCCTCGGAGCGACCGACATCGGCAACAAGGCGGCGATCGGAGGGATCTCCCGCTCGTTCTACCGCACGCTGGGCCAGGTGTATCCCGACCATCCCACACGAGACGTCGACGGCTCGGTGTGGACCTTCGAGCCGCACGCGGCCGAGACGATCTTCAACGACTGGGTGGGCGAAAACGACATTCCCGTCTACTTCGAACAGCACTTGGCCCGGGTCGAAACGTCCAGCGGCCGCATCGTCGAGATCGCCATGGAGGACAACACGGTCTACCGGGCGAGGGCCTACATCGATGCCACCTACGAAGGCGACCTCATGGCGATGGCGGGCGTCTCCTACCACGTCGGACGGGAATCAAACGCCGTTTACAAAGAGACGATCAACGGGATTCACTTCGGGAGCCCACATCACATGTTCTACGCCTGGGTCGACCCGTACGTCGTTCCAGGAAAGCCGGACAGTGGGCTCATATGGGGCGTCCAAGATGCGGAACCAGGCTACCAAGGCCAGGGCGACTCGAGCGTCCAGGCGTACAACTTCCGCATCTGCCTCACCAACGTTCCCGAAAATCGGGTTCCTTTCCCTGAACCTCCCGGCTACGATCCCGATCAATTTACTTTGATGGCCAGATACCTCGCCGCAGGGGTCTGGGACGCCATGCGCCTGCACAAGATGATGCCGCGGGGCAAGACCGACCTAAACAACAAGGGCGCCGTGTCGACCGACATGATCGGCATGAACCACGAGTGGCCCGAGGCCAGTTACAAGCGGCGTGAAGAGCTTTTTCAAGAGCATTTCCGCTACAACTTGGGGCTCCTCTACTTCTTGTCCAACGACGATCGGGTGCCTGACCACGTCCGAGAAGAGGTCAGGCAGTGGGGTCTGACAAAGGATGAGTTCCAGTCGACCGGCGGTTGGCCACACGCCCTCTACGTCCGGGAAGGACGCCGGATGAAGAGCGACGTCGTCATGACCGAGAACCACTGCCGCAAGTACGTCAAAGCCGAGGATCCGGTGGGCCTTGCAGCGTACACGATGGATTCGCACAACTGCAGGCGCATCGTGATCGACGGCCGTGCGGTCAACGAGGGAAACGTCGAAGTCCCCCCGACGTCTCCGTACGGCATCTCATACAGGTCCATCGTCCCCAAGGGCGAAGAGTGCACCAACCTGCTTGTGCCGGTCGCCTTGTCGAGCTCGCACATCGCATTCGGTTCGATTCGAATGGAGCCGGTATTCATGGTGCTCGGCCAATCGGCCGCCACGGCCGCTGCCATCGCGCTCGATCGCGCGTGCGCAGTTCAAGACGTTCCATACCCAGCGCTAAAGGAGCGCCTCCTCGCCGACGGGCAGGTCCTCGACTGGGCGGACTAGGAACTGATTGCCAAAGGAGACCTCGGTCATGAGCCGCGAGCGCCCAAACATCGTGTTGATCACCGCCGACGGCTGGAGAGGCGATGCCCTTGGGATTGCGGGCCATCCGGACGTGCGGACGCCGAACATCGACGCGCTTGCCCTGTCTGGCGCCGTTTTTCGCCGCGCCTACTCGCCAACGCCGACCTGTGTGCCCGCCCGGCGGACGATCATGTCGGGTCAAACGGCGTTTACGCACGGCGTGATCGGCGCCGCCGACCGAGTCCCGTGGGAATTTGAGCACACGCTGCCAGGAGAGCTCAAAGCCGCGGGATACCAAACCCATGCCGTAGGGCTGATGCACTTTACCCCGCAAAGGGCGCGCCTTGGGTTTGACAGCATCGTCCTGCACGAGGCCACTCGCCGCACGACGCCCGATTACGTAGACGACTACTACGATTGGCTCAGACAGTTCACACACGTCGACGACCGCTTGATCGGAGTGGACTCAAACTCCTGGATCGCACGCCCGACCCATTTGCCGGAATGGCAGCATCCCACGACGTGGACCGTGACCGAGGCGATCAAGTTTTTGAGCAGACGGGATCCTCAATGTCCGTTTTTTCTTTGGGTGTCGTTTCATCGGCCGCACGCGCCGTTTGACCCGCCGGAGGCGTACTTCGACATGTACGTGGACCAAGACTTGCGCCCGCCCGCCATTGGCGATTGGGCCCGTCCCGCTCCCCAAGGCATTCCCGACCCAAATGCCTGGCGAGCGGCCCTGCCGCCCGATGAGATGAGGAGGACCCAGGCCGGATACTACGGGCTCCTCACGCACATCGACCACCAAGTGGGCAGGCTCGTCCAGGCGCTTCGTTCCTGCGGACTCCTTTCGGATACCGCAATCATGTTTACGGCAGACCACGGCGACATGTTGGGGGACCACTACCTGCTGCGCAAGAGCTACGCCTACGAGGGCTCGGCGCACATCCCGTGGGTGCTCCGTCTGCCAAACGGCAGGCAACCGATCCGCCGCTCCGTCGACCAAGTCGTGGCTCTTCAAGACGTGATGCCCACACTGCTTGACATCGCCGGCGTGCCCGTTCCCGAAACGGTTGAGGGCATGAGCGTCCTGCCCCTGCTCGAGGGAGAGCCCGCTTGGAGGGAGTTTGTACACGGCGAGCATGCGGCCTGTTACGCGGCGGAGAACGCCATGCAGTACCTCACGGACGGGCTGGAAAAGTACATCTGGTTTCCCCCCACCGGCGAGGAGCAACTCTTCGACTTGGCAAAGGACCCACGGGAGTGTCACAACTTGGCCGCTGAGCCCGAGCACGAATCAAGAGTTGCGCACTGGCGCGGCAAGCTCGTAGCCCTGCTCGAACGTCGAAGCGATCCGCTTACGGCCGGCGGTCGCCTCGTTCCTCAACCCTGGGACAGACCGATCGTCCCCCGATAGCGCGCGACCAGCGCTTTCCATGTGATTCCCAATCCCTTGCTGGGAAGTACTAGTCCAGTAGGCATCGATCCCGTGTGACCGGAAAGGGCGATCGACATGGAGGGCGACCGGCGCGACGCGGTCATCGAGCGCCGAGATGACGTCGGCAACCATTTGAAAGGGATTCTAAACGGCGGTTTCGGACTGATTCAAGGCCTCGGCATGACCTTGAAACACCTATTTGAGCCGCCGGTGACGATCCAATACCCGGACGAGCGGTGGGAGCCGGCTCACGGTTACCGCGGCGTACCCGTGCTGACGATCGACGAAGAGACGGGCGAACTCAAGTGCGTCGGCTGCCAAGCGTGCGCCCGAGCCTGTCCGCCTCAAGTGATTCACATCGAGACGTCGCGCAAAGAGGATCCCGACGACCGCAAAAAATTGAACATTGACGCCTTCTCCATCGATATGAGCCGCTGCATGCTCTGCAATCTGTGCGTCGAGGCCTGCCCTTTCGAGGCTATCACCATGTCGTCGCACTACGAGATGGCCGATTACGATCTCGAGGGGATCGTCTTTGACAAAGAAGAGCTCGTCGAGTTGTACAAGCGCACCAACACCGCCATGGTTCACTCAGGGCACAGTTGGACGCCGGACGAGCCCGAGGATAAAGAGTGAGATGAGATGAAAGCGGATAAGGAGTCGTGGAGCGTGACAAGGCGCGATCCGCCGCGAGCTACATTTGACGCGGCCGTGAAGTATTTGGAGGAACAGGGATTTAAGCTCACCCACCACACCTTTGGCCCCAAGCGCCGAATCGACCTCGGTTGGCCGGACGACCGGCGCGGCATCCGCCTTCCCGAGTGGCGTGTCGTAGAAATCGCTGAGGCCTGGAAAAAGCAAAGCGACTCCAAAGGCGCGGCGCCCAAAGATGCGCCAGACGAACCCCCCGCCGGCGCCGACCAAGGCACAGGCGCTTAAAACGCCGAACGACGAGCGACAAGCCGCGCTCCTGCCCCTATCGGTCTACTTCCCCCAGCACGATGTCGATGCTGCCGATGATCGCGACGAGGTCTGCCACCATGTGACCGGGGCCGATTCGCTCCAGGATCTGCAGATTGGAAAAGGACGGCGCTCTCCATTTCAGCCGGTACGGTTGATCCGTCCCATCGCTCACCAAAAGGCAGCCAAGGTCGCCCCGAGGCGACTCGACGTGCGCGTAGACGCTTGCGCCCCGAGGCGGCTTGAGCCTGCGGGGGAGCTTGGCCAGGATCGGCCCTTTGCGGGGATAGTCCTTCATCGCCTGCCTAACGATCTTCATCGACTCCTCGATCTCGCGCAGGCGGACGATGTAACGATCGAACACGTCGCCCTTCTCCCCCACCGGGATCTCGAAATCGAAGCGGTGGTAGATCGAGTAAGGATCCGCTCGACGCACGTCGTACGCAACCCCTGAGCCGCGCAAAGTTGGCCCCGAGCAGCCGTAAGAGACGGCGTCTTCTCGGGCAATCACGCCCACGCCCTGCGTGCGGGCCTTGAAGATCGGATTGTTCGTGAGCAGCGTGTGATACTCATCGAGCGAGCGCTTAAGGTCCTCGAACGTCTTGTCCAGCATGCGCTCGAACCCTTCGGGGAAGTCGTTGCGCACGCCCCCGATCCGAAAGAACTGTGGAAAAATCCTTCCTCCCGTGACGAGCTCGTTGATGTCGTAGATGCGTTCCCGCTGCTCAAACGCCCACAGGAACGGCGTCGTCGCGCCAAGATCGAGCGCGAACGTGCCAAACCAGATCAGATGGCTGCCGATTCGGTTCAACTCCGCCATGATCACCCGGATATACTCGGCCCGCTCCGGCGCCTCGATCTCGAGCAATCGCTCAGCGGCAAGGCAGTAGACGTGCTCGTTCAAGACGCCGGCGAGGTAGTCGTTGCGGTCGACAAAGGGAGCCAGTTGCGGAAACTGCCACGTCTCAGCGAACTTTTCAAAGGAACGATGGAGGTACCCGATGTCGACCGCAAGGCGAACCACCTGTTCGCCGTCGAGTCGGACCGCGAGTCGCAACACCCCGTGTGTGCTTGGATGCTGCGGCCCCATGCTGAGCTCGAGAAACTTGCTGCCGTCCTCAAGCTTTTCCCCTTCCGGCGGTCCGTCGATCTGCATCGTGACAGCCTTTTCGGGCTCCATCAACGTCGTCTGCTCTCGCTCGGGCAAACCTTTCGCCGCCCCTCTTTCCGAAAATCCGTCTAACATGCGTCCCCACTTGCCGCCCACGCGAGCTCTAGCGCTTACTCGCCGCGTCCTTGGCCAACGTCTCCCTGCCCACGCCGAGGTTTGGCTTTTGGTCCTCGAAATCTTTGCGCAAGGGGTGGCCCTCAAACTCCTCCATCATGAGAATGCGGCGGAGGTTTGGGTTTTCTTCGAACGTGACGCCGAACATGTCCCACACCTCACGCTCGTGCCATTCGGCGGTCGACCAGACCGACGCGACGCTCCTTAGGCTCGCGCCCGGCCTATCGTCCAGTTTGGTTCCGATCGCGAGCCTCGCATCTCCAATCCTTCCGGTCTGATCACTTATGCGATAAACGTGCGCCAAGACTTGTAGATACCCGTCGTCAAGGTAGTGAACGGCCGTCAGGCTGGCAAGGAAATCCAGATCGAGCTCGTCTCGGATCCACCGGCACGCCGGAAGCCAAACCTCGTTTTTTACTTCCACGTACGGCCAGCCGTCATGAGTGATCTCGTGCGTTGACTCCGGGAATCGATCCGACACCTTTTGGGCCAAGGACACGTCCGTTTTCGCCCCCTTTGGCGGCAAGTCGGCGATCTTCGTCCAGCTCGACGAAGACCGGCGATTTGGAACCGCTTGCGATTTTCTCCTGGAGTTTTAACACGCCGTAGAGTAAGGCCTCCGGCCTGGGCGGACATCCTGGCACGTAAACGTCCGTCGGGATCAGCTTGTCCACGCCGTCGACGACGTTGTACCCTTGGTGATAGGGTCCGCCGTTCGAGGCGCAAGCGCCCATGGCGATCACCCATCGGGGCTCTGCCATCTGATCGTAAAGGCGTTTGATCCGCGGCGCCATTTTCTGATTGACCGTGCCTGCAACGATCATGAGGTCCGCCTGCCGAGGCGAAGCGCGAAAGATCATGCCAAAGCGATCAAAGTCGTACCGCGACGCTCCGGTCGCCATCATTTCGATCGCGCAGCATGCGAGTCCGAAAAGCAGGTACCAAAGGGACGACTTGCGCGCCATGTTCACCATGCGGTCGAGTCGCGCCGTCAGCACGCCGGGTAAGTTTCCACCGTTTTGCAGCTCCGACATCGGTTTGCTCCTT
>CAYRIY010000090.1:0-12692 GCA_964424335.1 uncultured Clostridia bacterium
CGGTTTTCCGCCCATGTTCGTTGGCGCGGCCCGGCTTTTGCTGAGAAGCGCCGCCTTGTTTTGGGCGTTGAGGCGCCTTAATCAATTTGCGCTTTGTAAGATCCTCGAGCACTTGGTCGGGGTGGTCCGTCACCACAAACACCTCTTGGACGGCGCTGGTGGAGCGGGCGAGCAGCTTTAACCCGGCATCCGTCTTGTACTGGTAGGTGACGGTCGCATTCCGGTTGCTCGAACGCTTGTTGATCCTTCCCGGCGTGATGCCCTGCACGTGCGGATGCTCGGCGATGCCTTCCAAGATCGGAAGGATTCCCTCGATGATTGTGTGCTCACGTTTGATTTTATTCTGTCGGTATCGGTGCTGTGCCATGTCCTCGTAGTTTATCCGCGAACGCTCGCCGACCTTCTCTTCCTTGGAAAACCACAACCGGGGTAAGCGCGATTACGGCGTAACTTTGTAACCGTGTAATTCGAATTACGTGTCGGCAAGAAATGCATGACGATTCCCCGAAAAGGGAAGGGGTATGTTGCGTAGAACATTGGGCGGTACGGCAATCTGAGTGCACTTCAACGCCAACTCGAAACTGCTCATCCGATACGATGGTTTCTTGATACGATGGCTACTTGATACGATGGCTTCCTAAGGTTAGCTACTTTGATTTGGACGGAGGAGACGCTGATGGCAGGTACAACTCCAAATAGCGGTCGAGTGCCCAAACGCCACGAAATCAGCGATGCGTACAAATGGCGCCTCGAAGACATATTCAAGAGTGACGACGAGTGGGAAGCGGAGTTTGAGCACGTAAAAGAGCTCGTAAACAAGGCGGGCGATTACGAGGGGAAAGTGGGGGCGTCGGCGGAGAATCTTCAACGCGTCCTCGCACTCTACGAAGAGGCCCTGCGCCACATTGATCGGCTCGTCGGCTACGCCGCGATGCGGCGGGACGAGGACAACCAGGAGTCAAAGTACCAGTCGATGTCACAGCGGGCATATACGCTCGCTTCCCAAGTCCAAAGCGCCTTTTCGTACATCGAGCCGGAGATTTTGGCGACTCCTGAGGAGACCATTTGGGGGTACCTGGAGGAGAATCCGGAGCTCAAGGTTTACAAGCACGCGCTGGACAACACGCTGCGGAGAAAAAACCACGTCCTCGGCACTCGGGAGGAGCAGATCCTTGCCGAGGTTTCAGACCTCGTGCAGGAGCCCGAGACGATCTTTTCGATGCTCAAATACGCCGACATGCGCTTCGGAATGATTGTGGACGAAGACGGCAATGAGACCGAAATAACGCACGGCCGCTACGTTCAGTTTCAGCGCAGCCACGATCGCAGGGTGCGCCGTGAGTCCTTTGAAAAGCTCTACGCAAAGTACATCGAGCACAAAAACACGTTGGCGGCGACGTACAACGCGAGTGTCAAGGCCGATGCGTTCTTTGCCCGCATGCGTCGGCACGAGTCGGCTTTGGCGGCAAAGCTTCATCCCGACAAAGTTCCGATGAGCGTCTACGACAATCTCATCGCCACGGTGCGGGCCAACATTCCGTCCCTTAACAGGTACATGCGCCTTCGCCGAGATATCATGGGATTGGACGAACTTCATTTTTACGACACGTATGTGCCGCTCGTGCAGGACGTTTCGTTTCGGGTGCCGTGGGAAGAGAGCAAAAAGATCGTCAAGGCCGGATTGTACCCGCTTGGCGAGGAGTATGCCGCACTGCTCGATCGGGCCTTCGAAGACGGCTGGATCGACGTGTACGAAAGCGAGGGCAAGACGTCCGGCGGGTATGTGCGGGACGTGTACGGCACGCATCCGTACGTCCTGCTCAACTATCAAGACAGCATCGACGACTTGTTTACGCTTGCTCACGAGTTGGGGCATGCGATGCACAGCTATTACACGCACAAGAACCAGCCGTTCATTTACTCCAACTATTCGATCTTTGTTGCCGAGGTGGCGTCGACGGTTAACGAAGTGCTCCTCGTCAACTACTTGCTCGACTCGGAGAGCGATCCCAAACGGCGAATGTACGTTCTAAACCACGCGCTCGACGGGTTTCGCGCCGTCATGTACCGCCAGACGATGTTTGCCGAGTTCGAAAAGATCGTCCATGAGCGTGTCGAAGCCGGAGAGCCGCTGACGGCGGAGTCGCTCTCGGAAGAGTACCGTCGCCTCGTCGAGGCGTACTATGGCTCCGAGGTGCGGATCGACGATCAAATTGATATGGAGTGGGCGCGGATACCTCACTTCTACACGGCCTTTTACGTCTATAAGTACTCGACTGGATTTGCAGCCGCCAACGCGATCGCTCAAGGAATCCTCTCGGGCAAGGCCGGAGCCGTTCGAGACTATCTGGAATTCCTCTCGGCGGGGAGTTCAGACTACCCACTGAACGTGTTGGCCCGCGCCGGCGTCGACATGAGCACGCCTGAGCCGATCAACCAAGCGTTTGCCTTGTTCGACGACCTCCTCGAGGAGCTGGAGGTCTTGGCCGCCCAGTTTGGGATGCGCAAGTAACAATCAACTTAGCTAGCGCCGTTCCGGCGCTTATTTCTGCCAGGCCTACCTGGAGGTGTCCGGTTTTTGCAGGGTTCCGGTCGAGGTCATGGGTGGCATGCGGCTGCCGAGGAATTGAGGGAGAAGCTCGGCCGCTTTTCGGGACGCCCCCGGTTCAATGACGAATTTGAGGAAGCATTTGAGTTCTACTTCGGCGAGAGCGTCGAAAATCTACAAGACTCCCTAGACGAAGCCGATTTCGACCGGTTTATGGAGTGGTTTGTCTTTGACTTCCGCCTGTCGAACGGGCACCGCCTGATCGAGATCTTCGACCTCGAGCACGGCGCTGATCTGTCGCGGGGCGCCCGGCGGCTTTTGCGCGCTTGGGAGAACGCGCACCTGAGCGTTCTCGAGTACGTCGGGAGAGAGGGCGAGGTCGACACCTACGTCGACTTGCTCACGGGCAAACGTTACGACGTGATGCCTCGCCCAAATGAGGAGCAGCTTACCCGCTGGTCCATCGTGATTGCGCGGCCGCTCAAAGTCGGCAATCGCTGGGAGTTTTCGCCCTCCGTCACCGAGCTGCCCCCTGTGTGTAAAGACCTGCTGGTGCAGCTCGTGCGCGGCGAGTTCCGCCGGCACGTCCACGCCACGAACGAGCTTGGCGTGGAGCGTTTCTTGCGGGAGCAGGGGTACCTCTTCAACGACCTATTGGTCGAGCTCGATTCGAGCGCCGCAGCCTACCTGCTCGAAGGGAACGAGGCGCACCGGGTCGTCTACAGCAAGGCAGTCTTTCGCGTGCGCGACCCGGTGCGCGTCAGTCAGCGTCTGCTCGCTTATGCCGACGTGCGGGCCACTCGGCGCGAACGCCTGGTCATGTTTGAATCGGAGGAGTCGAGCCGCGTCCTCGCCGAGCTTCACGTAGGGCCGAGTCGGCTCGTCGTTCACTGCTGGTCGCGGGAGCGGCTCGAAGTGGCGAAAAGGCGCCTCGTCGAGCGGTTGAAAGGGCTCGTGCTCCACTTGGTCGACGCATTTGAGGAGCTTCATGCCCGTGGCAGCGGCCGGGGCATAGGCCTTGGAACGCTCAATCTCGACGAGGTCGCCGCGGTCACTGACGGGTGTCGGGGCGAATCGAGCGACGGCGTCGACGGCACTTGCGGGCTCGCCATGACGACCGGCGTCTGGGCCAAAGCGGCCTACGACGACTACGTGAATAGCTGGCTTTCGCAGCCCCTTGCGTACCTCCACGGTCATCCGCCCAAGGCGCTCCTCGGTCTTCCGCTTGGCCGGATCCGCCTCGTCGAGCTGTTAAAGAAACTCGAGCACTTGCAGCAAAGCAGGCTCCGAAAAGGGAGGGGCCTAGCCACGACGGACGAGTTGCGCCGCCAACTCGACTTGCCTGTCGATTCGGGGCTCTTATTCCCGCTCGGCGTCCGACCCGACACGTGGAACAGCGAGGAAGAGCGCGAGGCGATCGAGTGTGTCGAAGCGATCCTAAGGGCCGAGGGATACTCGGAAGAGCACATCGACAGCGCCGTATGGATTTGGTGGGATTTTTGCTACAGGGCCTTTCCACGCGTGCGCAAGCCGGAAGCGTGGGCCGCGGCCGTACATTACTGCGTCGCATTTGTCGAGAACCGAGCGATGACGCAAGCGGAAGCGGCGAGCAGGTACGGCGTGAGCGTCGGCTCGGTATCGACAAACTCGCGTCGGATCATCGAGCTCCTCGAACTCGATCCCTTTGACGACCGTTACTGCGTGACACATCCCGTCGACGGCCTCCTCGACCGGTTTGGCCGAGGGAGAGATTTCGCCGACGAAACCCCCGATCCGGTCGCGGCGAAGTTGGCGCTCGCCTCCCGCGTGCGGGAGAGCGTGCACCAGTTTGCAGCCCGTCACGATGGCCTGCAAGAGCGGGCGCAAGATTACTTCTCCTCCCATGTGGAGCGCTCAGGAATCGACGGCGCATGGCGGGAGTGCTTTTTGGACTGGTTTCACTTTGACTGGCGCATTCCCGTGATGGGTGGGCGAACGCTCGCTGAAGAGGCCTATGACAGCGGCGAACTCGACGACGAGATAAGGGACGTGCTCGGGGAGTGGGTCCGCTGTCACCCGTCCTTTTATGTCGTCGAAGGCATGGTCGAAGGGGGGACGATCGACCTCGACCGCCAAAATCCCAAGCTCACCTTGCGCGAACTGGTCAGCGGCGAGTTGACGGTCGTCGACTGGATGCGACTTGGGGGGCCCGTTCGGCCAAAGGACTTGGTCTTTGCCCGGATCGTACCCGTGGACGACAAAGTGTTCTCGCTCGGGTACGTGTTGCCGTACGCCGCGCCGCACAAGGAGTTTCTGCAAAAGACGATCGAAGAAGACCGCGCTCTGGTGAACCGGTGGAACGAGCGGTACCTTTCGTGGGAAGAGTTTCGCGCTCGCTATGCTGAGCGGTTGTACTCCATCGCCTTTGCGCTCGGTCATCCGGAGATGGAAGGCGACGACTGACGTGGCGATATGGGCGGCGATTTTCGGCCTGGCACTGATCGTCTCCGGGGCCGTTCGCGCATTTCTAATCGAGCCAAACCGTGTCGAGGTCGTCCACCAAGAGATTGAAATTCCAGGCCTTGATCCCGGATTGGACGGGGTCCGCATCGTTCACTTGAGCGACTTGCACATGCGGCGGTACGACGACAAAGAGCGCCAGGTCGTCGCCGCTGTCAGAGGCGCTCGTCCGGACCTCCTCTGCCTAACCGGGGACTACGTCGAGGAGACCGGAGCGCTGGCGCTCCTCGCGCCATTCTTGATGGAGATCGCACGGGGGCGTCCGGCCTTTGCGGTGCTCGGAAATCACGACCACCTGCCCGAAGTAGACCTGGGCACACTTGTCTCCACCCTCGAGCGATCCGGCGTGCGCGTGCTGATAAACGACAGGACCGTCGTTTCGTTGCGGGGCGTGCGGATCGATGTCGTAGGCGTCGACGATCCGCACACCGAGCGCGACGACCTGGACGCCGCGCTCGATCGGACCGACCTCGTCGGACCGGCTCCTAGAACTGCTCTCGGAAACGAGCAGCGCTTTAGGCTCTTGCTCGCGCACTCGCCCGACATCGTCTCAAACGACCGAGCAAAGACTGCCGACCTCATCCTGTGCGGGCACACGCACGGGGGCCAGGTGCGGGCGCCATTCATTGGTGCGCTCCGGACCAACACGAGGATCGGTCGAAGAGCCGCTGGCGGCCTAGCCCACGTTGACGGCGCGCGGCTCTACGTGACGCGGGGCGTCGGCGAAAGCGGCATGCGGGCCCGTTTCGGCTGTCGCCCTGAGGTAAGCGTACTCACGCTGCGGCGCTCGTAGCGGCAGTACCTTAGTCCTATCTTGGTTCAATTTGACAAATCTAGACCTGGCGCGGCTTAGCCGAACTTCTCCCGCAAGCGCTCCATCTGTTCTTCGGTCTGGCGGATGGCAAAATCGCGCATGGCTTCGTACTGAGGTCCTTCGGTTGCTTTCAAATCGATGTTGGCGAGCATGGCGCCGAGCATTTCGTCGATGAAGTCGAGGATCTCTTTTTTTGTGTACTCTCCATGTTTGCCCTCGGCGACTTGCTCCAAAAATGCCTCGAGCTCGATCGGACCTTCTTCTTCAAACGTGGACCAGTAACGGTCGACCAGCGACTGCATGGTGTGCCTCCTTAAGATGCGTGCTCGGGTTTTTCCGTACCCATTCGAAACCACGAAATTGGCAGGAAACCGATCAACCGTGCTCGAAGGCGACGGTGGACACGGCTGCTGACGCGGCTATTGAACGACGCCTCCAGACAACTTGAGTTTAGCAGAACCTACGGGCGAACGCACACGTTGCGCATCGGGTGCCCTTTCAGTGTGTCCAAGGGCTTTGACAAAATGATCGAGACGGCGCTGTGAACGGCGACAAGGTGGTCGAACGGACGTGTTCATGGCTTACGGAGCGGCCGCTGTCGTCGCATTCGTCGGGCAAAGGCTGGGCTGGCTCGACCGAGGAGGGGCGGTGGCGGCGTTTGGTGTTGGCGGCACGCTCTTTGCCTTTGGCGGTTGGCCCGGCGCCACGCTTCTCCTAACGTTTTTCATATCCTCGAGCCTCTTATCGAGGCTTCCCAAACTGGAACCGGGCCTGACGCAGACGGACAAAGCACCAAGGCGCGCCCGCCAAGTGCTGGCAAACGGGGCGTTCGCTGCTCTTTTCGCCGTAGGGCTTGGCTGGCAGGGCTCGGGCGGGCCGTTTTTGAGCTGGGCTGAAATGGCGCTAGCGGGGTCATTGGCTGCTGTCACGGCGGATACGTGGGCGTCTGAAATCGGTCGGTTTTTCGGACAGACGCCACGGTCGGCGGTCACGTTTCGTCCGCTTCGGCCTGGGGAGTCCGGCGGCATGACGACGGCCGGCACGTTTGCGGGAATGATGGGGGCGGCCTTGATTGGCTGGGTCGCCTATCTCGTTTTCCCCGGCATTGGGGCGCGGGAGGCCGTGATCCTCGAGGCCGCGGGCGCTTTGGGCATGTGGATGGACAGCCTGCTTGGGGCGTCGATTCAGTTTAAGGCCGAGTGCTCGTCATGCGGGCGCACCGTGGAGGATCCACGTCATCCCCATTCGCTGTCCAAGGTACGAGGAGTTAGATTTTTCGACAATGACGTCGTGAATTTCATAGCCTCCGGCGCCGGGGCGGCATTCGCCGTCTACTTGGCCGCGATCTGGGGCTAAAGTCCGTACGCTTCCTTGACGATGGGACTTGTGTAACAATTTCTCTGCAAGATACTGGATATAAGGAGGAGCAAGCGAACAATAGAGCGAAAAAAACCTGCATTATTCGAACCAGAATTTGGTGGAGGCTTACCGTAAGTCCATTCGTTGCCTGGAGTGCGAGCTTGAGATGGAAGGGTAATTCCCGGTGATAGACGAGGAGGACGGCCGGGGTGGAAGAAATCGGCGAACGCCTTAGGAAAGAGCGAGAAGCCCGGGGGATATCGCTCGCCCAGATCAGCGACGAGACAAAAATCAGCAGGATGTATCTGGAGGCTCTTGAATCGGGGAGGTTTGAGAGCCTGCCGGGGGATCCGTACAACAAAGCGTTCATTCGCGCTTACGCCCGCGCGATCGGATGGGATGCGGGGACCATCTTGCATCGCTACGACGAGATCCAGCTCATCGAGACGATGGCTTCTTATCAGCCAGAGCGCGGTGTTGCCGCAGGGCGGCGGCTGATCAACAAGTTAAACCAGACGCTTCAGTGGCTCGGCCTATAATGAGGGAGCGACCCCTCGAATGCTTTGGCGACCCGTGGGATTACAGATCCATGCGGGTCGCTTTTTCGTATGCGCAAAGGGCATTGCGAAATGAGATGAGTCGTACGCTAATCGGGTTTTTCAAAAAGCAGGTGACTTGCTCCGATCACACGAACTTGCCCTCGTGAGGTGAACATTTAATGCCAAGCTGGAAGCCGATTTGGTCTCAGGGCGAGCGGCCGAGGCTGGGATTCATCGGACTTGGAATCATGGGAAAACCGATGGCCCAAAACCTCATGAAAGCCGGCTTCTCCCTGACCGTACACAATCGCACGCAGTCGAAAGCGGACGAGTTGATCGCTGCCGGCGCCGTATGGGCTCCTACGCCACGTGACGTGGCGCTCGCAAGCGACGTCGTGATCACCATCGTGACCGACTCGCCCGATGTGGAACAGGTCGTCTTGGGAGAGCACGGAGTGATCGAGGGCGCACGCCAGGGTCAAGTCGTGATCGACATGACGACCATGTCTCCTGATGTGGCGCGCAAGGTAGCGCTAAAACTCGCCGAACGAGGCGTCGCCTTTCTCGACGCCCCGGTAAGCGGCGGGGACAAAGGGGCCATCGCCGGAACGCTCTCGATCATGGTGGGCGGCGAGGCCGACGTCGTGGAGGCCGTTCGGCCCGTCCTCGAGGCCATGGGAACCAACATCGTCCACGTTGGCCCATCGGGAACGGGTCAGACCGTGAAACTCTGCAACCAGATCATCTGCGGACTCAACCTGCTCGCCATGGCAGAAGGGCTGACGTTTGCCGCAAAGTCCGGCGCAGACCTGGAAAAGGTGCTCAGTGTCGTGACCAAGGGCGCCGCCGGTTCGTGGATGTTGGAAAACCTCGGTCCCAAGGTCGTCGCGGGGGATTATTCTCCCGGTTTCATGGTGAAACTCCAGCAAAAGGACTTGCGACTCGCCCTAGAGGCGGGCGCACAGCTCGACCTTTCCCTGCCCGGCACCGCTTTGGTGCAGCAGCTTTACCGGTACGTGCAGGCGATCGGATGCGGCGACGAAGGGACGCAGGCGCTGGTAAAGAGTTTGGAGGTACTGGGACAGACCAAGACGGCGCAAACGAGAGAGGATGGAACGAAGTCGTGACCGACGGCCACGAACGCCCAGAAGGAATGTCCGCATCGCCGGTCGATGTCGACGCTCTTTTTACGGTGGCAAACAGGGCGGCCGATGCGGCCGGCGTCATTTTGATGGAGCATTTTGGCCGGGCCTTGATCGAGTTCAAGGGCGCAGTCGACCTTGTCACCAACGCCGACAAAGAGTCGGAGGCGGAGATTATCCGCCAGGTTCGGGCGGCGTATCCGGATCACGGGATCGTCGCCGAAGAGAGCGGAGAGCAGGCCACCCGTCACGACGTCCGCTGGTACATCGACCCGATCGACGGGACGACCAACTACGCCCATGGGTTTCCTCTCTTTGCAGTCTCCATCGGCGTCGAGGCGCACGGCCGAATGGTGGTCGGCATCGTCTACAACCCCGCGACGGGGGAGAAGTTTACCGCGATACGCGGGCGCGGCGCCCAGCTCAACGGCAGCCCCCTAAAGGTATCCAAAGTCAAAGAGCTCGACCACAGCCTCGTAGTGACCGGCTTTCCCTACACGGTCCGGGACAAGCGGTTAAACAACATGGACCACTTTGAGAACTTTATCTATGCCGCACAAGCGTTGCGAAGGCTTGGCTCCGCAGCGCTCGACCTCGCCTATGTGGCCCGGGGAGCGTTCGATGGGTATTGGGAGGCGGAAATCAACCCGTGGGACATCGCAGCGGGCTGGCTCATCGTCGAAGAGGCCGGCGGCCGGGTGACCGACATGCGCGGTCGGCCGTATGAGGTTGGGGCAGGGAACATCCTCGCGACCAACGGTCTCGTACACGATGAAATGCTGGCTGTTCTCGCCCGGGGGAAGTCCGGCCTTTGAACGACGAGCGGCGCGAGTCGGTCGGTTGGGAACAAAAGCGCCTTCCAGACATTGTCCGCCCTGGACTCGACGTGATTTTTGTCGGCATCAATCCGGGAAAGCGTTCCGCCCAGATCGGGCATCATTTCGGAGGAGCAAACAACCATTTTTGGCGGCTGCTCTATGAGTCGGGATGGACGCCGCGGCTCTTTGCGCCGAAAGAGGACGCGCGTCTTCTGGAGCACGGAATCGGTCTTACCAACTTGGCGCCAAGGGCGACCAGGGGCGTATCCGACCTGACAAAGGACGAGATGGCCGCCGGCGGCGAGGCGCTCAAGGAGAAGCTGCGTTCATGGCGTCCCAAGATCGCATGCTTTCTCGGGAAAGATCCGTATGCATACTACGCAAAGGTGGCTGGCGCTCGCATTCAGTGGGGCCGCCAGCCTACATCGCAAATCCCGGGGATCGTGGAGTTTGTGGCGCCCAATCCAAGTGGGCGCAGCACAATTCCATATGAGGTGCGTCTGCGCGCCTTCAAGGACGTGCGTGCCGCGCTCGGCCCCTAGCGGTCAGCCGGGGAGCGGATTTGCGCCGAAGGGAGCGATTCACTCCCAAGGGAGCGATTCTCTCTCAAGTGAGAGATGCTCCCCGAAGGGAGCGATTCTCTCCCAAGTGAGAGATGCTTTCCGTAGGGAGCATTCTCTTCAAAGCGAACGATTTTCGTCGAAGGGAGCAATACAACCGATGAAAGAAGTGCTCGTAGCCCTTGCTGTCGGCATCATGGTCGGGGTGATCTTCCGGGCGGTCAAACTTCCGGTGCCTGCGCCGCCGACACTCGCAGGCGTGGCCGGAATCGTTGGCATATTTCTCGGGTATCGGGCGGCTCAAGCGCTCTTTTGATCGATTCCAGTCGAGCAAGTCGATTCAAGTCGAGCAAGTCGTTTCCAGTCGATACAATTCGGGAATCGTCGAATCCAGACGAGGTTGGCGGGGAAGACGTGACGCATACTGCATATTTGAAGGGGCGGGCCGCGCTCGTAACCGGGGGTTCCGGCGCGATCGGAAAAGCGATCGCGGAGCGGCTCGCAGATTTGGGAGCGCAAGTGGTCCTAGGTTACAACATGGGGGAGGAACGAGCCGCGTCCGCCGTGGAGGCAATCCGAGCTCGCGGCGGTACGGCCTGGGCTGTACGTAGCGATCTTTCGAGCGACTCGGGGTGTCTCTCCCTCGTTGAGCATGCAAGGGCGCACCTTGGGCGAATCAATATTCTCGTCAACGCCGCGGGCGTGAGCTTCCTCGAAGGTGCGTTTCGTACAGGCATCGACGATTGGCGCCGAGTTTTGGACGTCAATGCGACGGCGGCCTTTCTGTGCACCCGCGAGGTCCTAAGCGACATGATCGGGGCGAGTTGGGGACGAATCGTCAACGTCGGTTCGATCTGGGGTGAGGTGGGCGCAGCTTGGGAGGTCGCATATTCGGCGTCGAAAGCTGCGTTGACGGGCATGACCAAGGCGCTTGCGAAAGAAGTGGCAAGGTCGCACGTGACCGTAAACGTCGTGGCGCCAGGGGTCATCGACACCCCGATGAACGACGGTTTCGATCCGGAAGAGCGCAAAGCTCTGCAGCGGCGAATTCCCGTTGGGCGCTTTGGCCGCCCGGAGGACGTCGCGGCGGCTGTCGCATTCTTATGCAGCGAGGACGCCCGCTACGTCACGGGACACACGCTATGGGTGACAGGAGGATTTGATCCCATCCCATAGATGGCCGAATACGAGGAATAACGATCGAGCACGAACCCCCTGTAAGGCTCACCGCTTGCTGTCATCGCCGACCGGCCTGGGCGCGGGAGAGCCGGGTCGCAACTCGGTTACGGCCGTATTTCATCGCAATGTCAAAGGGCGTCTCTCCCTTTAGCGATCGTATCGACGGGTCTGCGCCGTATTGCAGCAGCATTTCGATCAATATCTCGTTGCCGTGGAATGCAGCGATATGCAGCGGTGTCCATCCGTTCGACTGTTTCGCGTTTGGATCAGCCCCGCGCAGCAACAAGATGTCCGCTGAAACTCGATTCCAGCCAAACGCCGCAGCGTGAAGAGGGGTTGCGCGAAGTTCATTGTTCGACCGGGCCGACATGTCGGCTCCATCGGACACCAACGCAATCGTCGTACGAAGGCAGTCAAAGAGGGCGGCGATATGGAGCGCCGTCCAGCCGTTCTCGTCGTGTGCATGTAACAGTTCGGGATCTTGCTCGATCATCTCAACCATACGGTCCGGAAAATCAATCGAAGCAGCAACGAACACATCGAACTCTTTTTGGGAACTTTTCGCTCGTGTCGTCTCAATCGCTTCGCGGTACGGACGAATGAAGTCGTCGTCGTTTGCGTTGCTTTGCTCCGGCGGCGCACCGTCGCCACCGACCGATGCGCCGTCCCTATCGTCGCTGCCGTCCTTGGCGCCGCTGAGATCGCTTCCATCATGCTCATTTTCGGCGCTGCTCTGATCACTTTCCTCGATGTCGCCGCTCTCTTCGCTGATGTCGACGAGTTGGTCCACCGAGGTCGGACGGACCCCAGCGTTTCCACTGGACGCCACTTCTTCGATTGATCCAAACTCCTCACGGAGTTGGAGCGTCGTGTTTGCTATCTCACGCACATGTTCAAGGAGACTGCTCGAAGCCCCGATTCCGATTTGAACGAGGCGCGCCGTTGCCTCAGAGCGGCTCTTTGCAACACCCGAATCGACCAATAGATCCAAAACATGTACGCTCCCCTGGTCGAGCCGGACCGATATCACCATATTCCTCGCTGCCGACATTCCAATCGTCCTCCTTGGCGCTCAGCTTGTTTGCACGATTTCTACCGGCGTCGATTCCTGCAATAACGCCGTACTCAGGTCGAGCTGCAACTCCGCTCATGCCGCAACTCTGCTCACGCCATATCACTGCTCGCGCAGCGCCTCTGGTCACGCAATGCCTCTGCTTGCGCAGCGTCTCTGCTT
>CAYRIY010000090.1:12792-14372 GCA_964424335.1 uncultured Clostridia bacterium
CAGCGTCTCTGCTTTCGTCAGCACCTCCCTTTTGTTAATGGGTAATTCCAATTACGTCGTAACTTTGTATTCGAGTAATTAGAATTACGGCAAGTAAAAAGAATAATTGGTCGGTATCGGTGGGGGAATCCTGTCAGCACGTGCGATAATCTGGGCGTTACATCATCACCGGGGCCTGCAAAAGAAGGGTCCGCCCGGAACGTCACGAAGGCTTGCCGCAGCGGTTTAGGCAAATGGGAGGTGCTTTGAGGGGTGGTCCGAGAGCAGTCGTTTCGTGATCCGGTTCACGACTTCATTACGTTGAGCGATCCGCTCTTTTTGGATCTGATCGATACCCCGGAGGTACAGCGCTTGAGGCGCATTCGGCAGCTTGGCGCGTCGTACGGCACCTATCATGGGGCGGAGCACAGTCGTTTTGGGCACTCACTCGGCGTCTTGTGGGTGATGATCAAGATACTTGAGCGCTTCCGTGTGATCGGCGTGGAATTGGATGAAGAAGTTGCTACGATCGCCAAGGCGGCGGCGCTGCTCCATGATGTTGGCCACGGGCCGTTTTCTCACGCTCTCGAGGGACTGTTGACGCCCGGGGTTGATCATGAGGACTGGACTTTGCGGGTGTTGCTCGAGCCCGGTCCGGTGCACGATCGGCTGAAAAAATACAGCAGCACGCTACCGGAGCTGGTGGCACGGGTAGTCGAGGGCAGATTTGATCAGCCCAGGTGGGTGACGGATCTCGTTTCGAGTCAGATGGACGTTGATCGCATGGATTACCTGATACGAGATTCAGTGTACACAGGGGTCACGTACGGCCACTTCGACCTGCCGCGCCTTATCAACACGCTTCAAGTGGACGAGGAGGGAAGGGTGGTCTGCTCGACCAAGGGTGTGAGTGCGGTCGAAGAGTACCTCCTTGCGCGGTACTTCATGTACTGGCAGGTTTACTTGCACAAGACGACGCGCAGTCACGAACTGACCTTGTCGGGCATGTGGCGGCGCGCTTTGCACCTGTGGCGGGACGGGAAACTTTCCGAGGCCGATGTGCCGCCGTCCCTCGTGCCGATCCTCAGGGGCAGCCCAACCCTTGGCGAGTACCTTGCTTTGGACGATTCTGACATCATCGTCGCTGCCAAGTCCTGGCTCAACTCAAGGGACGAGATCCTTGCCGACTTGGCCGGGCGAGTGATTCACCGCCGACTTCTTAAATCCGTGTTCAAGGCGCCTCATTCGACCATACCCAAGGACCGGCTGCCGCTTGTCCGAGAGCTCGTCCGTTCACGAGGCTGGGATCCTGAGTACTACCTGCTGGTCGACGATGTTTCGGGGGTTGCGTACGACCTTTATGATCCGGATGCCCTCTCCGAGCATAAACAGCCGATCCTCGCCCTCGATGAGGCGGGCAATCCCCAGGAGATCACCCGCCTCTCGACCACGATGCGCGCGCTGGCGGCGGGGCCGCGTACGGCCGTCAACGTCTTTGCGCCCCAAGAGGTCGTGGCCGACGTGCGGCGAGAACTGACTGGGGATAACTAGTACTCCGATTCGTCCCCGTCCGGGTCGCCGTCGGGATCGTCGTCCTCGTC
>CAYRIY010000091.1:0-14203 GCA_964424335.1 uncultured Clostridia bacterium
GGAACCTTGTCGAAAGCCTCATCCGACCAACTCACCGACTTGGAACGACTGGCCCGCGAGGCCCACGGACAGATTCGCGAGCTCATCCTGCAACTTCGGCCGGTCAGCCTGGAACGGCAGGGGCTTGGACCCGCGCTCAAAGAGTACGCAGAGCGAATCGCTAGGGATGAGGGGTGGCGGATCGACATCGAGCTCGATGCGGATGAAACCTTGGACGTCAACGTGCGGGAGCACTTGTTTCGCCTTGGCCAAGAGGCGCTCGCCAACGTGCGAAAGCATGCGGCAGCGAGCAAGGTCTCGCTCACGCTGCGGTCGCAGGGCGACGCGGTGTTACTCATCGTTCAGGACGACGGCGTCGGTTTTGATCCAAGACGCATACCCCGCCCCACGGCGGTCGGCATCATGGGAATGAAAGAACGGATGCGCTCGATCGGCGGCACGCTGACAATCGAAAGCAGACCGGGCGCCGGCGCCACGGTGATCGCAACGGCGCCCCTTCACACCGTAAAGGAGGGCGCTAGGTGATCCGAGTTCTCATCGTCGATGACCACCCACTGGTTCGCGAGGGCCTGAGGCGCTTCCTTGCGCTCGAGCCCGATTTTGACGTCGCCGAGGCCCCGGACGGCGAGACGGCGGTAACGCTCGCCGCCTCGTTCCTCCCCCACGTCGTTCTCATGGACCTCATCCTCCCCACGATCGACGGCGTGGAGGCGACGGCCCGGGTCCTCGAGGTGAGCCCCGATTCCAAAGTCGTGATCTTGACGAGCCTACCCGACGACGACCGCGTCCTGCCCGCCATTCGCGCCGGTGCGCTCTCCTATCTGCTCAAAGATGTGTCCGCCGACGACCTGATCCGCGCCGTGCGCGACGCGGCCAAAGGGAAGTCGACGTTTCACCCGCTCGCTACGGAGCGCTTGATGCATGCCGTAAAAGGCCCGGATACCGACGCCGACCCCACCTATGCGCTCACGGCCCGAGAGCTGGAAGTGCTCGGCTGCATCGGCCGGGGCCTAAATAACCGCGAGATCGCGGACGAACTGTACATCAGCGAGCGAACGGTCAAGGCCCATGTGAGCAGCCTGCTCGCGAAGCTGGATTGCCCTGACCGAACCAATCTCGCCATCTACGCGATTCGAAATCGCATCGCTTGAGATTGCCCGCGCCCGCTTTAGCCTCGATCAGCGGACATCGAGGGCAAACAGGCGCGCTGCGTCGCTCCCCCAGGTCGACTCCGGAATCAACCGGATCGCCGTCGTCTCGACCGCCAAAGGCACCCGCACCAACCGCTGGTAGTTGTTTGACTCTGTTGCAACCGTTTGCCAGGCGCCCGCCGAGTCCAACGCTTCCACACGAAAAGACTTCACGATCGTCTCGGGCGTCGGCCTCGGTTCTGCGTTGAGCGGATAGCTCGCCGCCATGTTGCGCCGGCCGCGGTTTAGGTCGCTGTCGAAAATGATGCGCATCTCCCGCAGAGCCGTCGGCCGGTCGAACGCGTACTCGATCCACGAGCCGAGCGGGCCCTTCCAGTCGTTCTCCTCCTCGTCGCTCGGCCGATCGTAACCGTTTCTCAAGGGCTCGGGATCTCCGTGCGATGCAGAGAGTTTGGCCCGCAGGCTAACTTCGGGTACCTGCCTCTTGTGCCAGGGAAGCCAGGCGTCGTCCTCCATCAACGTCTGTTGAAGCTCCGCTAGCCGCTTCTCGTACACCTGCCTTGGCGTGAGTCCGTCCCGTACGGCGATCGCCGCCGCCGTTCCGACGGCCTGACCGATGACAGAGCAGGTCGCCATCACGCGCGTCGAGCTCAAGGCCGCATGCGTCACGCTGATGTTGCGCCCGGCAAAAAACAAGTTTTCGATGTTCCTCGAGTATAGGCTGCGATAGGGGATCCCGTACGGCGACGGCGCTTTGTGGAACGTGGTCGGCCGCCCGGGCCAATTCATGCCGCCGGGATGGTGATCGTCCATGGACCAGCCTCCGAAGGCGACAAGGTCGTGAAACTTCCCTTCAGCCAGGATGTCGTTCTCCGTCATGATGTAGTCGCCGACGTAACGCCTGCTTTCACGCTTGCCGGGCAACATGCCGACCCAGTCCAAGTCCCAGTTGTCCGCTCCGTGATCCTGCTGGTTCTTGATGTGGTCCCAAACGCCGTAGCTCACCTTGAGGAGCTCGTCGCGGATCTTTTCGGCGTCGCGGATCGTGTCTTGTTCGCCGCCGAGTTCGATCCACCAGAAGTTGTTGCCGGGGTTGCGGATGTTGTGGGCTCGGTGCGGCAAGTCGTCGTCCGTCCGGTACGTATAGGCCCAAAATGGCGGTATATAAGGCCGTGGCTCATGCGTCTCCCGAGGCTGAATCAAGATGCTGTTGCCCATCGTCTTCAGGTCGGCTTCATCAGGGGGAATCGTCTCGCCAAACTCTGATTTGGCCTCACGCCCGACACGAAACTCCGCTCCGGAGAGCGGCGCCAAGATGCTGTCGCCCGAGCAGTCGGCAAATAGGTCCGCCTCGACCGTATGCCAGGTGTAGGTCGTCGTCTGCCAGCCTCGTATCGAAACGATGCGATTTCCATCCATTTTGAGGTCGTTGCACGAGCAGTTGAGGAGCAGTGTGATGTTCTCCTCAAAGTGGGCCTTCTCCCAAAGGATCGTGTCCCAAATCGAGTAGTTTTGGTAGGGATTGCGGTAGTGGTTTTCGAGGTGAATCTCCTCGAGGATGCCGGTCTCGCGCCGATCTTTGCCGTGGGCGCCGCATATCCACATGCGCACCTCAGAGGATGCATTCCCGCCGAGCATCGGCCGATCTTGCATCAGCGCGACCTTCGCCCCGCGCCTTGCCGCAGCGATCGCAACGCAGAGTCCGGACATCCCGCCACCGACGACACAGAGATCAACGCGATGCGTTTCTTGCCACATATCGATTCCTCCATGTTTGAATGCATGCTGGACTCTTTGTCATAAGGCCTCATCTTGAGATAAGGCTTCGAGCGACGTTTCTCAAACTTTGGGCGCAGGCTGCACGCTTTGGCGGTGGATCATCTCCGGCCTAATGAGCAGGCGCCGACCTGGAAGCTTTGGGTTGTTAATGCGGGTCACGAGATGGGAGATCGCCTCCCGCGAGATCTCGAGCGCCGGGATCGGCAGGACCGTAATGGGCGGCTCAGACTGCTCGAGACTCCGCTCATCCCGAATCGAGATCAAAGAGAGCGCACTTCCTACCGCGATGCCCTCGCTGCGGCAAAACTCGAGGATGCCATGCGTCAAAGGTACGTCGCCCGAAATCACCGCCGTGATGTGAGGCTGCTTTGAAAAAAGGCGGCGGATCGCCTCATAGCCGGCCGATGTCGTAAATCCGGACGCGTTGACGCACGTTCCCACAACGCCGGGCAGATCCCTCAAGGCGCGCTCAAAGCCGACGCGCTTTTCCGCAGTCGTCACCGTTTCGATCGGACCGTTGATCAATCCCACGTGTACGTGGCCCATGGAAACAAGATGCTCGACCGCCGTATAGACGGCGCCGGCGTTGTCGATCCAGATCTCGTCGGAGCGAACGCTCGGAAACGACGCTCCAAGAAGGATCGTGGGCCCACGCGAGACGATCTCCTCCAGTGCCGAACGGCTCCAAAGCCCGCCGTATACGATCGTTCCCGAATATGCGTACGCGCCGTCCCAAGTGCAATCTGGAACGTAGCCGGCTCCGCTCACGTGGTGAATCTCAAATCCGTACTCCGCCGCAGCCTGCTTTAGTGTGCCGACGAAGGCCCCTTCACCGATGTATGCCAACGTCCGCCCAAACGGCCCGCGACGCGTGTAACCCACTTCTCGAATGGCGTGTAGGACGCGACGCCGTGTCGATTCACTGATGGCGCCTTTGTTGTTAAGTACGTACGAGACGGTCGTAAGGCTGACACGCGCGCATTCCGCCACATCCCGCAACGTCGCCACTGCCACCGCTTCCTCCAAAAATCCGATTTGCATTCGTCATGGGAGGGTATTCGTAAATTTGATTTTGGACCCTGTCGGAGGGACTGGTGAAATCGAGTGAAACGCACGAATAAGTCCCAAAAAACGATGGTATTGAAAGGAATTCCGTTAGCGCTAACGGAATTGTTAGCGCTAACGACTTTACAAGGGGGAGGACCTGTACGATGAACCGTCACACGAGTTCTAAAAGCTGGAAGTTCGGAGTAGTTTTGGCGCTTTTTGTCTTAGGAATGTGTTTGCCTGCCGCCGCCCAAGTCACGATCGAGTACATGTCCTGGTACGTGGATGCCGAGCGCATCCATATCGAGGAGGAGATCATCCGACGCTTCAACGAGAGTCAAGACCGCATCCGAGTCGAGTTTCTCAACCCCGGCACGTCCTCGGCAAACGGCGCCTTTGAAGTGCTCGCCGTCCTGATCGCCGGCGGATCGGCCCCCGACGTTTCGGCGATCGCGTCCTATGAAGCGGCGCAGTTGCCCAACATTGCTCTCGACATCACGCCCTACATCGAGCGGGATCGAATTGACCTTGGCGCGCTGCGATGGCACGATCCGCGCATCATTCAACACCAAGGGCGATACTACGGCCTTCCCTGGGGCTATGGAGACCGCATGCTGGCGGTCAACCTCTCGCACTTTGAGGAAGCCGGCCTGTCGACCCCGCAAAAGGGATGGCTCTCGGAGGATTTCATCGACGTGGCGCGCCGGCTCACCCGCGACCTCAACGGCGACGGAACCCCGGACCAGTTTGCAGCCCAGCTCAACAACGGAGGAGACTACGAGACGTGGCTCGCGATCTACGACGCGCCCGTGGTCGACCCTGACACCGGTGAAGTGCTGGTCACCGCTCCCAATTTTGTGGCCGCAACCGAGGAATTCGTCTCGCTTTGGCAACCGCTTGGAGTGCGCGGCGGCAACTTCGGCAACGGCACCGCATCCATGTGGCCGCGCTGGGAAGGCCAAATCCCGGGCCTCATGACAGCATCGCTTTTCGAAAACAACAAGCTGGGCTTTGTGCACTTTCACCGACCAAGCGCAAGCGAGCCGACACGGACGCTTTCGCAAGGTCACGTCCTCAGTGTGTTGAAAAGTTCGCCCCACCCGGACGAGGCGTGGGAGTTCATGAAGTTTTACATGTCCGACGAAGCGCAGCAGATCCTAGGACGCAACTACCTCTACCCGAGCACCCGTGCAGGCGTTATTGCCATGGTGGAAGAAGGCATCGTACCGCCCGGATACGATCGGCGTGAGCTCCTTGGCATCCTCTTGGATCCCGCGGAGCCGCACATCCCGCCGCACCACATTCCGGGTGCAAATGACGCATTTCAAGCGGTACGGTCGGCTTTGGCGCCCGCATATGCCGGGGATTCCGCCGTCCAACCGCTGCTCGAAGGAATCGTCGGCGCTCTGAGGGCATCGCTCGAAGCAGCCCGCGCCGCCGCTGGAAGAGACTGATGATTCGATAGGGGGCTGTCTCGCCTATGGCAGCCTCCTATCGCCTACCTCGCTTAACGTTGGTTTGCCAAACACCGCGACCCCCGACTTGGTCGACGAAAGGCTCCCGCCCTCATCCATCGAAAGTATCATCAGTACCTGTTGTCCCCCCTTGTGAGGAGATCCGTGAACGACCACTTGACCGCGTTCATCAAAAGTGAGTACGGCCTTAGCGTAAGCGGACTTCGACCGCTTTCGGGAGGCTACGTCCACGACGTTTGGCGGGCGGCGTCCGACCGCGGCCCGATCGTCGTCAAACGCTACCAAAGCGTTGACCCAAAGCAGCTCCAAAGATCGCTCGAGCTCCAACAGGCCGCTTGCACGGCGGGCCTTCCCGTGCCGACCGTCTTTGCAAATCTAAAGGGGCAGCTTGCTACCAAGACCGCGCATGGTTGGGTGACAGTACAAGAGCGACTCAATGGCGCTCACCGGGATCCCGCACACATTACCCCTGCCCTGGCCGCATCTGTCGGTCGCACGCTGGGGCGGGTGCACCGCATGCTGGCCGAAATCCCGCCGCCCAAAATCCCGATCGCTCCACCAAGCGAAGACAAGATACGCGCCGACAGCGAGGACTGGCTCAACCGGCTCCGCGCCGTCTCCAATCCAGACGAATGGGACCGAATGGCAGCCAATGAGGCCGAATACCGGCTTCGCGCCCTCTCCTCACACGCCATCGATCCGGCCCGTTACGCCATTGACGTGCCCCAGTGGATCCACGGAGACTTTTACCCCGCGAACCTCCTCTTTGACGAACAAGACCGGGTGGTCGCAGTCCTCGATTGGGATTTCGCAACCTACCGACACCGGGGCGTAGAGGTTGCTCGAGCCGCTTTTGAATTCGCTCGAACAGGCGGAGGATCCCTTGTGCGCAGCCGCTTTGATTCATTCCTGTCGGCCTATGCCGGTGAGGCTTCGCTGAGCGCGGCGCAGCGAGCGGTCATGTTTCACCAGTTCTTTCACCACCAGCTCTCCGTGCTTTATCCACTGGTCCTCAGGCGATCGCCCGGAGCGCACCTCCCCAAGGAGTGGCAGGCGCTCGCTCGCAGGCGCTTTGAAGTCGTCCGCGACATCGAGCGCAACCTCGACCTCATGACGGAATGGGCGTCGATGCTCGCCTAACCCTACGGCGCGGCTCGATTGCCGACCCTAACGGCTTTTGCTGCGACCTCCGCTCAGCCCCGAAACGACCGCTACCAAGATTGCAACCTTCGCCGCGGTCCACCAGGAGATCGACCGCGCAATGAGCCCCTGCTCTACGGCTCCAGGAAAAAGATCGGGAACCGTCCACGCCCACAGGGCCTTAATGACGAGCAAGACGACGAAAAAAGAGATCACCGCGATCGCGATTCCCGTTGCGATCCACGTCACCACCAATCTCGATGCTGACATAACTTGGATCACCCCCTCACGTCACTCTATGCTATGCGACGCCCGATATAAGCCTTGCGGTCCAGCAGCGCCGGCCCATACCGCCGCCTCTTGAAGATCAAGCCGAGATTCAGTGGTCGCCTCTTCGTTGCTCGAGGATTTCGAGGAACGCACGCTTGTCCTCCGGGGAAATGAGGATTGTCCGGCGGCCACCGTACGTGATACGGAGGCGGTCCATAGAGAAGGCGGGGCTCGCCAGAGGATCGCGGGTCTCCTTGATCGAGCGTATCTCGTCGATGGGAACAACATGTTTAAATGGGCCGGACCTCACGTAGAGCGCGGCATCGTCCACCACGTAGTAAGTGGACCTCAATAGCCAGACCGGATAAAACCCTCCAGCGAGCAGCACCGGCGCCAACACCAACGCGAGTGTCAAGGGGCCTTTAATGAAGGTGAGCACCATGACGCCGACCACCATGGCGGCGGATAGGTAGATCAAGGCTGCGACCCACGCATCGACCTTGGAGCGAAACACGACACCCTTCAACGTACTTCCGGCCTCCTGTCGACCTCGAACAATCGAGAGCGGCATCTTCGACTTTTAAAGTAATACCGCGCGGGACCATGTGTCCCCTCTGATTTCCAGCCCACGTGCCAAGGTAGTACGTCTATATGCGAGCACACTCCAGTAGGAACCTGCCGGGCCTTGTGGAAGTCTGCGAAAAATGGACTACGATTACCTTGTCACCTTGCGTCGTACACATCCTGCTTGGCGGCTACTCGCATCCGACTACGCGCCCTTTGCCGTCAGTTTCCTTCATCGGTGCTTCATCGAGCCCAACGTCCGCACCATGAGCGAGCAAGACTTGACTGCAAAGCTTGACGACTACTTGTTTCACCTGCGGGAGCATCTCGGTGAGCACGCGATGCCTCGGGCCGCAATTGATTACCTCAACGAATGGGCCGGCGACACCCGAGGATGGCTCAGGCGGTATTACCCGCAAGGCTCCGACGAGCCCCACTACGACCTGACACCTTCGACGGAAGCCGCCATTGGCTGGCTTGCAAACCTTGAAAACCGCCGGTTCGTCGGGGCCGAGTCCCGGCTCAAGCTCGTCTTTGACTTGCTGCGCGAGATCGTGCAAGGCAGCGAGACCGACCCAATGGCGCGCATCGCCGAACTCGAGCGCCGCCGAGCCCAAATCGACGCCGAGATCGAAAATGTCAAAGCGGGCCGCATCGCGTTGATGGACCCGACGCAACTGAGAGAACGGTTTTTGCAGGCCGTGGAGACGGCTCGAGCGCTGCTCGCGGACTTTCGCCAAGTGGAGCAAAACTTTAGGGAACTTGACCGTGAGGTGCGCGAGCGCATCGCCACCTGGGAAGGCGGCAAGGGTGAAGTCCTCGAACAAGTCTTTGGCGAGCAGGACATCATCGCCGAATCGGATCAGGGCAAGAGCTTTCGGGCCTTTTGGGATTTCTTGATGTCGCAGGCAAGGCAAGAAGAGCTCAGTCAATTGATCGACCAATCGATCGAAATTCCTCCGATTGCCGAGATGAGTCCAGACACCCGCATCCGGCGGATGCACTACGACTGGCTCACCGCGGGCGAGGCGACCCAGCGCACGGTAGCAAGACTTTCCGAGCAGCTTCGCCGTTTCCTCGACGATCAAGCCTGGCTCGAAAATCGCAGGATCATGACGCTCCTACGCAGTATCGAGCAACACGCTCTCGCAATACGTGAGCAACCGCCCAATGAGCCACTGATGAGCATCGACGGGGCCGCCCCGGAGGTTGAGCTCCCCATGGACCGCCCGCTCTTTCGCCCTCCGGCAAAGGCGGCGATCGCTGCGGACGAGGTCGTCGAGGGCGAGGCCGACGGCGCGGTCGATCCCCTCTTCGAGCAAGTGTACGTCGACAAAGAGCGCCTGCGGGCGATCTTGCGCCAGGCGCTGCAGACCCGCAGCCAAATCGGCCTCGACGAACTCTTGGCCGAGCACCCGCTCGAGCAGGGCGTGGCAGAGCTCGTCGCTTGGCTTTCCATCGCAGACGTGGACGGCCGCGGGGTCATTGACGAAAGTCGTACGATTTCGATCGATTGGCAGGACGCATCGGGGCAGCGCCGCATGGCGACGCTCCCTGCCGTCGTCTTTGTCGCAGACAGCAAGGGGGGATCAACTTGATCGAGTCAGGCATGACGCCCAACGGCGCAAGCGACCAACCGTCGCTTTCCGGACCGCTCATCGCGCTTTTTAAAGGCGTTCTCTACCGAGACGATCAGCCGGTTCTTTGGCAAGCGCTGCTTCGCCTCGAGAGCCGAGTGCGAGACCACGTTGACGTCCTTGGACTCGAACTGATCCTCGACGAAGGCGAAGGGTACGCGTTTTTGCGTCAGCGCCCCACCGAAGACGGCCAGCCGGAGTTGCCGCGCCTCATTCCCCGTCGGCAGCTCAGCTACTCCGTCAGTCTGCTCCTTGCCCTCCTGCGCAAAAAACTTGCCGAGCACGACGCGACCGGAGGCGATCCGCGCCTCATCCTCACCAAAGAACAAATCATCGAAGCGGTGCGTATCTTTTGGCCCGAAACGGGTGACGAGGTGCGCCTGCAAAACCGGATCGAGGCCGATCTCAACAAAGTTGTCGAACTCGGTTTCTTGCGGCGGCTAAAGAGCGAAGCCGACCGATTTGAGGTGCGCCGCATTCTCGCCTCTTTTGTGGACGCCCAGTGGCTTGGACAACTGGACGAACAGCTCGCCCAGTACCGTGAGCACATCAGCCGGAAGGACGATTGAGGTTTGGAAAACCCACTTCTCGAGTTTGCCGCTACCGACCGCTTGGCCGGTTTTCGTCTCCACCGCTTTGAGGTGTATAACTGGGGAACGTTTCATCGGCGCGTCTGGGCGATGCGGCCGGACGGAAAAAACGCCCTGCTCACAGGCGACATCGGCTCCGGCAAGTCCACACTGGTCGATGCGATCACGACGCTTCTCGTTCCCCCGCAAAGAATCGCGTACAACAAAGCCGCAGGCGCTGACGCAAGGGAGCGAAGCTTGCGCTCCTACGTACTTGGCTATTACAAGTCGGAGCGCGCGGATGGGAGCCTGGGCGTCAAACCGATCGGGCTCAGGGATCACACCCATTACTCCGTCGTGCTGGCGCACTTTCACAACGAGGGTTACCGCCTCGATCTCACACTCGCCCAGGTCTTTTGGTTTCGCGATCCCCAAGAGCCGCCGTCTCGTCTTTACGTCGTCGCTGATCGCCCCCTCTCCATTTCGTCGGACTTTGCCGACTTCGGATCCGACATCGCCGCGCTGCGCAAGAGATTGCGGGAAGATCCCGCGGTTCGGCTTTTCGACCGATTTCCCCAGTATGCGGCTGACTTTCGCCGCCGATTCGGCATCGAAAGCGACCAGGCGCTCGACCTATTTCACCAAACAGTCTCCATGAAGTCGGTCGGCAATCTGACCGACTTCGTGCGCGAGCACATGCTCGAGGCCTTTGACGTCGAAGGTCGCATCGAGGAGTTGATCGGCCACTTTGACAACCTCGATCGGGCGCACGAAAGTGTCTTGAAAGCAAAGCAGCAGGTCGAGGCTTTGCAACCCATGATCGCCGACCTTGATCGCTTTGCCGAGATCACGCAAAAGGCCGAGGAGTTGCGCGCATGCCGCGAGGCTTTGCGCCCCTGGTTTGCCTTGCTAAAATCCGAGTTGCTCGAAGAGCGCCTCGATAGGCTGGACCGAGAGATCGAACGCCTCGGCGCTCGGATCAAGCAATACGAAGCGCAGCGCCTCGCGGAGCAAACCCGTCGAGACGATTTGAGGAGTGCAATCAAAGAAAACGGCGGTGACCGACTCGAGCGCCTCCAAGGAGAAATTCGCGCCGCCCAAAAAGAGGCCGATGAACGGCGTCGCCGCGCCGAAGCCTACCGGGCGCTCAGCTCAAAGCTCGAATTGGACGAAGCGGTCGACGAAGAAGCGTTTCTCTCCAACCGCCGGGCCCTTGCTAAACAGCTCGAGGCGATCGATGAGCGCTACGCAGACGCGCAAAACGAGATCGTCGAAACGCGCGTCACCCTGCGCAACCTAGACCAGCAGTACCGCGAGGTCGCGACGGAAATCGAATCGCTTAAGGGCCGTCGATCCAATATACCCTCGCACATGCTCGAGCTGCGTCAAAGGCTCGCACAAGGCATCGGGGTCAAGGAGGACGACTTGCCGTTCGCAGGCGAGCTGGTCCAGGTCCGAGAAGGCGAGTCGGACTGGGAAGGGGCCATCGAACGGCTCCTTCACAACTTCGGCCTCTCGCTCGTCGTCCCTGACCGCCACTACCGCGCGGTCGCGGAGTGGGTCGACCGCACGCACCTGCGAGGTCGGCTCGTCTATTTTCGCGTCCGAGCGAAGCAGCCCGGTGAGAGGCCCTTCGATTCGAGCGGCTTGCATCCGGACTCACTCCTACACAAGATCGCTGTCCGTCCCGACTCCGAGTTTTACGCCTGGATCGAAAGGGAGCTTGCCCGCCGATTTGACTACACCTGCGCCACCGACCTAGAACAGTTTCGCCGGGAACAGCGCGCCATTACCAAGGCCGGCCAGATCAAAGGCGGCGGCGAGCGGCACGAAAAGGATGACCGCCACGCGATCGACGACCGTTCCCGCTACGTTCTCGGGTGGAGCAACGAGGCCAAGATCGCCGCGTTAGAAAAGGAAGCCCGCACTTTGCGTCTGCGCGGCGAGGAGATCGCACGGCATGCCGCCGGCCTAGAGAAAGAGCACGCCGCCATGCGGGAGCGGAGGGACGCGATCATCCAGCTCCAGGGGTACGATCGCTTCGAGACGCTCGATTGGCAGTCCGTCGTGCTGACGCTACAAGCGTTGATCCAAGAGCGCGACGCTTTGACGGCGGCCTCAGACCGCCTGCGCGTCCTCCGGAACGAGTTGGAAAAGCTCGAAGCCTCCATGGAAGAGACCGAACGGGCGCTCCGAGAAGCCGAGCGCGAACAGGGCGTGCGCCAAGACCGCCGCGCGATCGCGGAGGGCCAACTGAGCGAGGCGCGCGCCATCCTCGATGCCACGCCCGAGGACGTGAAAGGGCGGCTGTTTCCCAAACTGGCACAGATGCGCGCCGATGCCCTCGGCGACGTCAAACTGACGGTCGAGTCCTGCGAGGGACGCCAGAGCGCGATGCGTGAGTGGCTCCAGGCCAAGATCGACGCCGAAGAAAAGCGCCTGAGCCGTCTGCGTGACCGCATCATCGATGCGATGCGCACTTATCAGACCCGCTGGCCGGCTGAGACCCGGGAGGTCGACGTGAGCGTCGAGGCGGGCAACGAATACCGCGCCATGCTGCAGCGGCTCATCGCAGACGACCTGCCCCGCTTTGAAGCCCGGTTTCGAGAGTTGCTCCGTGAGAATACCATCCGCGAAGTGGCCGCTTTTCAAGCCCAACTGAACAAAGAGCGCGAGGCCATCCGGGAGCGGATCGAAACGATCAACCGCTCGCTCAAAGGGATCGACTACAATCCGGGACGGTACATTGCGTTGCTCGTTGAACCGACGCACGATCCGGAGGTCCGAGAGTTTCGTGAAGCGCTAAGGGCTTGCACGGAGGGGACGCTCACAGGTTCCGAAGACGACCAGTATTCGCAGAACAAGTTTTTGCAAGTCAAGGCGATCATTGAGCGCTTTCGCGGGCGAGAGGGCACGGTGGAACTCGACCGTCGCTGGACGCGCAAAGTGACCGACGTGCGCAATTGGTTTTTGTTTTCGGCCTCCGAACGCTGGCGAGAAGACGACTCGGAGCACGAGCATTACACGGATTCCGGCGGCAAGTCCGGGGGTCAAAAGGAGAAACTTGCATACACCGTGCTGGCGGCGAGCCTTGCCTATCAATTTGGACTCGAATGGGGAGAGATTCGCTCACGCTCATTTCGCTTCGTCGTGATCGACGAGGCCTTTGGCCGGGGCTCAGATGAATCGGCGCGATACGGACTCGAACTGTTTGAGCGCCTCAACCTACAAGTGCTCGTGGTCACGCCCTTGCAAAAGATTCACGTCATCGAGCCGTACGTCTCCAGCGTCTCCTTTGTGCACAACGAGGGCGGTCGAGATTCGCGCGTGCGCAACCTGACGATCGAAGAGTACCAAAGCGAAAAGGCGGCGCGCAATTGGGTGCAGGTGTCGTGAGCTGGACCACCCCGGATGACTTAATGCAACAAATGCTTCGAAGGTGGGAGCGCGGCGACATCCCCAAGGCGCGCATCCTTGGCGAGGCTCTGTTTCCTCTCGAGCTTCGCATCAAAGGCCCTACCACCAGGGAACTGGCCAACCGGTTTGGAGACGTCATGGCGTGGGTCGACGCCTTAAGGAAAAGCAGTGCAGAAGTTCGGGGATACGGCTACGAAATCCGCTGGGAGCAAGTGAACAACCGTGTCCACGGCGCCAACGACCTGCCGGTTGCTGCCGTCTTCCCAACCGAGCAGGACGCCCTTCGCTTCATGCGCCGCCAGTCTGAGGCGGAGCGTCTGTGGCGGCTCGTTGACGCCACGCTTGCACGCTATTCAACGCTCAAAGAGTGGCTGGCGCGTCGCTCGCTTACCGCGCTGCGACACGCCTCCGATTGGGACCGAATCCTCGCCGTCCTCGATTGGTTTGCCGCGCACCCCCGATCGGGACTTTACTTGCGCCAACTCGACATCCCGGACGTCGACACCAAGTTTATCGAATCCAACAGAGGTCTGCTCTCCGAGCTCCTCGACCAAATCTTGCCGCCGGATGCCATCGACGCCACCGCCACGGGCGTGACAAACTTTTCCGCCCGATACGGTCTGCGCCAAGAAGTCCCGACGATCCGCTTTCGCCTCCTCGACCCCGCTCTTTACATCCAAGGATTGAGCGATCTTGCCGTGCTTCCCGAGGAGTTTGCCAAGCTCGACCTTCACCCGGTACGCGTCTTTATCACCGAAAACCGCACGAACGGTCTGGCATTCCCGGCGTCTCCCCAGAGCATCGTGATCTTTGGGTTGGGCTACGGCATCGACCGGCTCTCCGATGTCCCATGGCTACGAGATGCCGAAGTTTGGTATTGGGGCGACATCGATACTCACGGCTTTGGCATCCTCAACCGCATGCGGGCCGCTTTCCCCCATGTACGCTCGTTTTTGATGGACCGGGAAACGCTTGTAAGGCATCGAACGCTCTGGGTCGAAGAGCCTGCCGGCAAGCGCTACGACGGCGAGCCCACCCGGCTCACCACTCAGGAGTACGAGCTCTTTGACGATCTGCGTCACGATCGGTTGGGGCCGTGCGTCCGACTCGAACAAGAGCGCATAAGCTGGGCGTGGCTTCAACAAGCGCTCGAG
>CAYRIY010000092.1:0-13968 GCA_964424335.1 uncultured Clostridia bacterium
GCGGGTGAAGAGCAAAATGTTGTAATCTTCTTCGCTTGCCTGCCGTTCGACGCCGAGTAGATATGGGTAATACGAGTTATCAGCTTCATAAGGAAAGAAGCGCTCGTATGTAAAGACGCCGATCAGCCTATTTGAACCACCCGCCAGTGCTTGGGCGGCAAGGTTCGGTGTGTATCCTAGCTCACGAGCAGCATCCAAGATCCGCTTGCGCGTCTCTTGGCTGATCGAAATTGATCCCCCGTTACCTCCCCGCAATACGATCGAGACAGCCGCTCTCGAAACGTTCGCTCGCCGCGCGACATCCGATTGTGTCGGCCGTTTCGCCCCACGTCTAGGATTGTCTTGGGACATCGTTGGTCTCAACTCTTCACTTGTGAGATTCCTGCTTCTACTTATCTGGTTGAAAAAGAAATTCCTCCCCAATAATCAACTTTCGGAATGCAGGAGATCGAAACTTACCGAGGAACCATGAATTTGTTTTATTTTATCGCCTTAATAACGCGCGTTAGGTAGAGCGAGAAACCCCATTTTCGTTACATTGACGGGATGAAAGTCCAAATCGGTCGCGGAAAGGGGCGGGCGCCTGAGAACCATTTGCGAGATACGCGGATCCGTTTCGGGCAAGACAATCAAGGAATTGGAGGGAATGCGTTTATGCGAAAACTCGTAGTGGTCTGGACACTCTGTTTTGTGGCTATGCTATCGTTCTCATCGGTACGTGCTCAGTCCGTGCAGCTTTGGACCCAAGACGCGACCCAGCCTTGGCTCCTCGAGGCCCTCGACTCGTTTACTCAAGAGACAGGGATCGAAGTGGAACTGCGAGCAATCGGGTTTGGCACCGAGGAGGTCTTTACGGCAGTAGCGGCCGGCGCACCTCCGGACCTTTTTACCCATGGACTCGCAGCGCTCGGTGCGTTCGCTGCTACCGGCTTCCTCGAACCCTTTGAATCCACTTTGGACAAATGGGCGTTCGCCGGCGACATCGTTCCCCAAGCTCTTGCGGCAGGCCAATACCAGGGCCGGCAACTCGCTCTTCCGATCGGAGGAGTGGTGATTCGCGACCTGGTATACCGGGCTGACTTCTTCGAAGAGGCGGGATTTGGCGCCGATCAACCGCCGCAAAACTGGACCGATTTGGTCGAATACGCTCGTAAACTTACGCAGCGAACACCCGACGGTACGATGAGCCGGAGTGGTCTTCAGGTCGATCCGAGCGATCAGTGGTTTTCGATGTTGCTCCGCCATCAAGGCAGCGACCTGATTGAGAACGGGAAATCCCTACTTGCGAGCGAGGGGGCAACCGAAGCCTTGACGTTCTTGCACGATCTCATCCACGTTCACCGGGTGCGAGACCTTGGATTTGGCGCAAACATCGTTGCCGGCACGACTGCAATGGGATGGGCTGACATGAAACCTTGGTCGGTCGACGAATCCGTGGCCGAATCGCTTCGCGCCGCGACGTTTCCCTATGAAGTACAGCCTGGTACGTTCCTTGGCACTCGGATCGTCATGATGCCGACCGATGCCAAAAATCAAGAGGGTGCAAGGCGTCTCCTCGAGTATTTGCTGCGCCCTGAAACTCAAAACCGGCTCAGCCAAATGAATGGCAGCATCCCCTTCTACGCCGATGCCAACGAGTGGGATTGGGTCCAGGCCTCCCCCGTGCTGATGCACTTCATGAGCGCATTCAGCTACGCATATCCAAATCCCGCACACGAACTTTGGTTTGACATTCGCACGGTCATAAACGAAGCGGTTACGAGCGTGATCAATCAAGAGCAACCGCCGGCGAATGCGTTGGAGCAGGCGCACGCACGGGTTGAAGCGCTCCTAAATCAATAACTGACGATGTAATAGAAGGAAAGCACCCAGTAGGAGTGAGATAGTGTGACCGATCGACCGAACATCGTTCTCATCATGGCCGACCAATGGCGCGGAGATTGTCTCAGTATCGATGGCCATCCCGTTGTCCACACGCCGACGTTGGACAACTTAGCCCTCTCGGGGACGCGCTTTAGCCGGGCCTACTCGGCCAACCCCGTATGCATCCCAGCACGCATGTCACTTCTGACTGGGCTCAGCTCTGCGTCCCATGGGGTCGTCGGGTTTAACACCCGCGTCCCATGGGACTTTCCCACGACGCTCGCGGGCGAGTTCACCCGGCACGGCTATCAAACGCAAGCCGTCGGTAAGATGCATGCCGAGCCGCCCCGCGCCCAAGTGGGCTTTCAAAATGTCATCCTCCACAGCGCGTTGGGCATCGTACGCGATGCTGCGAGGAAAGGCCAAGATCCGGGCATGGTGGACGATTACATTCCATGGCTGCGTGAGCGACTCGGACCGGGCGTTAATCCTTTTGAACACGGTGTGGACAGCAACTCAATCGTCGCAAGGCCCTGGGATAAGCCCGAAGAGTTACACTACACCAATTTCACCGTGACCCAGTCGCTCGAATTCTTACGGCGGCGAGATCCAACCAAGCCCTTCTTCTTATTTGTTTCATTCAATGCGCCTCACCCGCCGTTCGACCCGCCCCAGTGGGCATTCGACATGTATATGGAGCAGGAGTTGCCCGATCCGCCGGTGGGAGACTGGGTCGATGCGTTCTCCGATCAGTCCGAACCCCACGCTCTGGGCCCAACCGTGGGGCCGATCGATCGACGCGTGCTGCGCCGCACTCAGGCCGGGTACTACGGCCACATTACACACGTAGATCATCAGATAAACCGCTTGCTTGAGGGCCTCTCCCAAAGCGGTGTGCGCGGCAACACGTACATCTGCTTTGTATCGGACCACGGAGAGCTCTTGGGCGACCATCACTTGCATCGAAAAGGAAAGCCGTACGAGGGTTCGGCCCGCGTTCCCCTGATCATCAGCGGCCCAAGTGGCAGCGGGATCAAGCGAAACCATACCTCCGATAAGGTCGTTGAGCTAAGAGACATCTTCCCGACGCTCCTTGAGTGCGCGGGCTTGCCTGTGCCCGAAGGAATCGAAGGAAAGAGCTTCTTGCCGATTGCCCAAGGAGACGAGTCCGTTGCATGGCGCTCTTACCTCCACGGCGAAAACACGGCGGGAAATCGGTCGCTCCAATGGCTTACCGACGGCGTGGAGAAGTACATTTGGTTTAGTGATACCGGCCGGGAACAGCTATTTGATCTAAGGAGCGACCCTCAGGAGAAGACTGACCTCGCGCTCCGCCCGGAAAACTCGCACCGGGTGGAACGCTGGAGAAAGATCTTGATCGAGCAGCTTCGAGGACGAGAAGAGGGCTTTTCCGACGGCACAAAGCTTATTCCCGGTCAGCAGGTCCGTACGGCCCTAGCCCACGCGAGAGCGCGAATAAAGCAGTAGTCGAGCAGCAAATCGGCTGTGCTAACGGCTATGAGGGGCATGACCCCTCATAGCCGCACCCGTTTTCCCAATCCCTCCTCACTCCCCACAAAATGTATTCCCCGACTACACGAGCCCTCCCCCGCACCCACCCTCGATCGCCGAAAGCATTGAGCGTGCCAGTGTGCATCCGCGGCCGCCAAGAAACTTTATTTTACAGAGATGTCCGAAAGGTTCGTTAGTTCCTCGGACGAACTCTATGAAAATCACCCCTACGGCGGTCAGGTCATAGTGTGCATGTCAAAGCGCCGACCGCTAGTACGGTACGGCGGCCAGAGGAGGTTTTCGAGAAAAATGCGATGTCGAATTGCTTCTGCAAGGTTCAGGTTCGCCTGGGTTGTGGCGGTATTCCTGGGAGCAGCCTCGCTGTTTTTCCAGGTCGCAAGCGCAAGTGTCGTGATCACTCACTGGAAGCACTCGTCGGGCGCTCGAGACAATATGGTTCGGATGTTGGCCGAGGAGTTCATGGCAGAAAACCCCGAGATTGAAGTTCGCGTCGAGGTCATGAGCGAAGGCGAATTTCTCGACAAGGTGTTGGTGGCGCTTGCAGGGGGGAGCGGTCCCGACACGGTTCAAGTCCGTTCCACCTGGGTTCCCTGGCTCGTGCAGGCAAAAGCGTTGCAACCGCTCCATGAAGCAGTGTTGCCATACGCTCAGCTCGAGGAGGAGTACGTTCCCGGGACGATCAGACAGTTTCAAGTAGACGGGAAATACTACGCCGTTCCCACGGACGCCCAGACCATTGTCTTGTTCCGCCAGCCGCACATCTTTTCCGAAGCGGGGCTGAACGCCGATAGGCCCCCGGAAACGTGGGAGGAGCTCGCAGAGGCCGCTCGTCGCATCCATCGGCGCGACGGAGAAGGGTTGACGCAAATGATGGGCGCTGCCACCGGCGGTTACGGCCCGGCTATCTTTTCCCTCATGCTCCAGGCCGGCTCTCCGCTGTGGGATGCGGAGCGTGGCGAACCAGACTTTGACTCGCCTGAGGCCATCAAGGGGTTTTCGTTTGCCACGGATCTCGTGACGGAGTACGGCGTGGAGGACCCTGCTTTTGGCAGCCGCTGGACGGCGTTTCGAAACGAGAAGCTCGGCATGGTTTACGCCCACCCGGCAATGAAGGGATCGTTTCTCAACACCCACCCGGATCTGAAGTTTGCGATCAGCGAGATTCCCGCGCCCGAATACGGTGGGAGCACGCAAAGCCTCATGACGAGTTGGTCCCTGGCCATCACCGCCAAGGCCGATGGAGTTGCGGCAACCAAATGGATTGCCTACCTACAGTCGGCCGAGGCCCAGCAGCGGTGGCTCGATTTGACCGGTGAACTTCCGACGCTTTGGAGCGTCATCAAAGATCCGATCAACCTTGAGGATCCGGACCAGCGGAGCATCATGTTTTCCATGATGAACAGCGCCGGTGTGCCGTGGGTCTCCGACGCCATGGACGGCATTATCCGCGACGCCTGGAGCAAAGTCATCAATTTGTCGGAACCGGTGAACTACGCAATCGAAACTGCTCAACAAGAAGCCGTTGTTGCGGAGTCTGAGGCACGCAAGGCGGAAATCTGAAGCTTCGACAAAAATCCTCACCAGGAAACCTCCCCGGCGCAAGACCTCGTCCGGGGAGGTTTTTTGGCCCAAAGACCCCGTAACTCTACCCGCTCATCCTCCGTCCAAACCGACTATCGCTGCAGCATTTCGTCTGCGACCGGCTTGACCGAGTCGATCAGGAAGTCGACGCCGATCTCGCCGTTTAGCGCCTTGATCCATTCCGGTCCGATCATGTTGATGACGTCGTTGCCGTAAAAGCCGTAGTTGAAAGACCTCGCCGTCTGCAGGCTAAAATTCCACACCTCGGTGCTCTCCCAAGGGAAGAGGCCGTCCAACCACTCACTCGATGCCAGGTGGGATTTGCGCACAGGCATCCCGGATCGCTCACGCACCTGCTGCATCACGTAATCGTTGGAGAGGAATTGAAGGAACCGCCACGACGCTTCGAGATCTCCCGCATCGCTTGAAATCGCGTAACCCCAATAGCCGGGGAAGTTGTAGGCGCCCGCCGGACCATGCGGGTACGGCACGATGCCTACGTCAAAGGGCGTCTCGTTGACCTGCGTCAACTCCCAACTGCCCACGTTGCTCATGGCCAGTCTGCCCGCAAAGAAGCCGCTTTGGGGGGTAAACACGCCTCGATCCTGCCAGTTGTCTACGATAAACTGAAGCGCCTCACGAGCCTGGGGTGTGTGGAGCATTAACTCCGTGGTATCTTCATTGAAGTAGTCGGCGCCGAACGCCCAGAGTATGATTGCGAGGGGATCATGGTGCCAGTAGCGGTCGGCGAAATGGTGCCCAAACCCACCCATTTCGATTTCCCCCTCACTGTTCACGCGCCTTGCGACTCGGGCCATCTCGGCCAGATCCGTCCATGTCCAATCCATGTTGGGATCGGCAAGCCCGATCTGTTGGAAGTACGACTTGTTGTAGACCACGGCCTTGCCGGCGTACTCCGATGGCAGGGCGTAATGCGAGCCTTCGGACTCAAAGAGCGCCGCAACGCCGGGAATGATGTCGTCAAAGTCCTGCCGATCCCGGGCGATAAACGCGTCGAGCGGCTGGACCACATCCAAGGCGACAAACTCGTCGAAATACCCCATGAACAGGGGGATCACATCCATCTTGACGCCGCCCGCCATTCTGACGAGGATGTTCTCCTTGAGCTCGTCGGTGGTTCCCCCCTGAACCATCATGACCTCTACCTTGATGTCGGGGTTTTGAGCTTGAAACTCCTCGATGGCCCAGGCGAGACGTGCCTGAATCTCAGACCCGTACAAGACGGCCACAATCTCCCGTTGGGCGGCTTGAACTGCCACAGACAACAATACTGTGAGCGCCAGCGCCATGCACAGTACAATCCCGCTTTTGCGTGTCGATCGTCCACCGCTCAAGTGCCTACCCAATTTGAATCTCTCCTTTCGAATGATCCACAATGTGCCTCGAGTTCGGCTTCCTTTGTCGAGTCTGTTCTGTTCCTTAATAGGGCATCAGACGCAGCGGCCATCCGTGCCGACAAGGAGCGTCCAACCACCTCCATTGCAATCCTAGAGAATCTTCTATACTAGAAGCATAGCATGGGCCAAAACACGCCACCCTGACCGATATTTGGGAGAAACGAGGCTATTTTTGTGGAAATTCGCGCAACAACAAAGTGGCCACCCATGGCCTCCTTGCATGGCACGATCCGTACCACGCGTGAGGAGGTCCAAAGGCGGCCACTCACATCAGGCATTACATTTTTGCGATGGCGCCAGGCATGACGCCTGGACTGCGGTGTCGACGGTTCGCTCTGCCGCTGTTAGAACTTAAGCTGCAAGCGATAGTAGACGCCGTCAGACCAAGGCGCGACTTCCTTGAGGTCAGGATCTTCGATCCCGAGCGTTCCGTAGCCAATCACCACGGAAAGGTCGCTCGAGAGGCTGTATGCGACCTCTGTTGCGCCGCCGGCGCTGCGCCCACCGAGCGAATCGCTCAACTGCCTACCGAAGAGTTCGAGCTGCACACGCTTTCCAAGCGGAACCTGGAGGCTTCCCTGGAGCAAGTTCACACTCGTGTCAAACGAGAACTCGCTCCCGTCGGCGCCAAACCAGGACCGACTTCCAACGCGCAGCGCAAACTTCGCGCCCACGCTCACGCGTTCGCTGAGGCGATGCGCCCAGTCTACCGCCGCAATCCCGACCCTCGAGACCTCGGGCGATCCGCCGAACGTCGATGGTTCCTCATACGTTCGGTGAAGCAGTTGGCCAAGCACGGCGTGCGCATTGCTATCATGATCTCGATAAGCAAGCGATCCTCGCCACTCCTGGCTCAATCGCCGGGCCGTCGGAGTTGCTGAAGCGTCGTTCCACGTCGCGCTCAGTCGATAGGCCACCTCGTCATTTAACTCGCCCGCGATGCTGAGATCGATCGATTGTCGCACGTCGTCATCGGTCCACTGCCGGCTGATGCGTGCGCTGGAACGCTGCGCTTCGGTCGGCGAGTAATCGAGTGACCACGACATCGACGTGACGTTGCGCGCCTTCGTTCCGCCAATGGCTCGTTCCGCCAATCCGGACAGCCGCAAGTTGGGCATGATCTCCCAGCCGTGCCGCAGCCCGATGCGGCCGGCAGCCTCCTCAGGGCTGCCCAAGGGCGCTCGATACTGCCCATACAATGTCGGACTGCTGCCAACCTGCGACTGGAGCCCAAGGATCCAGCGCGGTTCATCGGCGCCGATCAGGTCGGAGACCTCATATCCCACCGTAAGCGCCGTCGACTCCGCGATCGCTTGGCGGTACGTCGCCTCTAGCGGGGCCTCCAACTCGCTCTTGCCGCTTTCCGACCGGTTCCAGTAAAGCCCTGACTCAACGTCGAACCGACCGCGTTCGCCCACCGCGTAGCCCAGCCGGGACGAGGCGCCGATCTTGAGCGTGCGCTCGTCGCTGCCCGGCAGGAGCGATGTGCCTTTCGAACGTGCCTCGATGCGATGCGACAGGTTCGAAAAGGAGCTCCAGCTCAGTGAAAGCACATCCTCGTGCTCCGCTGGCTCTTCTCCGCTCTTGGCATACGAGCGGGCATAGCCAAGATCGACGCCGTTTCTAAGCTTCAGCACGTTCTCGAGGCTCGCTGTAAGCTCAGGCGAGTCACTCCTCGCGTAGTCGCCCGTCACATGCTGCAGTGTCGCTGTGGATCGCAGCACGGAATTCCACCGCACGTCGGTCTCGATTCGGGCCGCCGTTCCGGCTACGTCGGAACCGGAGTCCACAAGCCGGGTCGCGGCCTCGAATTTGAGTTCGGCGCGTTCACCTACGCCTAGTCCGATGCTGCCATCGAGCCCCACATCGGTTCGGCGCTTTGTCCCCGTTCCATCGCTCCGCAGCGTCAGACCTGCCGCACGGCCCGACCCGAGCTCGTACTCGAGCCGCATGCCGCTTTGGTCGATCGCTCCGATGCCGACCGAGGTTCGGTAGGTCACTTCGATCTCGTTGTAGATCGACGCGTCTTCCCACGACGGTATCGGCTCGACAAAGGTGATCGCCGCCGTCATGTAGTCGATTTCGTAGTCAACGCCTCGCCGCAGCAGTGTGCGGTCGAGCTCAGTTCGCTCACCGCCTCGCTACTCGATGCGGACTAGCCACACGTCTTCCGATCCGACGATGAGTGGCGCCCGTTCGAGGTAATGCGGGCCGACGTAGCTTGCAGGATCCAAGGTCTCTTTGTGCTCGGCCCACTTTAGCGCTGAGCCATATAGCGCCAGACTCCAGCGGCTCTTCCCGCCAAATGACGCAAGGGCGCCTGTGAGCCGTCCCGCTTCCCGCGTGAACCGGTTGCGGTCCGTCGGAGCGCGGAAGTCGCCGTACATCACGTAATCGTCCTCGGTCCCCACCCGGACATAGAGGCGATCCGAGGAAGGCGCCAAGTTCGAGCGTACGGACGCGTCGCCCGTGACGAGCTCACTGGCAAGTTCGGAGGCGAGGGTGGGCGTTTCCAACAAGTTGGCACGACTTGTATAGCGCACGACCACATCCACGCCGGAGTCCAACGTGGCACGGGTGTAAAAGGCGCCTTCACCCATCCCCGCAGTTGCCTGCTCCCCAGCGGGGACCATGATGCTCAGATAGCCGACCGCCACATTGCCTGGATGCTCGGGCTCAACCGCGGCAGGCGCATGCACCGCAAAGTCTGCCGAGACCAGCCCACCGACCGGGACGCTTACAAACTGCGACGTCTGATCGCCCGGATGCTCCAGTTTGAGCGAGTGAATGCCGGGACGCATGCCCGTAAGTGAGTACAAGCCATAAGCGTCCGTCACGACGAGATGCCCTTCATCGGTGATCACACGCGCTCCGGCAATCCCTGACTCACCAGGATCTTGAATCCCGTTGGCGTTGGTGTCATCGAACACTTTGCCGACGATGATGCCCGACGTTCCAAATACCCCACGCTCGACGCGGACCACCGCCTCGACAGGTTCGGTCGCGAAGGGAACGCCGTCGATTTGCCCGCTCGCTACCGCGATGTTGATTCCATCGGAGTTGGAAGCAGCAACGCTCAAGGCAAGGGCGTATTCAACGGTGACGGCCTCTCCTGCTACGAGATCGCCCAGCGCCCAGGTGAGCACGCTGCCATTCACGTGAGGCTCGACCGCAATTGCATCGGCGCCCACATCGTTTCGGAACATCGAGCCCGAACCCTGGAGGTAGACAAAGCCTTGCGGCAATCGATCGTTCACGACGGCCACGGGCAGCGCAAACGCATCATCTTGGTTTCGAACCACAATCCGGTACCGGACGACGTCGCCGATGCTTGCCGACTCGCGATCAGCGGTCTTTTCGACCTCGATAACGGGCCAATTGCCGACGAAGAACGAAGCCTGCGCCGTGATTGCGCCGTAGGAGCCGTCCGCCTCGAGCACCAGCTCGCTCACGAGCTCGCTGCCCGGAGGCGCCGCGCCGACCGTCGCCGCCAAGCTGATGACGACCCGTTCGCCGCCGTCCACCGTCCCAACCTGCCACTCAATCGAGCGCTCGACCGGGTCGTAGACCGCGTACGGAGGCAGATTCGCCGGATCGATATCAACGTAGTCCGGGACGCTCTGGAGGACCTTAACTCCAGAGATCTGCGCTCCGATGATGTTGGTGACGTCGATCGTAAAGTGAATCTCCTCGCCCACCTTTGCGAATCGAGGCTCGATGGACATGTCGACCACAAAGCGATCGTCGACTATCGGCATCAGCTCGATCTCGTCCGCGATTACGCCGACATCGATCACCCTTGGCGCGGAGACATAGGTATTGAAGCCTTCCGCTTCCACGACGAGGATGTAGTAGCCGGGCTGCAACTTGAATCGGAAGCTGCCGTCAGCAACCGTCGCCTTGGGATTGGGTTGCGGAGAGCCTGCATCGATCGGCAGTACGGCCAGGGCGCCAGGATGCTCCACGCCCTCGGCGTCTACATCGACATGGTGGATCGCAACCCTCGCGCCTTCGATCGGCGCTCCGGTGAGCGCGTTGATCACGCGGCCGGCAGGCTCGACGATCACGAGGAGATTGACCACGATGTCGCCCTCCTCAGGCGAGTCGAAGGCCAATGCAGCCACGCCGCCTCCATCCAGAAGCGCCTCCACGACCCATTGCTCAGGCTCGTTAGCCAGTATGCCGATGCCAGCGGACATGAGCGACAAGGCACTTTGAGGGCCGATCGATCCGCTATCGGTTACGACAAACCGATAGTAGCCATCCGCATCCGTAACCGTGCGGCCCAACTCGACGCCTGCGGTGGTCCGCAGCACGACGGTCGTGTTTGGCATCGGCACATGGTTATTCGTGTCTGGATCCAAACGCACGAGGCGCCCTTGCACAACCCTTGGGCCAGCGGTGATCGTCTTGTCGACGACTTCCACGTGAACCGCTTCGATGATATCGCCGTCTTCGCTGGTGCGAATGACCTGAATGACGTACTGGCCTTCAGACGGTGGCACGAGGTGATAGTACCCGGCTTCGTCGGTGAGCACGGTCATGATCACGTTGCCGTCCTCGTCGAGCAGTCGCACCTCCACACCGCTTTCGGGCTGCTGTGTATCGGAGTTGATCAATCGTCCCACGATCGCGCCCGGGGAGTAGATGATGTCGATCTGCTCGCGCACCGTCTGAGTCGGCGTCACCGCCGTAGCGACGACCGAGGCAACCACCGGATCGCGCCCATCGATTTCGGGCGCCAGCAACTGGACGCTGGCAATGCCGCCCCGAACGAGTAGTGTAACCGGCCCCAGTTGCGGCGTCCCGCCCTCTTCAAGGATGAATCGGACCGGACTGATTCCAGGTTCCATAACGACCGAGACCGTAACCTCAGCGTCATCAGGAACAGGATTGCCCAGTGCGTCGACGACCGTCACGGTGATTGTAGACGTCGATTCGCCGTCGCCGACGATCATGCGTGGATCCGCCGTGATTTGTAGGTTCGCGGCATGCGTCGTCACCGCCGTCGTTCGCCGCATGTCGGACACGGTTGCAGCGCCGTCTGCTCGCACCCAGGCTCGGTTTTCGATCGATGTCGTCGAATCCAAGTCGCTGTCGACCACGACGCCCACTTCGATCGTTCCGATGGAGCCGGGCGTCAGTGTGCCGATGTTCCAGGATACGAGATGCGCCGTGGCATCGTAGCTCGCTCCGGCCAGGTCCGCGCTCGGATCGAGCGAGACGGCCGGCGACAGCGGCGCCTCGACGACTACGTTTTGAAGCGGCGCGTTGCCATGCAGCCCGTATTCGATTTCAAAGGTGTACGAATCACCCGCGTACACCGTACTCGGCGCTGCGAGCACACGCACCGCAAGGGCGGCATCCGTCACATGCAGCTTCAGCGGTGCTACGGCTCGTGCGGTCGATCCGTGATCGCCCGTCGACACAAACGTCGCGGAAAGCGCGTACGTGTCGAGCGCCACACCGGCCGGAAGAGTGAGTTCGAGCAGCAGCGCACGTGCGTCGCCCGCCACCAGCGGACCGGTGAGGAAGCCGCCACCGTCGGCCGCAACCAAAGGCGAATCTCCAGGGCTGACTTGCCCGTCGCCGTCTGCGTCGCGATACCACCTGACGCCCGCGCCGCTCAACTCGGACAGATCCGTAGTTACACGGAATGTGTCCGTCGTGTTGCCGGTATTGACCACCACCAGCGGGAAGAGCGCCTTATCTCCCGGCGACGCACTGCGATCCGGATCCACATCGATCGCAATGCCGAAGACCGGAGCGACCGTGACGACGACTGGGTCGGTGAGCTGCTGGTACACCACCGAGGCTGCGTTGCGATGCGTGATGCGCAGTAGATTCGCGATCTCGGCGCCGGCCAGTGCGTGTTCATCGACGCGCACGCTGTAGGCAAACTCGAGCGTCTGGCCCGGATCGAGCGTAACCGCCGGACCGACGCTGCCGAGCGTGGCCAATCTCTTGGCAACTTCGAAGATTACATTGTCGAGATCGCTTTCTGCGACGCCGTTCACCGTCATGCTGCCGACGATGTAGTCCGTTTCGTTTGGAACCGGACCCGAGACGCGCACGGCTTCCGCCCGTGCCGATCCCTCGTTCTTCAGAGTCAGGACGTACTTGATCTCATCGCCCGGCCGTGGGTCGTCTTCGTCGGTCAAGGCGGTCAAGGTCGCCACGAGGCGCGGCGCACGCACGGTGACGTCGATCTGCGCTTCGTCCGAAACGTCATTCGATGTCGTGGACGAAGCTTTGACGGCGATCGTGTCACTCACGCCATCTTCCGTCGGCACCGGGATGTTCGCCCGAATTTCAAACTCGGCCGTCTCACCGGGGTTGATGGCGGGCGTCTCGACGACCGCTTGCCACTGTCCGCCGACATTGCGGTAAATGGCCCAGTCGAAGTTATCCGCCACGAGTGCGAGGTCAAACGAATCGACTCCCGATCCCGTATTGGCAACCGTGAGCGTCACGGTCGCCACCGCGCCAGGCGTCACCGCGACATCAGTCGGCGCTGTGAGCTCGACGGCGAACACTTCGACGAACGAGATCGGAGCGAACGTCCCGAGCGTTACGCCAAGCACTTCGAGCGAGATAGTCACATCCACAGCCGTCTCGCTGGACACCTGGAAGGTGTACGCGCCCGGGTGATTGACGGAGTCAACCTCCGTGAAGCTGCCGATCACAGCGTCGCCCATATTACTGAAGTCGAAGTCCGCGGCGTCGAGCCCCGTCATCGGAACACCGTCAGCGTCCCGCACGGTGATCGTCAGCGTCGCAAAGTCCTCGCCGTCGGCGACGACCGTGGTCTTGTCGACATCGCCAAGGACGGAATGAGCGGCGCTCGGAGACGGTGCAACGAAGTTAACCGCCGCCGTATTGGTCGCCGTAACCGCCGCCCCAAGCGGGTCGATCACGGCTGTGTACGTCACTGTTTCCACCGCGATGTTTGAGACAGTGAAGGTGACCTCACCGTCCACCGTGGATGGGCCACTGGCGCCCGAGATCGTCGAACTGGCTCCGTCGTTTTGCTCGAGGGCGACCGTAACGCCGGAGATCGGGTTGTTGTACGCGTCCAGGACAGTGACCGTGATCTGTGACTCTGAGACGCCGTTGGCGATGACCGCCGTTGGATTTGCCACGATGGTCGACGCCGCAGCATCCGGGTCAGCCGCCACGACCGTGAACGTATCCGATTCAGCAGTCACGTCCGGATCGCCCGTCAAGTTTGCCGTGATCTTTTGTCCGGTTCCGGCTTGGACGAGCGTCACGTTGATGGTCTTTGAGCCGTTGTCGACTGGGTCGAACGTGACGGCATTAGGATCGATGTCGTCAAACACGGACGTAAGGCTCACCGTGCCCGCAAAATGCTTGATCGGATTACCGAACGCATCGACGATGGTCAGGGTGAGCGGGAAGGGCGCTCCGGCTGTTTGCGGCGAGCCGACGCTGGAGAGCTCAATCGCCGCCGGGGCTCCTGCGACAAACGTCGCCGTCGCACTGTCGCTTGCAGACTGGTCCACGTTTGCATCCGCGTCGCTGATCGACAACTGGACCGTCACATCGCCGGCCT
>CAYRIY010000093.1:0-3164 GCA_964424335.1 uncultured Clostridia bacterium
ATGGGACGATCGGGTACGCCGAGGTAAGGATCGACGACTCGGTGATCACCGCAGTTCGCTCGGCATCGCATTATCGGCCAAGACGCGGCGGTACCATGTGCGCAGCTTCTGCAAGAGGCGCTCTTTCTCGAGCCCATGGCCTTCGTCGGCCACTTTGTTGACCAGCTCGTACGGGTCTTTGTCGAGGTCGTAGAGGTCCGTTGGCGCAAGGTCGGGCTTTGACGCGACGAGCTTGAGCGGGCCCTCTCGGATCATGCACCAGCGGCGACCTTCGCAGAAGACGGGGCGAACAGGCAGCGTGACGTCGGACCTCCAGACCGCCGGGGCAAAGCTCATGCCGCCCTGCGACCAGTCGAGCGGGGGAGGCGGGGCCCCGGCAAGGTCCAGGCACGTCGGGTAGAAATCGACGGCCGAGACGAGCTCATTTCTCCGTACGCCGGCGGCGCCGCCCGGAGCGCGCACGATCAGCGGAATGCGGGACGATTCCTCCCATGGAAGATCCTTGTTGGTCTTGCCGTGGCTCCCTTGCATGTCGCCGTGGTCCGACGTGAAGATCACAACGGTCTCCTCCGAAAGCCCGAGTTGGTCCAAAGCGCGCAAGAAACGGCCGACGTTGGCGTCGAGCTGGGTCACCATGGCGTAGTAAAGCCTGAGGTATTCGTCAAGATCGCCGCCGTACTTTTGAAAGTTGGGATCGCGCTCAGGCGGCTTGGGGCTTGGCGGACTAAAAGTTGGGGTGTACGGCTCGACGTCGACGGTGTTTGGACGCCGGGTAATCGAGCGGCCCCGATAGAGCGCCTCGCAATTGGGACTCGGCTGCACGGGATAGTGGGGGTTTTGGTATGAGACGAAGAGCGCAAACGGCTCCCCGCGGCGCTTGAGCCCCTCGAGCCTTTGGAGTGCAAGGTCGGTCGTAACCTCGGTCCGGTGGCCCTCGCCGACGATCTTATGGCCGTCTTCGTCGAAAAACCACACTTGGTCGAGGTAGTCGTTGTAGCACTGATAACCGATGAACTCGGCAAATCCGCCCCGCAGCTCGGGGGGCACCCACTCGTTTCCCTTGCCGCCAAGGTGCCACTTGCCGACGTAGCTCGTCCGGTAGCCCGCTTCCCCCAATCGGTCTGCCAAAGTGGGCAGACCGATCGGGAGCCTGTGTGCGTTGCCCGTCACACCGGTCGCCGTGGCATACCGACCGGTCATCAGGATGCCGCGAAACGGCGTGCAGACGGGCCAGTTTGAATAGGTATTCTCAAAGACCACGCCTTCGCTTGCCAAGCGATCGAGATTGGGCGTCAGCACATCGGGATTGCCCATGCATCCGAGTCCGAACGCGTGCAACTGATCTGCAAACAGGAATACGATGTTTGGTTTGGTGGTAGCTGTGGCGCTTGACACAGTGACGTCTCCTTGTCTTTACTCGCCGCTCAAAATCGTGGCGACGATGCGGTCGACTTCGGCCGTGGCCGTTTCCACCGGAACTTCAGCGCGCAGCGCCGGCAACACGTGAGCCTGAAGCAGCGGCTCGAGCTCAGCCCAGTGCGAGGTCAGCGGGTAGATCGGTTCGGCGTGCTGGATCGCTTCAACGACGGACTGCTTGTTTCGCCCGGGAGGCGTCTCCAAGTAGTCCGGATCGGTCGCAATCGATCTCACCCAGGAGACTTTGCGTACGGCCAGCAGCCGCTGGGCCTCCAAATCCGTCGACATGTACTTGGCGAGTTCGTAGGCGAGTCGCTCCTGCTCCGATCCTTTGACGACGCCTACCAGCCGCACGCCCATGGCGCTGTACCGTTCGTCGCCGCTTGGTTGGGGGACCATCGCGTAGTCGAGGCCATCGATGTTTTCCAAGTTGAAGGTCGTTTCGATCCATGGAAGTCCCATGCTCGGGAGCATGCTGCCAAACGAAACGCCCTGAGGAGGCGCCGCTTGGTACACGTTGATCAAGTCTGAAAGTCGCTGTAGGGCCTCCCTAGCCTGGGGCTCCGACAACAAAAAGCGCGTCGGATTGATCGAACTGTCCGCAAGGCGGCCGCCCCCCGCTCGCACCCACGTCACCCACGAGCTCGGAGGTCCCGAAAAGCCTTCAAAGCCCCACCGGATCACGTTGCCCGCGCCGTCGACTCGGGTGAGGTCGCGCGCCGATTGGACAAACCGCTCGAAGTCCCAGTCGCTTGTGGGGAAGGCAACGCCCGCTTCGTTGAAATGATCGCGGTTATAAAAGAGCATGCGCAGGTTGATGTCGATGGGAAAGGCGTACAGCGCTCCACTCGGTGTGACGAATTCGTTTAGGATGTTCAAAAACAAGTCGGAGCGAAGCGCTTGGAATTCGGCGTCTTTCTCTACTGTAGCGCTGATGTCGGCCAGCGCTCCGACGTCGGCGAACGGCATGTAATAGCCGATGGGCATGATCGCGACATCGGGCGGTGTGCCGCCTGCTATCATTGTGAGCAACCCGTCATACCCGGACGAGGCCACTTCGGTCACCTTGACGTTGGGATGGTCGCGCTCAAAGCGAGCGAATACTTCAGCAAAGACCGGGTCGTTGTTCCACCAGGCATACACTTTGATCTCGTCCTCGGCCCACGTCGTCGCCGCAAGCGTCAACACGCCTACAGCCACCAGTAGCGCCAACGTAATGAGTCGCCATGCCGAACGCCAATTGCCGTTCATCCTCGTCCCTCCTAGATTTTTCGTTCTCGATCGTCTCGTAAATCAATGCCGTCCCATGCGTCACGAAAATGAGTGTAAGACGCGATTTCGGCGGATCTGTATTAACTCCTGTGAAAATTACGGGAATTAGTCCGATGGTTGGATGCACTTGGGACGCTATTGAGACAGACGCCTACCTTTTCAAGTAGACTTTGAGTGGAAACCTAGGGAGTCTAATACGGATTGGACAGTTGGGAGCGAGGTGCGATGGATACCGCAAAAATCGTGTCGCTGCGCGTTGGGATGCCCCGTACCTTCGGGCGTGAGGGCGCCGTGGATCCGATGGAACGGCCATGGCGAAGCGGGATCTTTAAAGAGGAAGTGGACGAACCCGTTTGGCTTGGAAGGACAAACCTTGTGGGCGATGGGCAGGCCGATTTGAAACATCACGGGGGCCCGGAGAAAGCCGTCCACGTGTACGCTGCCGCGCATTACCCAGCCTGGCAACGGGAGTTGCA
>CAYRIY010000093.1:3264-4447 GCA_964424335.1 uncultured Clostridia bacterium
CTCGGCAACGACGGGCAAGTGGTCGGAGGCCGTGCTTGCGACTGTGCGCACAGGATCGTTGCCTCGAAGTTGGACGTCGCCGGAGATAAAGATGTAGTCGATGCGCCGGGTGGGGCGCGTGGAAGGAATGGTGGCGCCGTCTCGAGGCGTGCGGACGCGGCCCTCGTCTAGCTGCAGCCGCCATGTGTCGCGCAAGCGAGGGCCGATGGCGAGGTCGACGCCGTACTCGAGGTTGAAGTCGCCGCCCAAGATGAGCGGATCTCTAAGCCCCGCGACGTACTCTGCGATCCGGCGAAGCTGAGGCTGCTGCTCCTGGGTCGTTAGCCCCAGGTGAGTCGTGAGGAAGTGGAGCTCAAGGCCCGCCACGTCCAACGTGACGTGGAGCAGACCTCGCTGTTCGCCACCGCCCGGCAGGGCGAGGTTGTAGGCGGATGTAATGGGAAAGCGGCTTAAAATCGCGTTTCCGTACAGGCCGCCCTGGTAGTTGATGTTGGGGCCATAGGCGAGATGCATGTCGAGCAGGCGCGCCAGCGTGCCCGCCTGGTCGATGCCGCCGGAACGCACGGTGCTTCGATCGACTTCGTTGAGGCCGACGATGTCCGCTTGGGCGCTTCGGATCACGTCCGCGATTCGCTCGAGGTCGATGACGTCGTCCATCCCTCGCCCGTGGCGGATGTTGTAGACCATGGCCGTCAGTTCATGGCCGGGGTGAGGCTGGGACAAGTCTGGCGTGCGGTCGACTGGGGCGCGCCTTGTCCACACTTGCGCGCTCTCAGGGGCGGTGAATGGGACCGGCGCCTCGATACCGGGGCGTAAAGTGATCGTCCACCCTCCTCCGGTGGGCGGCTCCTCTCCGTGAATCGGGAGCGCTGCTTCAACGGGCACTGATACGACTCCTTCGTCCATAATGTCGACCTCGAGGCCTTCGATCAACGTCACGTCGCGCGCGACCGCGTTCGATTGCAATGCGCTGCGCTCAACCGATCCATCACGGCCCATCGCCAGCCAATAGTCGCGATCAAAGGTTGCGATGTCCGCGTCGAGCCGCAGCGCCATCCGGGGCATGGGTCCATCGCTTTCGAGGAGCAGCGTGCCGCGCACGTGGGCGGTGGGAGGCTCTTCATTCTCGACGACGACTGCTTCAAAGCGCTCGAACGCGAGCGTGAGTCGACCTACCGTGACG
>CAYRIY010000093.1:4547-13892 GCA_964424335.1 uncultured Clostridia bacterium
GTGCGCTGGAGGACGTCCCATCCTAGGCCAAGCGGGAGAAAACCTGGCTCGAGGGCAACGCGCTCAAAGCGGGAGGGGACAGCGACCGGGGAATGCTCAGGTTGCAGGTGCACGGCAACCGAGGGAACGAGCGCATCGACGTACGCATCGAGTCGTAGGCCTCGTTCAACGACGACTTGATCCGCCGTCAGGTCGACGATGCGGACGCTTGCGAACCCGTTCTCGGGATCGTAGGAGAGGGTCGTCTCGTAAACGTGCCCTGGGCGCGGCTCGGCGTATGCGAGATGGACGCTTTGCATGCCATCGAGGAATCCGGCGCCGGTTGCTGGATTCAAATTGGCAGGGAGCAGGTTGTGCGCGCTCGTGATATGCAGGGACCATACCGTTCCAAACCACCCGGAGGGGACCGGGGACCACGCAAGCGCGAGCACGCCCGGCGGCGTGTCGACATGCCGCGCAAAGCCGGCGAGCCACACGCCTTGAAGCGAGTCCACGTCATCCCCTGCGCGAAACTGTGTCCGTACGATCAATGGCCCGCTTGGCTCGCCTGGCCCGCCTATCGCAAGCTCAGGCGAATTGTCCGCGGTCGCCGGCTCGGTCGCGCGCCCAGTCGCAAAGGCGCTGTAGGCGAACGCCCCAAATGCGAGGCAGACGAGAAAGCACAAAAGTAGCGCCGTCAGTGTACGCCGACACGTAGCTCGTACCATCGCTTTCGCCCCTTTGCCGCGGGTAGGCGGTCTTGGGAAAGGATTCCGCGGGGCAGTTGGTATTCCTTGGCGATCGTGGCGATGCGCAGCATTCGAGGATTGGCCTTGCGGACTCGCAAATGAAAAACGGCGCCGCAAGCACGAGGCTGCGGCGCCGACAACACGATCTTAGGTGGTCATGGGCCAAATTAGGAGCAGCGTGTGTACCGGATCGCGCCGTCCCAGTCGGCCCTTCCCCAGGCGTCTACGCTCGCAAGGTCAAAGGCATCGCCCAAGACGCGCCGGGCGACGTAATCACCGCCGCCTTCGCCGACTCCCCACCACGGGAAGTGATCGCCGAAGGACTTGATCGTAAAGATGGCGGCCTGTATCTTGCCTCCTTCGCCCTGCGACGTGCGCTTGATTCGGGCGCCGTCGAGTACCGAGATGTTGATGGTATTTGAGCAGTCGACGTTCCCGCCGAGCCCTCCGCCTGGAATCTCGGCAACGCTTGGAGCCCAGGCGCCCACAAACCATGCTACCTCTTCCGCCGTTGCGTCGCGGACGTCGGCCGATGGGAGAGAGCCGATCACCCCATCCGCGTCGCCAGCATCCTCCCGGCCAAACCAAAGCGTGTACGTGCCGACCGTCTCATCGATCCGTTGGGTCAGGTTGGCCTCGACGTAGTATTCGCCGGAATACGGAAGCGTGAGCGTGATGGAGGCGCTGTCTTGAGGTTCTCCGGATTCGACATAGGAATCGGCGGCGCCGAGCGGCCCGAACTCGTCGTCGTACACCCCGATGTACGCAAAGAACTCACTGGAGCGCATGTCGAGTGTGATGGTCTCTCCGGCCTCACCGTAAAACGTATAGAGGTCGCTTAGGCCGTTGCAGTACGACGGGAGCGGCGCGAGGTCTCGCTCATGCGTGACCGACTCGCCGTCGACAAGCTCCGGCGCACCGGGCGACCAGCACAGGTCGAAAAGCGCCGGCCCGAAGTCGAGGTAGAGCTGATAGCTTCCCGGAGCGTAATCGGAGCTGTATGCGCCGGCAACGATGAAGTAGCGGCCTGGCGCGGAAAGCGTCGTAAAGATCTCCGCGAACGAGTCGTCTGAATCGGTCTCGAAGAGAAGCTCCCAATCGGCGTCGTAGAGCGCTGCGTACGTGCGGGGATCGTCTGCATATACCTCGATCAGGACTTCGTCGCCCGCCTCGGCGTCAAACGAGTAGGAATAGAGGTGTGTGGCGCAGGTATTGTACATCGTCTGCTCGTTGGCGTTTAGATCCTCGTAGATCGAGTCGCCGGAAACGAGGTGAAGCGCATTCTCCTCCCAGAGCACATAGCAGTCGGGCATGACGGAGGGTACGAGCTCCCAAGGGCTTTGAGGGAGGAGGACCATGCCGCCGACTTCTGTGTCATATTCCGTCGGCGATCCATCGTCCAGGAAGGGCGGGAGCCCGTTTACAGAGAGCTTGACGTTGTAGTAGCCGAACGAGCCTGGCCAGTACCCCAGCACCTTCACGTAATAAACGCCGGTTGCATCGATGGTCGTTTCGATGCGGGCGCTCTTTCGCTCTCCCGAGTCGTCGTCCTCGAGCAATGTCACCAAGTTTGCGTCCGTGAGGACGAGCATCGTGTCAAACTCCGACGAGATTGCATCGATGACGACGGTGTCGCCCGCGTTCGCTTCAAATGTGAACAGCTCAAAGTACGGATCGCAGCCTACCGGCGCGTCCCACGAACTGAGGTAACTCGCGACGTCCCCGGTTTCGTCGAGCCGCGTGGGGGTGCGGCTACGGGGGTAGCCGCACCACGAAAGCACATCGTACACGGCCTCGTCCACATCGAGGTAGAGCGTGTACAGGCCGCCCTCGTAGCCCGCAAACATCTGCGATTCTCCAGCGAGCACGAAATAGGCGCCGGTCTCGTCAAGCGTGGTGCGAATTTGCGGGTTATAGTCGCCCGCTGAGTCGTCGTTAAAGTCGAGGACGTTCCACGCCGAATCAAGCAAGACGAGGTACGCGTCGAAATCGTCGGAAACCATCTGGAGTAAGATCTCCGTTCCCGCGTCGGCGTAGAACGAGTAGAGGTGAGGAAGCGCGTCGCACCTATAAACGTCGGTTTCCGGGGGCAGGACGTCCGACACCGGCGTACCGGGCGCGAGCGCGCGGATCGGGTGCGTCCCGGCTTGCAGCGTTTCGCACTCGGTGTAATCTAGCTCACCGGATTCAGAGTCGAAATCCCAGTCTTCCCAGAGCCAATCTAAGGAATCCCAATCTATGGAATCCCAGTCTATGGAGTCCCAATCCGCATCGCCTGTGTCCGACCACCAGTCGCCGCTAAACCAGTCATCGCTCGACGGCGTGTACTCGATCTCGGTGCCCGTCTCGAGTGAGATGGCGTACTCGCCTTGTCCGCCGTCTTGCGGGGTCGTCGCCTGTACATAGTAAAGCCCTGCGTAAGGCAGCTCAATGTAGAGCTCGGCAACGTATTGCTCGCCGTCGGAGTATGCTCCGGCATCCGTGATGTAGTCTCCGTCTGCGTCTAATAGGATGAGGAGCGGGTCGACGTCAGGGGACGTCATGGTAACCAAGGCCTGGTGCCCGGCCTGCCCCACGAACGAATACAGGTCCGTCGGAGCGTATGTCAGCGCATTGTCCTCGGCGCGCACGAGCGAATCGGGGCCGAGGGCGCCGTAGAGCGTCTCGCCGCTACCAAGGAGCGGCGCAGCAACCTGCGTGATCGCGCCGAAAAAGCGCCGGATGTCAACTTCGCCGTATGCGAAGCTGGTCGGGAGTTCCTCGCCAAAGTCCACTTCGAAATATTGGGAGCTTCGGCCACCCCATGGGAAGTCGCCGGGAACGAGCCAGATCTCGGCCTCGCCCTCGATTCCAATGCCAAATTGGAGCAGCCAGTCGGACATCTCTTCCATGCAGGCCGCATCGCAATCGTGGGGAATGCCAAAGAACGACAGGACTCCCGTTGCTTCGCCTTGGAAACGTTCATGCACGACGGCAACTTTCTGCTCGCCGTCCATCGCCCAGCCCGTAAACGTTCCGTCAATCCCGAGGTAGGCCGACATGGCGAGAAACTCCAGCGGGAGTCCGAGCGATTCTAAGTCCTGGCTGGAGCGCCACGTCGCGCCCGGGGTCGCTGGGCCTTGCGGGAGGTCGGCTGCGCGGCTGACCAATTCACCCGCCCATTCCGGCGACTCCGTAAGCACGTAGGTCCAATCGGGGACGTCGCCGCGCCCAAAGGCGATGCCTTCTGGCGTTACGCTCATCACGTCGGACCACGAAGGGTGGGCGAGTGGCGCCCCGCTGCGCGGGTCAAGTGACTGGGCGTACACGTCGAGGCGGAGCGCGCCGTCCGGGCCCGGCTCAAGGACGCGATAGCGCACGTAAATGGCCGCTTGTTCGACGGCCTCGTCTTGAGGGAACTGAGCAAGCGGCTCGGCCGACTCGTCGATCTCCCAGACGCGGCCTGTGATGAGGTAGGCTTGCTCTGTGCCAGGCGGTGCTGTCACGACGGGAACGAGGACGATTGGTTCGGAAGATGCGAGCGGAGTCAGCGCTCCATGATGGTCTTGAGCGCCGACGGGTAGTGAGAAACTGACAAGCAGTGCAACAACACATAGCGCCAAGGTGAAGTAACCACTAGCTCGTCGCACCATGCGACCTGACATACGACTCCTATAAAGCCCCACACACATTCCCCCAAGCAATGAGATTTGAAAACAAAGCCATGTTATTCGTGGGGCTATTCTGCGTGTAGAAAGCGCTCACCTTTCTGTTTGGCAAATCGATGGCCGAGATTCTTAGGGCGACTAGAGCCGCGCCCCAACATATCGTCGTTATTGGCGCTCAGAGTCGAGCAGTTCCTGGAACGAGGGCGCGTATTGTTCGATCGCCTGTCTTGGCGGCAACTCGCCTTGAACGACTTGCCGAGCCATCTGGGTCATAAGCGAAAGATGCTGACCGGCGCTCGCTCCGTTGATCGCCCACCAGTCCCAGGCAAAGTCGAACGCCTGGATCGCACTGTAGATCGGCACGTTTGGAAAGCGGCGTTGCCACGATTCTGCCCAGATCATGACGGCCTCGGGTTGAATCGGCATGCGCTCGGTGATCTCAGACAGGCGCGTCGCCGCCTCGGGCGACGTGCTCAAGTACCGCAGGAGTTCCCAGGCGGATTCCTTGTTTTGCGAGTGAGCGTGCATGTAGAATCCTAAGACGCCGACCTGGCTCGCCTCCCGCGTGGAGCCTTCGGGGACGACGCCGAGCGACCATTCCTTGAGGTCGTCGCCGCTGGAAGCCATCGTCGCGAGGAACTGCGTTTGGGAAAACGTCATGCCGGCGCTGCCGCCAAGAAAGCTGCCGCCTACGACTCCGTGCTCCGTCCAAAGACTCCAAATGCGCGTCATGGCTTCGACGACTTCGGGATCCGTGCCGACAAACCGAGTGCGATCCTCATTTACCCAATGCAGACCCCACATCCCGATCATATTGACGCCAAGCGATCCAAAGCTTTGCACGGCGAAGTGGTCGGGCGCGCCGTCCCCGGACGTGTCGTAGGTAAGGCGCTTTGCGGTGGAGACAAACTCGTCAAAGTCCCATCCGCGAGCATACCAATCGGACGGTATCGTGTTGAGGCCTCGTTCCTCAAATCGAGCAACGTCATAGTAGACATTGAACAGGCTGGCGGTGACCGGCAGTCCGTAAACGTCGCCGCCAAACGACATAGCCTTTAGGACCGGAAGAGGAAAGATCGACATGTCGACTCCGCTGCGCTCGATCCACGGGCTCAAGGGTTCGACGATGCCGGCTCCGCGCAGTTGGTGCATGCGAAGTTGATCCGAGAAGATCAAGTCCAATGCAACGCCGCCCACGCTCATGGCGACCGCACGATCCGCAAGGTCGACCCAGCTCGTTGCTAGGAGCAGCTCGATCTCAACGCCGTTTGCCTCGCCGTACTCGTTTAGGAAGGCTTGGACGCGTTCGCCTTGTTCGGCAGGGTAGAAAGCCAGGACCACCAAGCGCTCCGCTGCGTGCATGGGAGTTGAGCTCATCAACGTGAGTAACGCTCCGAGGAGGGTGCCGCAAACAACGATCCCAAGATTGCGAAAACAATGCGTAACCAAAAGGCAAACCTCCAATTTTTGGGATGCAGATATTAGGTAATTCCGAAATGTGTGTCAAAATCCTGCCGGACACGGGTAGAGATAATTCAATGTTGGTAGAAGGAACCTGCGATCGATCCTGGGAAGTGGAAACCAGATTGAAAAGGCACGTGCAGCCGGGGGGGAATCAGGTCTTGTTTGATGATCGGGGAAGAGTTGGCGCGTCGCGCCTTGTCGTTTTCATCTTGCTTGCGCTGCTTTTGGGGGCGGTTGGCGGGAATGCCGCCGCGACCGAGTCCGAGCTGACCAATGATGTGATCGGGTTGCTGGGTGATATCGTCGGACCCGAATTCGCTGTCTGCGCGACGGGCGTCGTCCAACCAATTGCTTCCGGAATTCCGGCGCTCGATGTGCCGATGGAGCCTCAGGCAGATTGCAGCTATGTCGTTCACTTATACACATTTGATGCGGCTGAGGACGATACGCTGCTCATCGAGCTCTTCGGCACGCCGCAGTCCCTGCTTGTCGCATTGTTTGACGATGAGAACGAGCTGATGGACGGCACGGCGACGTCTGAGAACGGTGAAGCGGCGATCGTGCTCCTCGTCCCTGAGACTGGGACCTACACGATTGCGGTCATGGGCGAGTCGACGCTTGGCCGGGAGCACCTGTACGCGTTGTTCATGGACGCCGGTTTTGACTTGTTTGCGGCTTGCTATGAGGAAAAGCAAGCGCTGCCGATCTCCGGGCGAGGCCTCACCATGGAGTTTGAGCTCACCGTCGATACCGCTGCGCTTCCCGATTTTTGTCGCGGCTTTGAAAGTTACGTCATCTTTCACGGCGACGCCGACCAAGAGTTGCATATCCGCGTCGAAGGCGTCGAATACGAGATCGGATGGATGTGGATCGATACCCTCGATCGCCGACCTGCGCCCGAGCTCGTGGTGGAATTTGACGCAGAAACGGACGATCGCGTCGCATACGGGAGCGTGACCATTCCCGAAACCGGGTTTTACGCGCTCGGCATCGCCTGGTGGGTGGAGACCAATGAAGAGCCCCAAGACAGACGTTTCTGGGTGGAGTTTTATTCGCCTGTGCGCATGCCCGCCTCCGCCTATGCGCCCGTCGGGTCGACCGATGGACTGGTAAGTCTTGCCGACTATTATGCAGCGTCGGTGAACATCCAACAATACTACCTCGCCGGAATCTGGGATGGGATCATGGCCCTGATCCAAGAAGTCGTCCACATCGAGGAGCGTGACGTCCCGCCGGTATTGCCTTCAGGCAACGCACCGTTGACCGACGAAGCGTGGCAGTCCAAGGAGAGGTCGGAGCGCTCAGACTTGGCGCACGACCTCGTGTTGTGGAAACTTGCGAGCATGATAGGCGACGGCGGCATCCTAAACGGTATGGACGCAGGAACGATCGCCGTAAACGTCGTGGAGGGCCTCGCGATGTCGCCGCCCTATGAGACCAGCGAGTCGATGGCATTGGTCGCCTGGGCGCTCCTCACGGAAGGATACGCTGAGCCCATCGGTCCTGAGTCGACCGGCGCCGGCGGGTTTTGGCATGTGGCCCCTCATACGGAGGTGGACGCGAGTTATATGAACGCATACCTACTTGGCATGCTCGACGGCTGGTTGGCCCTTGGTGTGGAGCGGCAGACGATACGCGACAGTGAACTTCCGCCGCTGCTTCCGGCGGAAAGCGCGCCGATCTCGCCCGATGAGTGGGCCGCTGCTAGTGAGGACAGCCGGTCCTCGCTCGCCGCTCGTCTCGCGATCTGGCGGGTGAATGCAGCCATGAGCGATCGGGGCGAGGTCAACATCACGCTGCTGCAGGAAGCTTTGGATGAGCGCGTCGGTCCCTCGTGGACTTGGGACGAGGCGCTACTAAACCAGTCGCCGGCCATGCTCTTTTGGGAAGGGCTCGTGCTCAGCCACCCCGACATCGGCTCTTGAGGGCGTCCTGGCGGGAGGTAGCCGCGGCGGGGCCGGGCCTTGAGGTGCACAGAAGGACATTTGGCCCGGTCGTTTGTCCAAGCTGTGGGACATTTCGCTTAGGACATTGGCCATGGGGAAACGATAATGTTTGACACCTGCTTCCAGCTTCGTCGCTTGGTATGATCAAAATGCAGGAGATAACAAAAAAGTGACGTCTAGAGCAGGAGGAGACGAAATGGCTAAGGATTACGTGGCGATCTACAAAGAGCTCGGCGCGTCCATGGGGAAGCTCGGAAAAGAGATCCCCAAAACGATGGGGGCTTTTTCAAGGCTCCACGACAACGTGATTGCTGATGGGGCCCTTGACGCAAAGTCCAAAGAGCTGATCGCCCTCGGAATATCGATTTGTATCCGATGTGAAGGATGTATCGTCTCCCACGTCCATTCGGCGCTCGAGCATGGCGCAACGAAGGAAGAGATCTTGGAGACGATCGAAGTCGCCATCATGATGGGTGGAGGCCCCTCGGTCGCATACGGTGTCGAGGCGTACAACGCGCTCGAGGCATTTAGTGGGGAGTAGTTGCAAGCCAAGATCGGATGGCTGACAACACACATAGAAAGTCGCGGGGTCTCGCCGCCGCCCAACATACAGCCCACCGGTAAAGGGGAGCCGGTGGGCTGCCTATTTGCTTCGGCTCATGCTGCGCACGACCAAACGATCGAGTCGGCGAGCGGCCTTGAGCGCTAGTGCCGAGCCCAGTCCAAAAACCGGCCAACCAAACGACCAGAGGATCCGACCGGCCTTCTGGTTTTGCTGCTGGCGGGCCTCTTCTTTTTGATCGTCTATGATGCGCTGCCGCGCCAATCCGTAGTTGAGCGCGCCGTGGATCCCAAGGAGACTCAAGAAACGTAGCGAGTGGACCGCAAGCGCAAGTCCGATGCCGTTTAGGCTCAATGTGATCTGCCCGGTCAAGGCAAGCGCCATCTCGGAAAGTACGATGCCGATCACCCAAAAGGAGACTTGCTTAAGCTGCTTTTGAGGTCGGAGTGTTTGCATGAATAGCACGCCTTCGACGAAACGCGGGCCAAAGAAGTTGAGAAAGTCCGTCCTTAGTAGCGGAAAGATCAAGCTGCGTTCGACGAAGTAATCGATATTGGAACGAATCAGCCCTTCTCCGAGCACCGCGAGCCCGATGCTCCAGATGCCCCCGGTCCAAAAGGCGCGAAACCGCTTTAGGTCCGTCGTAAAAAAGAGCACCGCCCATGTCGAGAGTGCGAGAAAGATCCATCCAAGCCCCTGCACACGCAACCTCCAAATAGCTAAGGCGATTTGGAACGTAGTGTGCCACTGACCAAGGCCGATATTCGGGGCGAAATGTCGGGCAGGGTCATTCCAAGGTTCTGCAGGCGCTTACTCGACCAACGACCAGAACGTCTCGTTGTTGAACGCTTCCCAAAAACCGTCGGCCCAGCGCCGCTCGACGTTGAGCTCACAAAAATCGGACGGCATGAACGCGTGGTTGGCGCCAGGCACGATTTCGATGCTCCAACTCGTCGATTCCGTTTGTTCCAGGTACTTGCGCATGAGGGACGCGTTCT
>CAYRIY010000094.1:0-13482 GCA_964424335.1 uncultured Clostridia bacterium
CGCCGCGGCGCAGCACAAATCTCGATCGTTAGGCGCGCCCTTGATTCGCAATCTTTTCCTTGAAAAATGCGATCTCATCGGGCAGCAAAGCGAAGTGCTCTTCTTGGGTGGGGCATTCGTACTCGGCGTGGACACTGACCGGTCCCTTAAAACCGATCTCGCCCAAGATATGAAACACCGTGTCCCAGTCGACGTCGCCGGCGCCCGCCGGCACAAACTTGCCGGACTTCCAATCTCGATCCTTGGCGCCGATTATCTTTAACTGGTCGCCCAACACGGAGACGGCGAACTGAAATTGCTCGCCCGCAACGAGGAGGTGGCCGGGATCGAGGTACCCCCCGATACGGTCGGGATCGAAGCCGTGAATGAGGTGCGCGAGCGCCGAGGCGTTGAGCCCCATGGAATTGCCCGAGTGGGTGTGATAGCATACCGTGACCTGGTACTGCGCGGCGAGCGACTCCCAGCCTTTGAGCAGCCTGCGAATCTCATCGACGTACTCCCAATAGTCGCGGGCCGGGGAGTAGTGGAAGTAGCCGATCTTCAAGAGTCGAACGTCGGCTGCATCCATCGCCCGCAGGATGCGTTCTGAGCGCTCGTCGTCCGGACGGAGGAGGTCGGTCGGCGCGGTCAACATGGGCACTTCCAAACCGTTCTCCTGCAGCTCTTTTACAACCGCCGGCAGCGTTTCCACATCGTCGGGACTGACCGCGTACCCTGGCCGAACGGCGAGATCGTACCCGGTCACGCCGATTTGGTGCGCTTTTTGAATGAGGTCGGCTACGTCGGATGACCGGAAGCTCTTGCTAAAATAGACGAGTTTCAACGTGAACGACATCCTTTCTCTACAGGCTACGCAGCGGCTTCAGGCCCAAACTCCAGTCCGACGCGCTCGCGCCAGAACTCCTTAAAGTCGATGATCGCTCGCTGCTCGATACTTTCGAACACGGCCTTTTCGACTGCAAGGATGCGCAGCGCTCCTTCGATCGTGAGTTCGGGGCGACCGCCCTCGCGGATGCAGCGGACGAGGTCTTCGAGCTCAGCCTTGTGGCCCATGTACTCGAGGTCGCCGCGCAAGAAGTCGGGCCCGTCAAACCTCCACGTCCCCTTGTGCTCTTCGCCCACGAAGTACTCGCACCGTTTGAAGCGCTCGGCCAGGTAGACGCATGAATCGGTGCCAAAGAGTTGAAAGTGGTACTTCTTCAGGGAGAGGTTTCTGGCCTTACCGTGCTGGATGCTCGTGTGGCTCGACCCGTCGTCAAAGGTCACGATGCACGTGAAACTGTCGACCGGCAGGTGCGGATCGAGCCCGTAAAATTGGCCGCCGTGGGCGTAGATCGTGGCGATCGGCGCGGTGTGAAACGCGTGGATCGCAAGGTCGATGTTGTGACAAAACTGGCCTGACACCGTGTCCGTGCACTGGCAAAACGAGTAGGCCGGGTTAGGGAGGAGCTTCCTTGCTAGTCTCACCGTGTGGGCATAGCGGTTGCACGTCCCAAATTGGAACTTGATCCCCCGTTTTTCCGCCTCGAGCACGGCGCGCGTCACGTCGACGCCCTGCTCCAGATCGACGGCGAGAGGCTTTTCGCAAAAGACGTGTTTGTTTGCAGCGACGGCCGCCTTGACGAGCTTTGGATGCGCCCGCTCTCCGGTCTGAATGAGCACGCCGTCGATGCGATCATCGGCGAACACGCGGTCGGCGTCGGTGGTGGCGTACTCCCCGCCGAAGCGCTCCAGCGCGGCCTCGGCCTTTTCCAGGTCCAGGTCGCAGTAGGCCACGGTCGAACATCCAGGAATCTCGTTGAAGTTGGGCGCATGGGTCCGCGCGCCCATGCCGCCGCAGCCAATCAGGGCGAAGCGAAGTGGTTGAGCCATATCGGCAAACTCCCTTTTTTCCATTTTCGAGCGTTGCCCAAATTATACAGTACCTTTCTAGGCAGCATTTCGTCGAAACTTTGGTCGAATCGCGCAGACATTTGGCACCTGACCGACGAGGAAAGGAGTGGGAAGGACGCACCCAGCATTATAAACCCAGCTTTGTGGCGGAGAACACCGAAAGGGGACTGATGATGGATACGGCGGCAACCAATCCGCGCGAGGCGCGCCTTGCGATGCGAAGGGGGGCGTGGACCGGACCTACGACCTACAAAGTCCCGGGATACGTCCAGTGCAACTTGGTCGCTTTGCCCAAGGCGTACGCCTATGACTTCCTCGTTTACTGTCAGCGAAACCGCGAGGCCTGTCCCATCGTGGACATCACCGATCCGGGCGATGTGGTTCCCCGATATGCGGCTCCCGATGCGGATTTGCGCACCGACCTTCCTCGGTATCGCGTGTTTCAAAACGGCACGCTCGTGGACGAACCAACGGACGTTACGCGCTACTGGCGCGAGGACGCCGTCGCGTTTTTGATCGGTTCGAGCCTCACCTTTGACGAGCCGTTGCGGCGCATCGGCGTCGAGCTCTCTCCGGAAGTGTGGGTGCTCGAGACGTCGCTGCCCACTCGGCCGGCGGGTCCGTTTGCCGGACCGCTCATCGTGACGATGCGCTACTTCACGCCCGAGGATGCCATTCGAGCGGTGCAACTTACCGCCCGATTTCCTTGGAACCACGGCCCGCCGATTCACTTGGGCAGTCCGGAAGCAATCGGCGCGAACTTGCAAGCGCCGCTCGTAGGACCGCCGGTGACGTCGCTACCCTCAGACAAAATCCCCGTCTTTTGGGCGTGCGGTGTCACGCCGCAAAGCAGCGCATTAAACGCCGGGATCGAGTGGATGATCACGCACAGTCCGGGTCACGGCTTTATCACGGACCTGCAGGCGGATCACTTCTCGCAACCTTGACCCGATGGCCCAAGATCTATTTTTAGGGACAGCAAACCGAGGAGGAAGAGCTAGTGAGCAACCAAAGCCAAGTGAAGATCGCTTTTATCGGGGCGGGGAGCAGGTCCTTCGCGCCCAGCACGCTGAGCAATCTCATCTCGAGCGAGGCGCTGCGGGAGTTTGGCCTGCATCTATGCTTGATGGACATCGTCGACCACCACCTCCAGGAGGTGGCGACATTGACGAACCGGATCAACGAAAACCTCGGCCGAGGCGCAAAGGTGTCGACCACGACGGAGCTCAAAGAGGCGCTCGAGGGCGCAGATTACGTGATCATCGCCGTCGAAGTGGACCGGTACAAGTATTGGTCTCAGGATTTTCACGTGCCCAGGTGGTACGGGTTTGACCAGCCCTATGCGGAAAACGGGGGCCCGGGCGGCATCTTTCACGCGCTGCGCAACATGACGCCGCTGCTCGAAGTGGCGCGCGCGATGGAGGAGATTTGTCCCGACGCCCCGCTGTTCAACTACACCAATCCCGAGCACAAACTGTGTGAGGCCGTCAATCGCTTGACGAACATCGAGGTGTACGGATTGTGCCCGGGCGCCATCAGCGCGGCCCGCAGGATGACGGAGCTCCTCGGCATGCCCGCGGGGACCTTGGAGGCCTACGCGTGCGGCATGAACCACTTCAGTTGGTTTCAAGTCCTCCGAGACCGCAGGACCGGCGAAGATCTGTATCCGAAGCTCCGGGAGATGGATCGAAAGGGCGACTGGCTGTCGCATTGGCACCAGTTTGGGCTCGGGAGGATCCTCATGCGGCGATTCGGCTTGTGGCCGGTGCCTTGGGCGGCCAATCACTATGCGGAGTACCTTCGCTGGGGCTCGGAGTTTGTGGCCCACGAACTACAGTACTTCTACGACCCGGCGGACGGCCATCCGTGGGAGACCGGAGACATCCCCGAGTTTATCTACAACCTCGAGGGGAACGTGACGGATCGCCCACTGGTCGGCCCGCCCACCGAACCCAATTGGCTCGACGACTCGCCCATCAAGGAGACCGGCATGCAGGCCGTGACGATGATCGAGGCCATGGCGACCGGTGAGCGCCGTGAGCTGGCCAGCGTCAACGTGCCCAACCGCGGGGCGATTCCGGGGGTTCAAGATGACATGGTGGTCGAGATTCCGGCCGTGTTGACCGGTCGCAAGTTTGAGCGCCGGCAAATGGAGGCGCTCCCTGAGCCCGTGACGGCGACCATCCGGCTGTACGGGAGCATTCACAAACTGGTGGTCGAGGCGTATGCCGAGCAGTCGAAGGAGAAGCTCATGCAGGCCGTCTTACTGGAGCCCACGGTCGATTCGTATCGGCGCGCCGTGAGCATGGTCGACCACATGCTCGAGCTTCAGCGCGACATGCTGCCGTCATTTTCGTAGGGCGAGGGTGGCGGGGATGTCAGAGCGGCGCGGGTGCGTGATCGGGATCGACCTCGGCGGAACGTACATGCGCCTCCAAGTCGCAGATGCAGTGGGGCAGGCGCTTTCGGAGCGGCGGATTCGCAGCGATGCGGCAAAGGGCGGCGAGGACTTGTTTGCAACGCTCGTCGATGCGATCGATGCGTCCATTCGAGAGGCAGGCGGCGACCTCGCCGCCTTGCGCTCGATCGCCATCGGAACGCCGAGCGTGGTTGACCCCGCAAGCGGGCGACAACACAACACGGTCAACCTGCCGGGGTGGGACGGAGTCGATCTCCACGGGCGTCTTTGCGAGACCTACGGCGTGCCGGTCGCGATTGAAAACGACGTCAACCTTGCGGCCCTGGGCGAGCTTGAGTGCGGCGCCGGGAGGGGCTACCAAGACTTCGTGCTCATCCACGTCGGGACCGGCGTGGGGGCGGCCGTGGTGGTCGGGCGCTCGCTCGTGCGCGGGAAGGGCGGCGCCGCAGGTGAGATCGCCTGGATGCTCCTCGACCGCGAGGCGACGCACGAGCGGTTTCGCGCAAGCGGATTCCTCGAGTCCGTCGCCTCCGGAAGCGGCATGCGGACGCAAGCGGAGGCGCTGCTTGCCGAGGTTGCGGGATCCTCGGTCGCACGTGGGCGCGAGCTGGATGCCGCCGCCTTATTTGACGCGTATCGGCGCGGCGATCCGCTTGCAAGGCGCGTGATCGATCAGGCGATCAAATATTTGGGATTTGCAGCCGTCAACGCCACGGCGTTGCTCGCGCCCGAGGCCATCATTCTCGGCGGCGGCGTGATCGCCAAGCAACCGTTCATCGTCGACGAGATCGAGCGGATCGTCCACGAGCGCGCCGTCGTTCCCCCGGACGTCGTGCGGGCAGAGCTCGGTGAGGCGAGCGGCCTTAGGGGCGCGGTGATTCGGGCGCTCGAGGTCATGAGATCGACAGGCTGATTCGACACGTCAGATCGACGTACAAAAGGAGGAAGCCAAATGGCGAAGATGCTCCGGTACATTGCTGAACAGCCGGAGGTCGTCCGTACGGTCGCACGCGCCTACGGGCCGGGCGGCTCGCTTGCGGCTCAACTGCGCGAGGCCGTTCAAATCTTGAGATCGCGGCCGCATGTGTTATTGCTTGGTATGGGCAGTTCGCTCTTCTCATCGGAGCTCTTTGCCCAGTACGGCAATGTCCCGTCCTTTCCCGTCGACACCAGCGAGCTGATTTACTACCGCCGCGCTCTGTTGGATGCCGATGCGGCCGTCCTCGCTATTTCGCAGTCGGGCGAGAGCGTGGAAACTCGCAAGGCCGTGGCGATGTTTGCCGGGCGGTTGCCGATCGTTGCGATCACCAACAACGTCGAGAGCAGCATCGCCCGCGAAAGCGACGCCGTCCTTCCCATGCTGGCGGGTGAGGAGACCGGCCCTGCGTGCAAGACCTACGTCGCTACCCAGGCGGTCTTGAGTTTGTTGATCGCCGGCCTCGACGGGGGCGTGGATCACTGCGTCGAAGCGCTGGATGCGGCGGCGAGGGGCATGGAGCGCGCTGTCGAAGAGAGCGAGCCGAACGTGCGCGCGTTTCTCGACCGCTGCCGATCCGCCCGCAGCTTCGTCTATTTGGGGCGCGGCCCCGGTGTCGTCAGCGCAAACCAAAGCGCCCTCATGACCAAAGAGATGACGTCGTTGCATGCTGAAGCGATGTCGGCCGGCCAGTACCGGCACGGTCCGATCGAGGTCTCGGGTCCGGACGTTCCCCACATTCTGTTTGCCCCGCATGGAAAGACGCACCACTTGATGTGCGGGCTCGCTCGGGATTTGTGTGCGTACGACACGCCCGTTCTGCTCGTGACGGACCATGCGCCGGACGATATTCCGGGGGCGACCTTGATGCCTGTCGCAACAGTGCCCGAGGAGCTCAGCCCGCTCGTCCAGATCGTGCCGATTCAACGTCTCAATACGTACTTGGCATTGCGGGAGGGAATGACGCCGGGAGAACTAAGGCGCATTCCTAAAGTGGTGGTCAACGAGTAGCGCTGGAGTCGCAATTTGATTGGAGGTCACGCTATCATGGCGCACAACTGCGCGCGCTGTATCGGCGCCGAGCTGTACTTTTTGCCTGTCAAGACCCGCATCCCGCTCAAGTTTGGACACGAAACGCTCACATCGGTCACCTGCGCTCGCGTGCGCCTCGTGATTGAAGACGAGGCGGGAAACAAGGCGGAAGGTTGGGGCGAGACGCCACTCAGCGTCCAGTGGGCTTGGCCATCGCAGGCATCGTACGAAGAGCGCCACGCGCTCATGAAGGAGTTTTGCAAGCGCTTGGCAGCGCGCTGGGCCGAGTTTGACCACTCCGGCCATCCGATCGAGGTGGGCCACGAGTTTATGCGCTCAGCTCTTTTCGCCCTACTCGATCAGTTCAACGCACAAAGCGCGGGCCCGCCGATGCCGTGGCTCGCTGCGCTCATCTGCTGTTCGGCATTTGACATAGCCTTTCACGACGCCTACGGTCACCTGCACGGCCGCCCGATCTACGAACTCTATTCGGCGCCGTACATGGCTCATGACCTCTCACGTTATCTCACGCCCGCGTCAAGCGACGTCTCGTTCGCAGGGCGGTACCCGTCCGACTACTTCGTCCAGGCGCCCGATCGGCTGCTTGCCTGGCACCTCGTCGGCGGAAACGACTTCCTCCGGCCCGAAGACGGCGCGGCGCCCGTCGATGACGGCTACCCGGTTGTGCTGGACGACTGGATCACGGCCGACCAGCTCGCATGCCTCAAGATCAAGCTGCGCGGGAACGACGAAAAATGGGACTACAAGCGCATCGTCGAGGTGGGCCGCATTGCGCTCGAGCGGGGCGTGACCTGGCTGACGTGCGATTTCAACTGCACGGTGCTCGAGGTAGGGTACGTCGTCGACATGCTGGATAGGTTGCTCTATGAGCACCCAAAGATTTATGCAATGATCCTCTACGTCGAGCAACCGTTCCCTTACGATTTGGATCAGTACAGCATTGATGTACACGCCGTCTCGGCGCGCAAGCCGCTCTTTATGGACGAGAGCGCCCACGACTGGCAACACGTGGCCCGAGGACGCGAACTTGGGTGGACGGGCGTCGCGCTCAAGACGTGCAAGACTCAGACCGGAGCGTTGCTTTCGTTGTGCTGGGCAAAGGCCCACGGGATGACGCTCATGGTGCAGGACTTGACCAACCCCATGCTGGCTCAAATTCCACACGTGCTCCTTGCAGCGCACGCGGGCACGATCGCGGGCGTCGAAACCAACGCCATGCAGTTTTATCCGGAGGCCTCCGCACTCGAGCAGGAGGTGCACCCGGGTCTTTACCGACGGCGACACGGGAGCGTGGATTTGAGCACGATCAAGGGACCCGGTTTCGGCTACCGGCTGCCTGAGATCAATCGGCCGCTCCCGCCGGCGGAGGCAACGTTTTTTGCCAAGCAGTGAACGGTTCCTCGAACTCAAAGCGGGAGCTTTCGCGATCGAGACGGGAGCGAATAGGAGCTGATCCAAACGTGAACGCCCAGAGTGATCGACATCTGCAAGGCACCGTGCCTCTACTGGATGAAGGCGACCTTGCGGCCCAGATGGTGGCGGGCATTCGTCAGTATCTTATGCGCCTTGCCGATCGGCAAAAGCATGAGCGGGAGCGCACACTTGGACCTTTAAGCGGCGACGCCCTCCGCGAGCGGCGAGCGCGGCTGGCCAAGATTCTTGGCGTCGTCGACGAGCGTGAACCGATCGAAAGTTTCGAGCTCGTGGGATCGTTTGCGACCCCGGCGCATGTGGCGACGTGTGACGCTTGCGATGTTTACGCCGTCCGCTGGCCCGCGTTGGACGGGATCCATGGCGATGGGCTCCTACTCACTCCGAAGCGCACGCCGCTCGCGCGGGTGATCGCAGTTCCCGACGCGCGCTGGACGCCCGAGATGGCGGCCGGCCTGCAACCTGGCGGCTCGCCCTTCGGTCGGGCGCTGGCGCTCGCAGGTTGCGAGGTGATCATACCGACGCTCGTCAGTTTGGACGTCACGTGGTCCGGCAATCCCGATTTTGCCATGACCAACCAGACGCACCGGGAGTTTGTGTACCGCATGGCCTACGAGCTCGGGCGTCATGTGATCGGCTACGAGATTCAAAAGCTCTTGGCTGTGGTGGACCTTTGGGCGAGCACGGGCGATGCACGCCCGATCGGCGTCTTTGGTTACGGCGAGGGCGGCCTGCTTTCGCTTTGCGCAGGCGCCCTCGATCCCCGCCTCGACGTGGTCGGTGTGAGCGGCTACGTGGGCGATCGGTTTCAGATGTGGCAACACCCGATGTATCGGAATGTGTGGAGCCTCCTGAGCGGCTTTAGCGACGCGGAAGCGGCGGCCATGATCGCGCCGCGTGCGCTCGTCGTCGAGGCGAGTGCGGGACCGGTCGAAAGCCGACCGACTCCGATCAAAGATCGCAAGGCGGGCAACACGGCCGCGCCCGGCGAGTTGAGCGAGATACCCTTGGACGAAGTCAAAGAGGAAGCCCGGTTGACGAAAGACGTCTATCAAGCGCACGGCGCGCCGGAACGATTCTCGTTGATCGTCCCAAAGGATCGCAAAGAACCCGGTTCGCCCGAGGCGATCGGCGCGTTTTTGCGTGCGCTGGGAGGAGGGCAGGCGGGCGCAGCCGCACCGTCCTCCTACCGGCCGGCGGGCGCATCAGCCTCGATCCGGCTGCCCGATGCCGATCAAAGGCAGCGCCGACACGTGCGCGAGCTTGTCGACTTTACGCAAAAACTTCTGCAGCGTGCGCCGCGGGTGAGGCAAGCGTTTTTCTGGGACCGCCTCGATCTCTCTTCGCACGAAGCGTACGAGGCGTCCCTCGCGGCGTTTCGGACGTACTTTTGGGACGAAGTGACCGGCTGCTTGCCTGGGCTCCCGGAGCCCGGTCCGGCGCAGTCGAGGCTCGTGCACGAAGCAGATAGCCACCGGATCTACGAAGTGAAACTCCCGCTCGACGAGACGCTCTTTGCTTTTGGCTCGCTCCTCGTTCCAAAGGACCTTGGGCCCGGTGAGCGGCGGCCGGTCGTCGTCTGTCAACACGGTCTGGAGGATCGATCGAGCGATACGTATCGAACCGACCCCGGTCATCACTATTATCATGGGTACGCGACCCGCTTCGCGGAGCGCGGTTACATCGTGTACGCGCCCCAAAACCCGTACATCGGGGGCGACGCGTTTCGGCGGCTGCAGCGAATGGCGCACCCATTTGGCCTTTCCTTATTCTCCTTCATCCTCGAGCAGCATGCGCGGACGCTCGCCTGGCTCAAAGAGCTGCCCTTCGTCGATCCTGACCGCATCGCGTTTTACGGCCTTTCGTACGGGGGCGTGACCGCCATGCGGGTGACGTCCCTTTTGACGGATTACTGCCTTTCGATCTGCTCCGCGAACTTCAACGAGTGGGTGATGAAGAAGGCGGCGTTCGATTGGCCAGGCAGCTACCTCTACACGAATCAGTATGAAATGCCCGACTTCAACTTGGGAAATACCTTCAACTACGCCGAAATGGCGGCGCTCATCGCGCCGAGGCCGTTCATGGTGGAGCGCGGCAGTCAAGATTCGGTTGGCGACGAGGAGTGGGTGAGCTTTGAATTCGCCAAAGTGCGCAGGCACTACGCCAACCTTGAAATCGCAGACCGTGCCAAGATCGCGCATCATGGCGGGGGGCACGTCATCGACGGCGCCGAGACCTTCCCCTTTATTGATCAGGAGCTATGGCGCGATCGGGCTTGACAACCTTCGATTAACCTTGATAATGATAATAGTAACGATAACTAATAAGGAGTTTGGAGGTGGGCGAAACCCAGGGGCGCTCCAGAAAGGGTGTGACGCATGGCAAGACCCCGAAACACAAGGCAAAAAGCCGCCGTACTGGCCGCGGTGCGCGGCGCGCAGCATCACCCTGACGCCAAATGGGTGTACGAGCAAGTCAGCCGTGAGATCCCAAACGTCAGCCTGGGCACTGTCTACCGAGCGCTCGCTTCTTTGAGCGCTGAGGGGCTGATCAGGGAGTATCATCAGGCCGACGGCCCCGTCCTGTACGATCCCAACACCCAGGAGCACTTCCATATTCGCTGCACCCGTTGCGGTCGCATCGAGGACGTTCCCTCTGTGAAATTGCCCGACCAAATTCTCGAGACCATTCGGCAAGCGAGTTCGTTTGCAAGGGTCGATCAGGTGCGCCTCGAGTTTGGCGGCGCCTGCTTGGAGTGTGCCGACAGTTTCCAAAACGGAAATGAAGGTATCAAAAGCAAATAAACAACGTGCACGACGAAGGGAGCATCATCATGAGCCAAAACGGCAAGTGCCCGGTTACGGGCAGCGTCCACACGGCCAATCGCGGCACTACCAACCAGGACTGGTGGCCAAACAGCCTAAATCTCAAAGTTCTCCACCAGCACTCGTCACTTTCAAACCCCATGGACGAGGATTTCGATTACGCAGAGGAGTTTTCGAAACTCGACTACTGGGCCCTTAAGAAGGACCTGTACGACTTGATGACCGACTCGCAGGACTGGTGGCCGGCCGACTTTGGTCACTACGGGCCGCTCTTCATCCGCATGGCGTGGCACAGCGCGGGCACGTACCGCACTGCAGACGGCCGCGGGGGAGCGGAAGGCGGCAGCCAGCGCTTTGCCCCGCTCAATAGCTGGCCGGACAACGTCAACCTCGACAAGGCGCGTCGGCTTTTGTGGCCGATCAAGCAGAAGTACGGCAACAAGATCTCCTGGGCGGACCTCATGATCCTCGCAGGCAACTGCGCTCTGGAGTCCATGGGCTTTAAGACCCTCGGCTTCGCTGCCGGACGCAAGGACGTCTGGGAGCCCGAAGAAGACATTTACTGGGGCAAAGAGAAGACCTGGCTTGCCGACGAGCGCCACAGCGGGGACCGAGAGCTCGAGCAGCCTCTCGCCGCCACGCAGATGGGGCTCATTTACGTCAACCCCGAAGGGCCGAACGGCGAGCCCGATCCGCTCAAGGCTGCGCAAGAGATCCGCGAGACGTTTGCGCGCATGAGCATGAACGACGAAGAGACCCTTGCGCTCATCGCAGGTGGACACACCTTTGGCAAGACCCACGGCGCGGGCGACACGTCGCACGTGGGACCGGAGCCTGAGGCCGCTCCCATCGAGCAGCAAGGCCTCGGCTGGAAAAACGAGTTTGGCACGGGCAAGGGCGCCGACACGATCGGGAGCGGCCTGGAAGTCACCTGGACATCCACGCCCACGAAGTGGACGAGCAACTTCCTGTGGAACTTGTTCGGCTACGATTGGGAGCTCACCAAGAGCCCGGCGGGCGCATGGCAGTGGAAGCCAAAGCACGGTCAAGGTGAAGGCACGGTTCCGGACGCGCACGACCCGGACAAGCGCTGGGCGCCGTCGATGCTCACCACGGACATCGCACTGAAAATGGACCCGATTTACGAGAAGATCGGGCGGCGATTCCTCGAAAATCCGGACGAGTTTGCGGACGCGTTTGCCCGTGCGTGGTTTAAGCTGACGCACCGCGACATGGGTCCACGCTCTCGTTACCTTGGACCGGAGGTGCCCGAGGAAGAGTTTATTTGGCAGGATCCCGTTCCCGCCGTCGATCACGAGTTGATCGATGAGGCGGACGCCGAGGCGCTCAAGGCGAAGGTGCTCGCTTCGGGCCTTTCGATCCGTGAACTGGTGGCGACCGCATGGGCTTCGGCCTCTACGTTCCGCGGCTCGGACAAGCGCGGCGGAGCAAACGGGGCGCGCATCCGACTTGCGCCGCAAAAGGACTGGGAAGTAAACGAACCCGCCCAACTGGAGCGCGTGCTCGAGACCCTCGAAAGGATCCAAGAGGAGTTCAACAGCGAGCAGACGGGCGGAAAGAAGGTCTCGCTTGCAGACCTGATCGTACTCGCCGGCAACGCTGCCGTCGAGGAGGCCGCTAGGAAGGCCGGTTTCGACGTGACCGTTCCTTTCTCGCCGGGGCGCACCGATGCGTCGCAGGAGCAGACCGACGTCGAGTCCTTTGCGGTGCTTGAGCCGCACGCAGACGGGTTCCGCAACTACCAAAAGGCCAAGTACACGGTGCCGGCAGAGGCGCTGCTCGTCGATCGGGCGCAACTCCTCACGCTGACCGCGCCTGAGATGACGGTGCTCGTCGGCGGCTTGCGGGCGCTCAACGCGAACTTTGAGGCCTCGCAGCACGGAGTCTTCACGGATCGGCCGGAGACGCTCACCAACGACTTCTTCGTCAACCTGCTCGACATGGGGACGGAGTGGAAGGCGGTCTCCGAGGATGGCGACCTCTTTGAGGGTCGAGATCGCAAGACCGGCGACGTGAAGTGGACTGCCACCCGGGTCGACCTGATCTTCGGCGCCAACTCGCAACTGCGGGCACTTGCGGAGCTGTATGCGTGCGACGACGCACAGGAGAAGTTCGTGCGCGACTTCGTCAAGGCATGGGCGAAGGTGATGAACCTCGACCGATTCGACCTTGCTCGGAGTCAAAAGGCTGCGGTCGGCGGGGAAGCAGACCAGGCGGCGTCGTAAGACAATCGATTCGTAGGCAATCGAGTGGGCCTTGGGCCCTCGAATAGCTAGGGTAGAACGAAAAGCGGAGGCAACCCATGCGACTCATGGGCGCTTCCGCTTTTTCGTATTCAATTTGAAACAAGAGACAAAAAACTTCAACTTCGGTCCAAAAAAGGCGCGCATACATGTCGTCCCAAATTCGATATGATTAAAGCGCAAGTACGCCTTGATCGAAACCGTTAAGCTTTTGGCCAATGCGCTCTTTGCTCAGGTAGAGCTGAAAAGCGCGGACTTCCGCTTAAAGAGGAGATCGGGACCGGCCCGCAAAAGACCTTCGTATAGCGTTTGGAGGGAGGCCGATTCCATGCTGGAGAACGTGATCGGTACGGCGCGGCTGCTGTGGGCGACCAAGAAGACAGTGGGTTGCGACTGGCTGGTTGCGCCGCAGACCCACGCGTACTGTCAGGCATTGATCGTCACGGCCGGCCGTGTGGCACTCACGATTGATGGTGAGGAGCGAGTGCTCGAGCGGAACGAATGCGCCTACATCGGTCCTTACCGAAAGCACTCGGCGTACGCGGCGCCCAAAGCCTCTCTTCTCGAAGCGAAGTTTTTCGTCCACGACCCGACACTGCGGCAGGCCCTCGATGAGGTTCC
>CAYRIY010000095.1:0-13408 GCA_964424335.1 uncultured Clostridia bacterium
GCGAGTCAGACCGAGTTGCGTCCTGAAGATTTGCAGAGCCAGATCGTGGCAGGTTATAAAGGAAGCATGATCGATTGGTTCGATCAGTATTTCCAAAGCAACGGCGCTTTGCGATACTCGATCATTACCACGAACCTCGAGTCTATCAAGCGCGAGATATCCCGCGGCGCAGCAATAAGCATTTTGTCAGAATTGACGATCGATCATCATGGATTTCGGGCAAACAAAGACATAATCGCAATTCCGTTAGTCTCGCATAACCAAAACATACGTTTACAGATTGCTCTTGTGAAAATGCGACAAACTTCGCTGTCGAGGATTTTGAGGCGGTTGTTGGACGTTCTGGAAGATCGCGTCGCTCATTCACAAGGGAAAGTGCGTATGTCAGGATAGTTATTGCGCCAGGCCAAAGGACGAGTTTGAACCGCAAATGCAATCGCTGACCCGAGATCCGCAGGCCTTTCCACCAAAAGGGGGAAAGGCTTTTTCTTTCTCGTCCCTCGCCCACCTCGTTGATCCAAGCCTTAAAATCCATTGATCTCACCGTACATAAAATGCTATGATCACGATAAAACATAGAATCGGACCATTGTTCCATTACTCGGAACACAAACCAACCAGGGGTGATGAGACTGTGATCAATCGTGCAGGATTTAGCTTGAACATCGAGCGACCCGGTTTCGATGTCGTCGAGACTGCGAGGCTACTCCGCCGGTACCAGGCAATCCATCGAAGCGTGCTCCGCTCACTCGCCGGGTGGTTCCTCGCAGCGCCGGCGTACGAAGTGAAGCACACGTTTGGGTACCACCTTTGGGATCATGCGCAGCATGTACGGGAGATTCGGACCCGCCTCCACGAGCTGCGAGGCGGTCACCCGGACGCGAACATCGAGCCCTCCCTAACCTTCGTGTTGGACGAGGCGCTCCACGCGAGGGATACGCCGGAGTTCGTTTCAGGCACGTATATATCCCTCATCGCCGCTCTGTTGGAGCAGTACCGCACACATCTCAAGCTCGCATGCCCGTCCGCAAACGCCCCGGAGGTACAGATGCTCCGCCGCATCGCCTCGGACCTTGAAGCACACCTCGAGTGGGCCGAGACATACCTGGCCTCTGTCGGCGTGCGTCCTCAAGATGTCGCATGGCGCACTTACATCAGCCGCATCCTCGACGACGCCGGCGGAGTGGCGGGCAACGTCGAACACGGTCCGGGCGGCTCCGCCGCCATGAATCACTCCGGTCGGGACGACTTCGCACGGCCCCATCACCACCGTTTCTCGCGCCCACGAACAATTTTCGTGGACGATCGGCTAAAGCGCGGCGGTCTCATGAGTTTCGAAGACCGTCAAAACCTGGACTACGAGGCTGAGCTGATCGAGCAGTTCAAGGTGTACTTCAACGAACTCTACGCGGCAGGCATGCTGGCATCGATCCTCTATGATGCAGCCGGGACCGATGTACCGTTCGACTTCCTATACGATGTGGCGCACCAGTGTTGGGATGAGGCTCGCCACTCCGAGTTTGGCCTCTTGCGCTTGTCCGAACTGGGCGTCCAGCCGGAGGCTTTCGATCCATCCATCTACGAGCAGACGGAGTCGCTGCCCTTTCTCCACCGCTTCCTCCACCTCACGCTTTCGCTCGAGGTGCACTTCATGGCGCGCAAACGCCCGCGCGTCCTGCAGTACGAGGCGCACAACGACGAGCGCTCCAAGGTTTTCGCCGACATCGATTGGTCCGATGAAATCAATCATGTGGGCTACGGCAAGCGATGGTCGAAGTATTTCCTGGCAGACGATGCGCGCACGCCCGAAGATATCCTGAACGAAGTAGCAGAGCACATACAAAAGATCAAAAGCGTCTCAGACAAGGAAGCTGCAGTCAAACCCCCATTTTAGCCCCTCGATCTCGCGGCGCCGGAGTGCCAATCATTCCTCAACACCTTGCACAATCGTGGCAGGAATGCACACAAGTGCATCGAAAGTACACACAACCTCTCATCAAGATTTCGCCTGATCGAGGAGTTGTTGAGGTGATTGCGGACGAGCGGTACCGCGAGATCATGACCATGCTCAAAAGGGACGGCGTCGTAAAGACCCAGGATCTGATCGATCATTTCGGGGTCTCACGGGAGACTGTCCGCAGGGATTTTGAGCACCTCGAAAGTGAGGGCCTGCTCAAACGGGTCTACGGCGGCGCAACCCTCGTAAAGCCCAATCGGGGCGTCGAGCCCCCGTACACGTCCCGGGAGCACGTCAACCCCGACGCCAAGCGCGCCATTGGCCGGGCGTGCGCCGAGCTGATTCGAGACGGAGATACCGTCCTTCTCGACGTGGGAGCGACCGTGCTCGAGGTCGCCCGCAACATTGCTCATCGCCAAAACCTCACCGTGATTACCAACTCTTTGCGAGCGGCAAACGCGCTCGTATCCCAGCCCTCCATCCACGTCTATCTCCTCGGTGGAGCCTACCGAGACGGGGAGTTTTCGACGTCAGGCCATATCGCCCAAACCGCCCTCGAAGACTTTCATGTCGACAAGGCGATCATCGGCGCCGGCGGGATCACATTGGAGGAAGGCGTCACCGATTTCCACGAACCCGAAGCCCGTCTGCGGCGCATGATGGCCGAGCGCGCCGATCAGGTCATCGTGGTCGCCGACCACAGCAAGTTTGGCATCGTGGCCCTCATCAAGTGCCTGCCCCCCAAAATGATCGACCTGTGCGTGACGGACTCCGGCCTGCCCGAAGAGGTCGCCCAGCAATTTGAAGCCAAGGGGATCGGGATCATCAGGGAGCAGGTGAACCCATGACACGCCACGTGCTCGTCCTTGACCAAGGGACCACGCAAAGCAAGGCGCTCATCTTTGACGACCAAGGCCGGATCAAGGCGAGGGCGGCCGCGCCCGTCACGCTATCCTATCCACGCCCGGGATGGGTCGAAACGTCGGCTGATTCTCTATTTGAATCCCTCGTGGAGGCGGGCCGCGCTGCCATTCGCCAGTCCGGCATCGAGCCTTCGGCGCTCGACGGCGTTGCGCTTGCCAACCAAGGCGAGACGGCGGTCGCATGGGACCGCACATGCGGCGACGTCCTCGGTCCCGTGATCAGTTGGCAGTGTGGCCGGACCGCCGATTACTGCGACGAATTAGACAAACGAGGGCTCGCAAAGCTCGTAAAAGAGAGAACGGGCCTTCCCATCAACCCCTACTTCACGGCCACCAAGCTCATGTGGCTGCTCGACCATGCGCCGTCATGCCAGGAAGCGTTAAAGCGCGACAGGCTCGCGATGGGAACGACCGACGCCTACCTGATCGCCCGATTGACCGACGCCTTTGGGGCGCGTCCGACACGGACCGACGTCTCAACGGCTTCTCGGACCATGCTACTCAACCTGGCGAAGGCCGAATGGGACGACGACGTTCTTGAAGCGTTGCGCATTCCAAAGGCCGTGTTGCCAGAGGTCGTTCCCAATACATTTGAGTACGGAACGGTCTCCCCCCGCTACTTTGGCGCGCCCATTCCGCTAATCGCGGCGTGCGTCGACCAGCAAGCGTCCCTCATGGGCCACCGGAGCCTCAATCCGGGAGCATGCAAAGTAACGTATGGCACCGGAGCCTTCGTGCTCATGCACTGCGGGGGCGCGGCTCCGGTGGATGCGCTCGATTGCGGACTAATTCCCACGATCGCTTGGTCGCTTGGGCGAGGGGTGGAATACGCTTTGGACGGCGGCATCTTTACAGCCGGCGCCGCCGTCGAATGGCTCGTCCAGCTCGGCCTCCTCGAGTCGGTGGAACAAAGCGCAGATGTCGCGGGCGCTACGCCCTCGAGCGGGGGCGTGATCTTCGTCCCAGCGCTCGCCGGGCTCGCGGCGCCGTACTGGGACCCAAACGCCCGCGGAGCTTTCTACGGCATCACTCGGGGCGCCGGCAAAGCAGAGATTGTGCGGGCGGTCCTCGAAGGTGTGGCGTTCCGAGTCCGGGACATCGTCACGGCGATGGGGACCACGGCCCAAGTCACCTCGCTTCGCGCCGACGGAGGGATGGCGGCAAACAAGACGTTCATGCAGATCCAAAGCGACGTGCTCGGGCTTCCGATCGACGTAGCGTCCGCCCTTGAGGCTACCTCGATCGGCATGGCGTACATGGCCGGAATTAGGCTTGGTTGGTGGAGCATCGACGAGCTCGATCGACTGGGCGGCCAGTGGGAACGGGTCATGCCGGATCCGAGCGCGAGTTACACAATGGACCTTTGGAAAAGCGCGATCGCCCGAACCATGGGCGGCCTTGGCGAGTTTCCAATCGATAGCGGGGAGGCCGTCCATGTCTGAATCAAGCGTAGATCTTTACGATGTGATCGTGATCGGCGGCGGCGTGGTCGGGTGCGCCATCTTACGAGAGCTGACGAAATACGACGTGAGGGCGTTGCTGCTCGAGCGGGCCTCCGATGTCTGCGAAGGCACGAGCAAGGCAAACAGCGCAATCATTCACACTGGTTTTGACGCAAAGCCCGGGACGCTCGAAGCAAAGCTGGTCGCCGAGTCCTCCAGACTGTTTCCTCGCCTTGCAGAGCAGCTCAAGATCCCCTTCGACCCAGTGGGCGCAGTGCTCGTGGCAAGAAGCGACGAAGAGGCAGCGCGGCTGCCCGCGCTCAAAGCCGAAGGCGAACGAAACGGCGTCGACGACCTCAGGATCTTGACCCGGGATGAAGTGTTAGCGCGTGAGCCCCACGTCAATCCTTCCGTGAAAGCCGGCCTGCTCGTGCCGCGAGAGAGCATCACATGCGGCTTCACGACGGTCGTCGCCTATGCGGAAAACGCCCTCGCCAACGGCGCCTCGATCATGTTGAGCGCCCCCGTTACCGCGATACAGACGGAGGCGACGGCTGGGGGTCGCCCTGTAAAGCGGGTCTTTACGCCTCGCGGCGACTTCCGAGCACGGTATGTCGTCAACGCCGCAGGCCTTTGGAGTGACGAAGTCCGCAGCCTGCTAGCCCCCTCTCCGTTTCGCGTACGGCCGCGCAAAGGCGAGTTTCTGATCCTCGACCGATCGTCCCGCTCTCTGGTGAACGGCATCATTCTCCCCATGCCGACGCCAAAGACCAAGGGCATTCTCGTCACGCCCACAATCTACGGCAACGTCTTGATGGGCCCGACAGCGGTCGATGTCGAGAGAAAGGATGACTTGAGCGTCACCGCGGAAGGCCTGCAGCAAGTCGAAGCCGGTTCATTGTCGCTCGTTCCCGCGCTCAAGGATCTACCGATCGTCTCGACGTACGCGGGCCTTCGTGCAGGCGTCGATGCCGGCGACTACATCGTTTCCTTTCAAGGCGGTACGGGCTGGGTGGATGTTGCCGGAATCCGCTCGACGGGTCTCACCTCATCGCCCGCGCTCGCAAGGTACGTGGTTGAAGGCCTCCGCGACATCGGACTCGAGCTGCGAGAAAAGGATACATTCGAGCCGTCCCGCCCGCCATATGCCATGCCGGGGTGGTATGCGCCAAGGCCTTTTGCGGATCCCGATCGGATGAGCAGCTCGCCTGGGTACGGTCGCATGGTCTGTTACTGCGAGGCAATCAGCGAACAGGAGATCGTGGACGCAGTTCGGGCGCCGCTGCCCGCCCAAACGCTCGACGCCGTCAAGAGGCGAACCCGGGCGATGACCGGGCGATGCCAAGGTTTCAACTGCATGGCCCGGGTTGCAAACGTGATGGCCCGCTCCTTGGGCGTTCCCGTCTCGAACGTCACCAAATGCGGGCCGGGTTCAGAGGTTGTGCTTGGGGCTGTCCACGGCCCTTTTGCGAGCGTCGCTTCGACTTTCTCGCAGCAGCATGGTGCAAACGTCGGGAGGCCAGGGGCTTCATGATTGACCGCGATACGCAGGCACATAGTCACGATATTCCCGCTGAAGTCGACGTGGCCGTCGTGGGCGGCGGTCCTGCGGGCCTTGCAGCCGCTGCCCGCTTAAAGGAGCTTGGCGTCGAGCGAGTGCTCGTCCTCGAGCGCGAGCCGCGGCTTGGCGGAGTTCCCGCGTGGTACACCCATATGCGCACCTTTGGTCTCCTGCACTTTAAGCGGCTCCTGACCGGCGCAGATTACGCAAGTCGGCTCATCGATGCGGCGCGCCGACGAGGCGTGAGCGCCCGCACGTCGATCCAAGTCCTGTCGATCGATCCCGATGGCAGTGCGAGCGAAGGCAAAGGCGGTGTGGTCTTGTCCGCCGTGTGCCCGGAGCGCGGGCTCGTCCACATCCGCGCCCGTGCGGTCGTGCTCGCAACCGGATGCCGCGAGCAACCCCGCAGCGCGCTCAGGTTGCCTGGATCTCGCCCTGCGGGCATCTACAACACGGCGAGCGCGCTCCACTTTGTCGACGAAATGGGCCAACTGCCAGGTAACGAGGCCGTGGTTCTCGGCTCTGAGTTTGTAGGCTTTTCAGCCGCGGCTATGATGCACGGCGCGGGGGCCCGTGTGAAATGTGTGGTCGACGACTCGCCCTACCGCCGCGGCGATCTCACCGGCGTCGTTTACTTCCTCTTGCCCAGGCGGATTCCGCTCAAAGTGGGCTACCATGTAGCTGAGATCATCGGCGAGAAGCGCCTTGAGGCCGTGCGGCTCGAGCCGGTTGCGGGCGCTTCCGGCCGGAGCGGCGTCACGGTCCCGTGCGACACACTCGTGATCTCCGGCAACTTTACGCCAAACAGCGAGCTATGCGCCGCCGCCGGCGTCGAGGTGGACGCCGCTACTCGCGGGCCTGTGATCGACAACTTTTACCGCACTAGTGTACGAGGGGTTTTTGCCTGCGGCAACGTCCTGCGTGGAGCCGAGTCGGCCGATACGGCGCTCGCTGAAGGGCGCCGCGCCGCGCTTGCAGTCAAGCGCTATCTCGAAGGCACGCTCCCGTCCGGCCCGACGCTTTTGGTCGATCGCTCAGACGAATTGGCCTACGTCCTGCCGCAAAGGCTTGTCCCAACGACGATGCCGGATGTTTCGTTCTCGGTGAGGCCGAAAGCATTGCTCCGCTTTCCCCGGATCGAAGCCCTCGCCAACGGTAAGTCATTGGGATCGGCGCGCAAGATCAAGGCGACGCCCATCAAGACGATCACGGTGAAAGCGAACGTGACCCGGCTCACTAAGGACACGGAGTCGATATTCGTTCGCTTGGCGGATTGACGTCACACGCGATCGGTCAGGCCTCCCAAATCGTCGCCCCGATAAAGCGTTCCTTCTCTGGATCATCGTTGTAGTAATAGACGGTGACAAGCTTGCCGTCAGACCGTTGCACGGTGCGAGGATAGCCTAAATCCTGATTGCCGCCGTCGGTGCGCAGCTCGATCGGCGGACCCCACGTGCGGCCATCGTCCTCGCTCAACGTCGCTCGGATCCCATACGGCTCCGACCTATACCCATAGGTGATGCACAGGCGGCCGTCGGCAAGCTTGGTCAGCGTGGGCGGGTTTCCCCAGTATCCGGTGTTGTCGACCGCACTTGCGTAAAACTGCCACGACCGTCCCCGATCATGCGAAGCGTAGACGTCGATCCGGCCATCCCGCGCCTCGCTCTCTCGGCATCGAACGGCGGAGAGCAGGGTATCGCCTCGTAAATGTATTGTTGCCGGCATGATCGCGCTTCCGGTCGGACGCTCGTCAATCCACGACAAAAACGGAAACGTCCGCCCCCCGTCGGTCGTGTGAACGCAAAAGGGCCTGCCCTCCGCTCCGTCCTCCTTGGTCGACGTCAGAGCAAGGAGGCACTCCGAGGGCCCGAGCACAACGTAGTCGGTGCGGGCCATGACGCCCGCCTGCTCGTACATGGGCAGGGCGTACGGCCCCTGCCAACTGCGGCAGCGATTGGTCGAGACGTAAAACCACGACCGAGCCCCCACGCCAAGGCCAGATCGGGCGCACATCAGTGCGAAATCAGCGTGCGTAAAGTCGATCCCGCCCGGCGGATCTGCGGGGGCCTCGGGGCCATCCAGCAACTCGCCCACCTGGAGGCCGGGATTCATGTGCTCGTCGGCGGAAATTCCTCGCCCGCCCGGCGTGCGGCACGGCGTAGGCTCAACCTCCCACGTTTCCCCGCCATCCATGGAGCGGGCTTGGAAGGGCAAGAACGGCCGCGTCTTGTCCCGGGCATGAAACTGATCCTTCGTGTTGAGGTATCCCACGGTAAACCCAACGACGATCTCATCGCCCCATGACCAGATGCCGTAGTTGGCTGGCCACGCCGCGCAGCGACCTGGCTCTCGATACACGGTGCTGTGGATCAAAGCGATCACCTCTCCGGTGCGTTCTCTCGAATCGCATTACGGTAGGTTGGCCGCTTTTACCTGCAAGGACTCTACCCGCTCAAGCCGCCGCTCATTCAAACTCCGCCATCTTGACGTTTGCCGCCCGGACACCTTCCTGCGCTGCAATGGCAAGGTCGAGCTCACGTGCGTTTATGCCCTTGTTCAATCCCTGTTGAAACGCCCCGACGATCGGCTCAAAGCCTAGACGAAACGGTGCGACTTTGGAGTATGCAATCGCATCGACGTTGATCCACTCGCTTACGTGGACGCTCGGGTTGTACCAAAGGTTTTGGTCGCGCAAGACAGGTATGTAGCTCGGCATGACGAGGCCTCCTCGCCCTTGGGCGATCTGGGCCCGCTCGTTGGTGTTAAAAAACGTGAAAAAGCGGTACGCCTCCTCCGGATGCTGTGTGTCCCGGGAGATCGTCAAGGCGTTTGAATGGAGGATGTTGACCTGCTCGCCGAAACGGGGCATTGGAGCGATGTCGTAGGCGATCCGATCCTTCATGCTCGCCGCGAAGGTCCGGGTCGCCCATCGCCCGTCGAGCAGCATCCCGAGACGACCGTTCATGAATGCGTTACCAAAGCCGCCTGCTTGGCTTTGCTCTGCCGGTGTCGGCATGGTCTCATCCTGCCACATTAGGTCGTAGTAAAACTGAAAGGCCTGCATCGCCTCCGGCGAATCGAGCGCCACGCTCCCGTCGTCGTCGGAGAAAAGGTCGCCGCCGGCCGACCACACTTGCAGCAGCCACGACCCCCACCAGTGCGACTGACCGTACCCCCACTGCAGCGCCTCGCCGTCTCCTTGGCGAACCGTAAGCTGCCGAGCTGCCTGTCGGACAGTATCCCAGGTCCACGTCTCATCGGGCGCCGCCAGCCCCCGCTCGTTGAAGAGGTCCTTGTTATACCAAAAGCTCATGATCTGCCATTCGGGGGGCACGCCGTACTGCACGCCGTCCCACTGATATAGGTCCCAAATCTGGGGGATAAACAACTCTCGGCCAAAGTCCGGGTCGGAGGCGATCAGGGAATCGAGCGGCAAGAAAGCGCCTCCCTTAGCCAGCGCGTGAAACCACTGCGGCGCAATCATCATCAGATCAGGCGCCGTGCCGGTCGCGATCATTACGGTGACGGCGTCGAGGTACGGCTCCGGCCTCTCGAGCTGAATGTGGATGTTGGGATACACTGCCTCAAACTCATCGACCGTCTCTTGAAACGCGGCAAGCCCTTCCTCATCACCCCAGAACGACATGCGCAGCGTGATTTCCTGAGCGCTCCCAAGGGCCGCAAAACAGACCATCACAGCCACAGGCAGCGCGATCCGACTAAAGCTGAGACCCAAACCGTCGAATATGTACCGGCCCTTCGTCTTTCCGTTGGATATACGCATGTAAAAGTCGCCTCCTTAATCCGATATCCGGCTTGCCGATCTCTCCGACCAGAATAAGCCCGAATTAACTGTATATTCAGGAGGCTCGACTCGCTTCCTTTATTTTGGTTGACGCAAATCCGCCACACAGGACTCGGTGCGGTTTACACACCCATTGAATTGTGGACTTGAGCGTCCCCTTCTCGCTTCCGATAGGGAGACGCTCAAGCGGATGTCACTTGCCCGGCGCTCGCGGCAGTGTGATCGAGTCGATCAGATCAAGCTCCTCTTTGGAGAAATCGAGGCGCTCGAGGGCTCTTACGTTCTCCTCGATTTGCTCCACCCTCGAGGCGCCGATCAGGACGCTCGTAATCCCTGAGAGTCGCAAGATCCAAGCTATGGCCATTTGAGCCAGACTCTGTCCTCGATTGCGGGCTACTTCGTTCAACTGGCGCACCTTGTTGATGGTTTCCTCGGTCAATCTCCTCTTGGCGTTCTCTTCTCCCCACAAAAGCGCGGCGCGAGAATCTTCCGGAATGTCACCCGACAGGTATTTGTTCGTCAACAGGCCCGACGCCAGAGGGCAATAGACAATCAGTCCGGTGCCGCACCGCTCCGCGTGGTCCAACAGATCCCACTCGATACCGCGCCCCAATAGGTTGTAGTACGGTTGGTGAATCGTGATCGGTGTAAGGCCGCGCTCCCGAGTTATGCGCACGGCGTTTTCAAAGTGGACGCCGGGGAAGTTGCTCACACCGACGTACAGAGCTTTTCCCTGCCTGACGATCAGGTCCAATGCCTCCATCGTCTCCTCGAGCGGCGTCTCAGGATCCGGGCGGTGGGCGTAAAAAATGTCCACGTAGTCAAGTCCGAGTCGCTTTAGCGACTGATCCAAACTGGCGACGAGGTACTTCTTGGAGAGCCCGTCGCCGTACGGGCCAGGCCACATGCGAAATCCGGCTTTGGTGGAAATGATCAATTCATCACGAGGCATCTCTTTCAAAATTTGGCCAACCACTCGCTCCGCGTTGCCGGGCGGCCGGCCGTAATTGTTTGCGATGTCGAAATGAGTGATGCCAAGATCAAAGGCTCGAAAGATACACGCCTTAGCCACTTCCTCGCCCCGGTATCCGCCAAACGTCTCCCATGCTCCAAGCGAAATGACCGGGAGATTGAGGCCCGAACGTCCCGAGCGCCGATAGAGCATCTTATCGTAACGGTCTTTGGCAAAAGCGTGTGGTTGCGTCGCCATGCCAACATGCCTCCTAGGTTTGTCTTATTTCCTATAATGGGAAATAAGTGAGCGGTAATCAATCTCCTGCGCCGAAACCAATCTAAAAGGCGTAACTATCACTAATCAGGTATCCCGATCCACAAAAGAAGGTAAACGAAAAATTTCAAAATGAAAATGGAGGGTCCTCCTCATGGAACTTTGGGTTCATGGATTGCCTCAAAACCAAAAAGCCGCGCTCGAATCTCTAAAAAGACTTGGCGTCTCGAACGTGGTGCTTGGCGCGAACCGAGAGGCCATCGAACAAGCCGTCGAAGCAGGACTTTCAGTCTACCCTTGCACCCACGCCTACGGCATCCGAAAGGAAGATCCCGAGCGGCTCCTTTGTCTCAACATCACGGGAGATCGAAAACCGTGGTTTCATTCCAACTGCCCCAACCAACCCGAAGTCCAAGATCGGCACCTCGAAAAGGTGAAGGAGCTTGCCCAGATCCCAGGCGTGAAGGGGATCTTTATCGACGGCGCACGCTTTGCCTCTCCAGCGTCGGGGATCGACGCGTTCTTTACCTGCTTTTGCAGCGAATGTAGATCGCAGGCCGAAAGGTTTGGGCTCGACTTTGAGCGAATGCGGCGCGACGTTGCGTCTCTGTACGAAGGGCTCCGCCAGCACGGAAACCGGATCGGCCCCCTATTGGGCGATTTGGAAGGCTGGCCGTCGGCTGGCGACCTATTGGGGCTTAGCGTAGGGCTACCGGGGGTCTTCGACTGGTTTCGCTTCCGGGCGCTATGCACGACTCAGCACATCCGCCAGGCGCGCGAGGCCCTGAAAGCTTGCGACGCCACGCTCTCACTTGGCATGTACGTGTTCACCCCGTGCCTTTCAGGCCTCGTTGGCCAGGTGTATCCGATGCTTGCAGAGCACGTCGACGTTTTCTCACCGATGATCTACCGCAACGGACCCGCAGATTCGATCGCGCCCCTCAACTCCGAAATTGCTCGGATGTGGAAAGACTTGAGTGAGGTCACAGGCATGAGCCCCGAGGACGCCGCGGCCAAGGTTCTAGGCTTTTTGGGCTTTGAGAAACTGCTCGGGGACCATTCGCTCGAGACGCTCGCCGAAGAGTTTCCTCCGCTAGCTGTCGGCCGAGAGACTGCGAGTGCCCGCGCCCTCCTAGGAAAGGATAAAAAGCTCGCTCCAATCATTTGGCTAAATGACGACGAGATCGAGCGTTCCGCCAGAGCCGCGAAGCAAGCCGGGGCGGACGGTGTCAACTTTTTCTCCTACCGAGACGGCTCGGAATTCTACCTCGAGCGAGCCGTCGCCGCTATTACCATTTGAATAGAGGCGCTGCTGATTGACGCGGCGTTGCTCGCCCCCGCTATGCGTCGCACCAATCCTACTCCGCCGGCCGCACCAGCTCAGGATCAAGGAGCGCGCCTTGTTCGACCAGCCGCTTTTGCAAATCGCTTACCGGGACTGCCCATAGGTCGGCGCCGTACGCACTCACCGCCATGGCCGAAGCGGTTCCGGCAGCTTCGCCCGTCAATACGCACGCAGAGATGCCACGGGTAACATCCCAGGCGGTCGTATCCGTCGACATGCAGCGCCCCACCGCCGTCAAATTCCTGGTGCGAACCGCCTGAAGCGCCCGCCACGGAATCGCGTAGACAGGACCCCTGCGCCGCCAATCCCCCGTCAGTCCGATCGCATCGTCAAACCACTGATGCTTGTGCCGCTCCCCAAGCGAAAACTTGCCGACTAGGCGACGCGTCATGCGAAAGCAAGGAATGCTGGGCGGTGTGAGGAGCTGCGGATCCTGATCGGGATGCCGCTCCCTGATCTCCGCCATTCGCCTGCGCATCATCTCGCGAGAGCCAAGCACTTGAGCTGTGACGTCCTTCGCATCGTCGCCGCGGAAAAAGGGCCCTTCCGCTCCCTCTCGCACTGCATACGGGCTGAACTTGTTCGACATCTTCACGATGTTCAACCCGTCGTCGGTCAAGTAGTAAAACCAACCCGCCAGCACGTTCGAATCGAGCGACTCGGTTTCCTCGCCCGCAAGGTAGCAGACGTCGGCGTCGCCGCTGGCGTCGACCGCGGTGCGACAGGCAATTGCACTGCGCCCGCTTTTGTTCTCCACGATGAGGTGACTTACGCGCCCGTCCTCCACCAACACGTTGCACAGCCTCGTGTCGTAAAGAATCTCGACGCCTTCGCTCACCACTGCCTCCTCGAGCGCCAGCAGGTATGAGGAGGGATTGAACATGGTTATGTATCGGGCGTTTCTCTCCGCCTCGGGATCCCCTCCATCACGCCAGCGCGGCGGAATGCCCATGAAGCCCGCTTTGGGAACATCTCGTTTAAGATCTGCAACCGAGAGTTTGAGTAGCTCCTCCGCCAGACCGGCGGTGACTTGCCTGCCGTTCCCATCACAAAGGACCAGCCAAACGATCACATTGCCGATCGTGGCCAGCCCTCCGAGTGAACAGGTTCGCTCAACGAGCGCCACCGAGGCTCCGTTTCGAGCGGC
>CAYRIY010000096.1:0-13228 GCA_964424335.1 uncultured Clostridia bacterium
CGACACCAAGCATCCGGAAGAGGCGACGCGATTTCTCACATTCTTGATCGGTGAGGAAGTGGCTGAACTGTTTGTCCGTCGCCGGCATATCGGAGTGCCGATGCACAGGGGCGTCGTCTTGCAAATGCTAGACAGTATGTTCGGAGACATTCCGATCTCGGACAAGATGGTTTGGATCGAGGCAATGGAGCACACTCGGCGTGTGCCGTTCACCTCCAACTGGACGGAAATTGTTCGTGTGACCAATGAAGAGTTGCTCAAGATCGCGAACAATGAAAGCACCCCGAGGGCTGTAGCGGACGAGATCGCAAGGCGCACCAACCTGCTTTTGGCGGGGCTGTCCAACTAGGGCGGAAATTGATTCGCAATTACAAAACATGCAAAGGCCAGTAGGTGGCGTTTCGCTTATTGGCCTTTTTTCGCTGCAAGTCGGTGTAGAGCATGCGTATCGTGACTTTGTAACAGGGAAATGTTGGATTTGGAGGAAGATTTACCCAGTCGTTGAACAGTAAGCCATACTCGGAGTTTGGTCGCAGGCCGTGAGCTCAGTTTGCGGCCATGCAGAGTCAAACTAGATAGGGGGTTTCACAAAATGGAGGAAGCAAGACAGATCCCGAACACGGAGGACGATCGCAAGATCCCGATCACACAGGAACCGGAATGGGCAGACAGCGAGGAAGCGGTAAGGGCGGCGATCGAAAGCGCTCCCCAGGAGCCTGGTGACGGGCCCCAAGTCGCCGACGCTGGGATGGTCCTCAAGGCCATCTCTGCGGTCGCCGCCGGCGCCGGCGCGTTGTCAGGCCTAATTGGACAGTTGTTAAATGCAATCGGATCGGCTCAGCGCAGGCTCGCCATCGGCATCAACAATCACACAGACAACAAGTTGACGAAGCCGAAGTTCTACATCTTCTCCGGGAAGATCGAGGCAGTGTCTTTGGAGGTGGGTGGGAAGCTATGCGGAGCCATCGGAGCGTCCAAGACCGCCGGCCCGGTGGCTCGGGGGGCCGTGGGGGTCGTCAGCTTCGATATCGAAGGGACCCCACACCGACTCGCCATCATGTACTCCGTCCCCTTCGACTACAACCTGTACTCGAACTGGTTCAAGCTTGGGATCATCTCCAAGAACATCGAGACCAACCACGACCTGTATGACGACATGTACTACGATCGGGGCAAGTTGACATCAGGTTATGCCGCCAAAGCCGACAAAGGATATGCCGAATGGCATGTCACCAAGGACGGTATCACATATCATCTGGAAGGTGTTATGGGGAACGGCGGCGTGGCGACGATGAACACTTCACTGAAGATCAAATAAGCTATAGATCTCGATTCCCCACAAATGCACGAAGAAAGGGGGCTCCTTCGATCCGGACAGGCATACCGGCGCGAAGGAGCCCCTTCTATTTGATTCATGCACGGCGAGAACTGGCGCTTTCCGGCAGGCTGCGAGCGGTCTGCATTACAGGTGCTCGTCGAACCAAGAAATCGCCGCCTCTTGAATATCCGCGTCGTAACAATGATCCTTTGGCGGCGTCAGGGAGCAGAATCGCTCGGGACAGCCGGCCCATTCATAACCCAGACGAATCTGGCGCTCCGCCTCTTCGTACCCCTTGGGATCAAACAGCGGGTCCTCGGTTCCGACCACCACCATGCTCGCGACCGGTGCGCTCATGATCGGCAGATCCGGTAGGTCGAGGCGATTCCAGACGCCGGGGAGGAGCGCAAACGTCCCGACGGCGCCCATGTTGTAGAGCTGCTGATGATCGCCTGAAGTCATCCACCCGACGCTCACCGAGGCGCGGATGCGGGGATCGAGCGCCGCCAAGAAGTTGGTCCGCCAAGCCCCGACTGAGAGTCCCGTGCACCCGATGCGATTGGGGTCGACCTCTTTGCGACTCAAAAGAAAGTCGACACAGCGACTGTCGTCCCAAAAGAACACGCCCATCCACGTTGTGCCGGCCCAATTGAATTGGCGAACGGCATGATACAGATGGTCTCTTGAATGGGCGACGTCGTGCAGCGCCATAAATTCCTCCTCGCCCAGCGTGTACGGATCCAGTTGTTCGGGAAGGCCCCCATAGCCGAGGGGGATGCGCGGCCCGAAGTGAAACGCGTCGATGACGATGACTGCATATCCTCGCTTAACAAATTCCTCGGCCAGGTATTTGCCGCTGTAATACGTCTCACGGTGTTTTTTCAGGATGGGATGGTCCCGCCCGGTGGGCACGATTCGATCTTTGCCAAAGAGCATCGGACCGCCCCAGGCGTGTGCGACGACCAGGCCGGGCACGGGGTACGAAACGCCGGTCGGCAACAAGAAGTAACCTTCGACTCGAAACCAAGGCGTCGTGTTGAACTCGACGGTCTCGATGACGTAGCCGTCACGCTCTTCACGAGCTTTGATGGTGGTCTTTAGGTCCAAGGGCCCGGGATTGTAGTGGAGCCCGTCCCGCAGGAACCGCTGCGCCAGGCCTTTCCACTCCCAAAACGAGTGGCTGGGATGGGCTGCGCGCCATACTTCGGCGTTCAGATCGAGTGGGCGGTGGTCTCGGATGTTTCGTATCACCGCTTCGAGGCTGCCATATTGCGTCCGGGGCTCACGTTGTATGGTCAATTCGTGGATCGATGGTCTCATGTAGCGTCTCTTCCTCCGGCGAGGAGAACTAATGGACTGGGGCGCCACGGCGTGCAAGGCCGAGTCCCACACTCGCCGGGAACTTCCTTCAATGTCGGTGCTCGTCAGCCCTGTCGTCTGCCGCCTCTTTTTCGACGCTACCTTTTTCGCTGCTACCTTCGTTTGCGCTTTCGCTTTTGCATGTGCTTTTGAAGGATGCGCTCGATAAACGGATCGACCTCGAGGCGGCGCTCGCGCCTAAGCAACTTGGCCAGGTACGTCTTGTGCCGGCGCTGGTTGTGATGACTGAGCGCGCTTTTGATATAGCGCGATTTGTATTTGGGATAGTTCAAGTACGGGGTCTCGTAAAAGCTGAATCCAGTCACGTACAGCTTAGCAATCGGATATCGGAGCAGGTCGACGATCGCGATGATCCCGCCGTTGGCGCTCCCAACGTGGGGCCGCACTCGCTTTTTGACGGAGAGCGGCACGGCTCGAAACCGCACGAGACGGCGGCTCACGTTGCGCACCTGACGTTGTCGGCGGCGATACCTTGCGCGCACGGCCGGATGCGTCGAGACGATCCACTTTAGGCCGCCTTCGCGCATGCGGGCGACGTCAGCCCTGCGGAACCGTTGCTTTTTGGGGTTCAAGTTGTGATACAGGATGTCGGTGCGCGTGCCAACGTCTTCTTTCAAGCGTGCGGGTAGCGGCAGCGCGTGATTGATCCGCACGACGACGTCGTGCCCGTCGATCAACGGCCCCATTCCTTGCCCTTTGAGCGTGTCCGCGGGGCCGACGAGCGCTACCGTCTTTCCGATGAGGTAATCTTTATATTTTGACAATGGTGAATGCACCCCTGATTTACATCGTGCTCTCCACTTGAAAATCCGACTTGCTGCCGTCCCCCCTTGCCGCCCAATTGGGTCAGCGATGCCGGCCCGCTAGGATATTCGTCCGCTCGTGGCTTAGTCGGGCGATAAGGTCGGCCGGTCGAGGGGGAGACTCCGTTGTCATCATAGTTTTGGGTCTTTTTTAAGGTCATGAGAAAGAAGTCGCTTTTGGGCCGCAGGAATGCATCGATACGGCTAAAGACGCCGGTCAAACTTAAGCTGGGCATTCGGACCTCGGCTACCCTTGATCTCTTGCCTGCACGGCGGAGGGGAAGGGGGAGGAGCAGGGCTTGACGTATACCTCATCTCACCAGACGAGTCGCTCTGGATTACTTGCGCTGTTTCAAAGGAGGCCTCGACCATGATTCGAGATCGAGTCATGTTGATATCACACGAGGTAAGTCGAGCTCGATGTACATGATAGGAGGAAAATCGATTGGCACGGAACGATCGACCCAATGTACTTTGGATATGCACGGATCAGCAGCGGTACGATACGATTCACGCCCTGGGCAATCCGCATATCCGCACGCCCAACATCGATCGATTGGTTAGGGAGGGTGTAGCCTTCACCCACGCCTTTTGCCAGGCGCCGATCTGCACGCCGAGCCGGGCGAGCTTTCTCACCGGAAAGTACCCGAGCACCGTGCATGCCTGCATGAACGGCAACGATCGCTGGGCCGACGCCGCACCCCTCGTCACAAAGCTCCTCGCTGATGCCGGATACGACTGCGGCCTCGCGGGAAAACTGCACCTCTCGCATTTCCAGCCCTATGAGGTGCGATTTGATGACGGGTACCGAGTCTTTCACTGGAGTCACGACTCGCGGGACAACACGCCCGAGCGGCACGAATACGCGGCGTGGACCGAAAGCATGGGCTATCCGCTCCGCGAGTTGCGCAAGGACCCTGCCGCCATCCCTGCGAGACTGCATCAAACTACGTGGTGCGCCGATCGGGCGATTGAGTTCATCGAGTCGCACGGCCCGGGCGAGCCCTGGCTGATGAGCGTCAACCCGTTTGACCCGCACGCCCCTTTTGACCCCCCGCAAGAATACTTGGACCGGTACGATCCGGCGGCCATGCCTGAGCCCCTTTTTCGGGAGTCGGACCTCGACGCACAGCAGCGCCTTAGTGGCGTTCAGTTTCAAAACCCGGTACGCCGACCCGAGGAGTTTGCCGTCAAAGAAGTGGTCGCTGCCTACTATGCGATGATCGAGCTGATCGACGAGAATGTCGGCAGGATGCTCGAGGCGCTCGAGCGGACCGGGCAGCGGGAAAATACGATCGTCATCTTTACGAGCGATCACGGTGAAATGCTGGGAGATCACGGGCTATTGCTCAAGGGATGCCGGTTTTACGAAGGTCTGGTACGCGTGCCGCTCATCATCTCCATGCCGGGCACGATCTTGCAAGGGGTCACGAGCGACGCTCTGGTAGAGCTCGTCGACATCATGCCTACGTTGATGGAGATGTGTGGTGAGGAGATTCCGGCTGGGACTCAAGGGCGCTCCCTCGCGCCGATGCTGACGGGCCGAGCGCCGCTCGACCACCATCGCGAGTACGTACGGTGCGAGTATTACAACGCCCTGCCACCGGAGGGAGAACCGGCCTATGCGACGATGATCCGGGACCGACGGTATAAGCTCGTCGTATATCACGGACACGAGCTCGGCGAACTCTTCGATCTCGAAAACGATCCGGGTGAATTTGTAAACCTGTGGGAGAATCCCGACTACGCCACGGTGCGGTTTGATCTGATGAAGCGAAGCTTTGACGCCTTGGCCTTTGCGGTCGACGTCGGGCCGCCGCGGCGACCGCGCACGGACGTGTAGGACGAATTAGGACGCTTAACGCTATGAGGTGAGGCCGCAGGAGATGCGAGGAAGGCGCCGACGACGACGCCATCGCTTACAGTCCCCACAAAATGATTGCTAGGATAAAGCAAACAAAGATGCGGTAGCTTAGGAATGTCCGGAAGGCCGGGGTAAGAACAGGAGCGAAGAGGCAATTTGGCCAGTTTACCCCGGCCCTCTGGGGCAAGCTGCCTTTGGTCCCAACAAAACAATTGATTCACTAAAGTAATGTGTGATAATGTGGAGTTGCAATCACGGACCAATTAGTGGAGCAAGTGTAGGAGGGATCCAGGAAAACCTCAGTTTGGCGCTGTCGCTTTTGTAAAACAAGTTGTTCTGGGGACGGAAGTCAGATTTTGAGTGAGAAAGGCGGATGAAGCCGATGTACCTTACTTGTGCAACCTCCGGGCTGAAGGATCGCATGGCCAGGCACGCCGCACTGTGGCTGGCGGCCATAGCGCTTGGCGTGCTGCTCGTGTCGTCGTCGGCCTTTGCGCGCGTCACGATTACGTACTGGGGAATTTCGTCGGTTGAGGCAGAGCTCGTCGAAGAGTGGAATGCGATGCACGGCGACCGGATCTATGTCGAGCAACAAGACTTCCCTGCAGGACAAATTCCCGAGCGACTCACGCTGGCTGTCGCCGGCCATGTCGCGCCCGACCTGGTCCGCGCCGACCGGTTCACCGTGCCGAGTTTGGCCGCCCTTGGGCTCCTGCAACCGCTGGACCCATTAATCGAGCGCCACGGAGTCGACGTCAACGATTATTGGCCCGGCGCCATCGGCGAGGGCTACTTCGAAGGCCAGCTTTACGCACTTCCGTGGGACATCGGTGCACGCGCCCTCCTGTGGCACAAAAATCTCTTTGCCGCCGCAGGCCTAAATCCGGACGTGCCGCCTGCAACTTGGGAAGAGATGGAGGCCGCGAGCCGTGCGATGAATCGCATCGACTCGGATGGAAGCATCGATCAGCTCGGTTTCATCCCGAGCCTGGGGCAGTGGCACTTCTTTGGCCAGATGATCGCTGCGGGCGGCGAGATGCTTGACCCCACCGGGCGTCACGTCGTGTGGAACAACGAGATCGGCGTGCGGGCGCTCGAGTGGCATCGCAAGGGTCTGGAGTGGGTCGGCCCCGGACCGATCATCAACGAATGGTTCAACTCCCATGAAAATGGCGCTTTCGTCGCCGGTCATCTGGCGGCCATCATCGCGCCGCAAGGTCAGATCGTCAACGCCCGCGACGCTAACCCAAACGTCGATCTCGGCGTCGGTCCGCCGCCACGGCCGGCAGGGCTCGAGGGAACGCCGGTTTCCTGGTCGGGCGGTTTTGGGGTGGCGATTCCCAGCGGCGCGCCAAACCCGGAAGCAGCCTTTGAATTTGCCAAGTGGATCACCGGAGAGTACGCGCAGCTACAGCTCGGATTGAAGGCCCGTTTCCCCGTTAATCGCCATGCGGCCACCGATCCGCGCTTCCTCGAGAATGACCCCTTGTTTGCCCAAGTCATTCAGCTCATGCCGTACGCGCAGTTCCGCCCACAATCGCCGGTCGGAAACCAGCTCTCTTCCATCTATCAAAACCGGACCAACGCGCTTTTGATCGACCAAGGACTGCCGCCGGAGCAGGTGCTCGAGATCACCGCTCGGGAAGCGCAGCAACTCCTGGACGATTATTGGAACAGCCGGCGCTAACGTCTCGCGTTCTCGGCGCGGCGTTGGGTGGACGGGCCCCGGCGGTGCTTTGAGCCGCCCGGGGCCCGCGCCTTGGACCCGCCACGCGGGCGTCGCAAATGCTCCCCAAGCACGCGTTCGTCTGCAACTTCCGATCGAAAGTCCAGCGGTAGCCCTCACAGGCAGGGTTCGGGCCGTCTTGATCGCAATACACGTCGCAATGGGATGCGGATCATCCGCTGCGGATCCACTTCCCCCAAACGCACAAACCGTATGAGGTGAATTGCCGTGCAATCCCGCGCATCAACGCCCAACGTTTTATGGATCATGTCTGACCAACATGCGGCCTTTGCCAGCGGATGTTACGGTCATACAGTCGTCAAGACGCCCAACATCGATCGATTGGCGTCCGAGGGGGTGCGCTGCGACAACGCGTACACGACGTCTCCGGTTTGCGTGCCTGCTCGCTTTTCCGCCATGTGTGGGCAGTATCCACATACGACCGGGTGTCTGTTTAGTACGCCGCTGCCAGTGGACGTGCGAACGGCCGCCCACATGTTTCGCGACCATGGCTATCTCACCGCGTTCATCGGCAAGATGCATCCGTGCGAACCACAGACCTACGGGTACGACTTTTTGGTCGACATGGGCCACTACTACGATTACCTCGGCCCAAAGACGGAAGTGTTCGCACGCGGCATGGTGGCGAAGGACACGGGGAGCGGCATGCCGTGGATGAACTCGTGGTATCGTCCCCACTCCTGGCACGACGAGCCGCTCAGCCCCCAAATGCCGTCCGTGCTGGACGATGCCGACCACTTCGAAGCGTTCGTTGCCCGCAATTGCGAATCGTTTCTAACCCGATACGGGCATCGTCCTTTCTTCCTTTTCGCCTCGTTGCTCAAGCCGCATCATCCGTTCTTTGCGCCGCCGGAGTATCACGCCATGTACCCGCCGGAGGAGATGGAGCTGCCAGAAACAGCGCTCGATTGGGCCAATGTGCCGGACGACGCCCGCCACAAGCTCGCGACGGAGCTTGCAGATCAGGGGGAGGAAGCGCTGCGGAAAGCCCAAGCGACGATTTCGGCCTACTATGCCTGCACCACCTACATGGATGAGTGCGTCGGCCGCATTCTCGCCACGCTCGATCGCCTCGGACTTGCCGAAAACACGATCGTCGTGTACACGAGCGATCACGGAGAAATGCTCTACGATTACGGCCTGCGCGGCAAGTTCGTCTTTTACGAGCGCTCTGCCCGGGTGCCGCTGATTGTGCGCCATCCCGGTCAGATTGCGGCCGGCACGAGCACGGACGCCTTGATCGACTTCACCGACCTCGTGCCGACGAGCCTCGGTCTTGCCGGCCTCGAGAACACGGACCGCCTCGACGGCGTCGATCAATCTCAAGTGATTAGATCCGAGATTCCCAGGTTGCGGGACGCCTGTTTCAGCGAACTTCGCGATCGCATCATGATCCGCACCGATCGCTGGAAGCTCTGCCGCTATCCCGGCGAGCAATGGTACCTGTACGACATGGTGAACGACCCGGCCGAGTCCACCAACTTGTACGAGGAGCGCCGGAATGATCCGGAAATCGTCGCGTGCCGGGAGCGGCTGCTTGCCTGGAAGGCGGAGCCTCCCCGTTACGAAGGCGCAAACAAGCGATGAACTTGCGAAAGGGGAAAGCAAAACGATGTCTGTAGTTAGGCTTGGCATTATTGGTTGCGGCAACAACATGGCGGGGCACCTGCGGCGTCTTAGCACGTTTCCCGATGTGGAAATCGTAGCGATTGCAGAGCCGGTAAAAGAGATGGTGGACCGCGTCATTGCACAGATCCCGGCCCTAAAGGACGTCCAGTACTATGCGGGGCATCGAGAAATGCTCGAACGGGCGGAGATTGACGCCGTCGAGATTTCGACGCCCCACACGCTGCACTTTGAGCACGCCCGCGACTCGCTTCTTGCGGGCAAGCACGTACTTGTCGAAAAGCCGATGGTCTGCTCGACCGAGCACGCGGAAGAGTTGATCAAGGTGCGCGACCAGGTCGGCAAACACCTCATCGTCAACTACCAGCGGCACTTCCGATCGGAGTACCTCTACTGCCGTGAACGCTTCGTCTCAGGCGTTTGGTCCGCGCCTTACTTTATTCAAGGCTGGCAATGTGCGGATTGGAAAGTGAGGACCACGGGCAAGTGGCGGCAAAATCCGGCCCTGTCCGGGGGCGGTCAGCTCAGCGACTCCGGCAGCCATCTCCTCGACATCTTGCTGTGGGTGTCCGGCCAAAAGCCAAAGGAAGTCTTCGCCTTCGTCGACAACCGCGGCCTTGAGGTCGACGTCCTCAGCGCGATCAGCGTCCGTTTCGAAAACGGCGCGATCGGCACCATTTCGGTCATCGGCGATTCGCACACACATCCGCGCGGCATCGGCGAAGGCTTGTACTTTTGGCACGATCAGGGAATGGCCGAGATCAGCGGGGAGGCGGACAAGCCCCGGCTCATCGTGCGCGATCCTGAAGAGCGCGTGATCGAGGCGAGTGAGATGCCCGCGGCCTCCACTCCGGATCGAAACTTCATCGACGCCATCTTGGGCAAAGACGAGATACGCTCGACCGCAGAGTCGGCGCTCGAGGTCGTCCGTCTGACCGAAGCGGCAATTCGTTCCGCTTCGACCGGCCAGCCCGTCGTCATCCAAAGGTGATGTGCGTGAAAATCAGTATGCGTATCCCGCGCAATCTGGCGAGCATGCCGCTCGGTGAGTTGGCGGCATGGGCCGCGGAGAGCGGTCTCGATGCCGTCGACGTGGCAGATGAGCAGTTGAACCTAATCGCGGAACTAACGGCCCGCGGGATCGGCGTCGGCTCAGTAGATGCCGTGGCAATTCCGGACACATTGGCCCTGGACGAAGGCCGCCGCGCCGCCGGGGTCGCGGCGCTCAAGGCGCAGATCGACCGAGTGGCTGAGCTAGGGCTCAACGTGCTCTTCGGCGGGCTGCGCCCCGCCGATCCGACAAGCCCGCGCCGCGAAACGTTTGCGATCTTTGCTGAGACGTACCCGGAGATCATGAAACACGCCGAGATGCGCGGGGTCTCGCTCGCCGTCGAGCCGTTTCCCGGCCCGGCGCCGCACTACGCCAACCTCGGCTGGAGCCCGGAGATGTACCGGCGCATGTTTGCTGCGGTCCCTTCGTCCTCGCTCGGCATCTGCTTTGACCCATCGCATTTCGTGCGCATGGGCATCGACTACTTGCGCCTTCTCGACGAGTTTGGCGAGCGCGTTCGCTACGTCCACGCCAAAGACACGGAGTTGCTCTTAGAGGGCCGCTATTTGTACGGCACCCTGGGTCCAACCTTCGATACCGGCGTGGGGTGGTCCGGCGGCGATTGGCGCTATTGCATCCCCGGCACGGGTGAAGTGGACTGGGCCAAGGTCATGGCGCGGCTCGCCATCGTCGGCTACGACGGTTACGTCAGCGTGGAGCTCGAAGATCACGTGTACCGTCACAGCGTCCAAGGTTGCAAAGAGGGAATTGCAAAGAGCGTAAAGCACTTGCGCTCCCTTTAGCCGGTTTTCGGCAAACAACTTCAAGTCATGCATGCATAGGTGGTACTTGAATGGCTGACAAGACCGAAAAGACCGTAGAAATTCCGTTGCACGCGCGGTCGTTTGCCGACTGGCTCATCGTCCGCGACGATTTCAAGTTTAGCTGCGGCAGGCTGCTCGCGGGCAAGGAGGCCAACGAACCCGTCGTTGCGATTGGGGCCGACGGCGCCACGTGGTATGCGTGGTCGGAGATGGATCGGGCAAGGGGCGATCGGATCCAGGTTGCCCGGTACGACGAGGGGCGATTCGATGGGCCGATTGCTGTTAGTGATCGATGCGGCGTTGAGTTTCAGGCTGCTTTGACGGCTGATGACGACGACGGCGTATGGGTGGCCTGGAGCGCGTTTCGCGATGACGCTTGGCACATCGTCGTGCGCCAGGTGGCCGGGTCGGGCAAGGGAGAGGAACACATTGTCGCCTCCAGCCAAGCCGGCGTCTTTAATCCCGCCATAGCGCGATCGGCCAAGACCGGTGATTTATGGATCGCGTGGGAGGAAGTCGTTGGAGCCCACAGCCGCATTCAGGTGCAGGCAATCGCTGCCCAAGGCGAGTGGCGCCCGGGACCGGTCCGCACCGTGACGAGCGAGGGGGCGCACGCTCATCGGCCCGTCCTCGCGCAAGCCGTGGACGGGCGAATGTGGCTCGCGTACGATTTGTTCCGCATGTCCAATTACCACGTCTTCATATGCGATGTCACCGCCTCCGAGCTGGAATCGGTGCAACTGAGCCGCGGCGGCTTTCAACACTTCCAGCCGGCGCTGACGCCCGATCCCGCGGGCGGCGTTTGGGTTGCCTGGGCCACAAATGAGAACGAGGCCGTGCGCGATCCGTGGCACTTGCCGCGCTGGCTCAAGCTCAGTCGGTGGGACGGCGAGCGGCTGATGGAGCCGGTAGGCAAGCAGGTGGGCAAAGACCTGGCTCGCGTGGACATCTTTCAAGGCTGGGAGTTTCCAGCCGTCGTCGTCGACAAGGCGGGGCGGGTCTGGATGTTTGGGCAATCGGCGCACACCCTGTACGCTCAATACTACGAAGGGGACGCTTGGTCCGATCTGATCTGCTATTCGGATGCAACCTGGGGATCGTGGAAGCCGAGGGCAAGCGCGGCCGTCGGTCCCGATGGCGCCATTCGGCTTGTCGTCATGGGCCTCCAAGGGGCGCAGGCGTATCTCATCGACCCGGCCGCAGAAGGACCTGCGCGGGCGCCGTCACTCAAAGATCCGGCCAAGCCGCCGACAGCCTCGAGCGTCGCTCATGATAAGCCCTCGTACCCGGACGTCAAGGCATCCGACGGCGAAATGCCGCTCAAGGTGTATTTCGGTGACATTCATGCTCACTCCGTCTATTCGGACGGGATTGGTGACATCGACGAGTTTTATCTGAGGGCCGCCCACGGATTTGGCGATGATTTCGCCGCGCTCACCGAGCACGACTACCTCGATGGGATCGAACTCAGCCCGTCCACGTATCGTTGGATGTGCCAAACCGCCACGCGCTTCAACCGCTTGGAACACTTCGTCACCTTCAGCGGCTGGGAGTGGACCGCGCCGGCGATCGCTGTGCACGCGGGACCGGGCCAGCGTGTCGGCGAGGGGCACAAGCACGTCATCTACCCGACCGATGTGGGGCCGCTCTATTCATACGGCGAGCCGGATTCCAACTCAGGCGCCAAGTTTGTCGAGAAAATGAAAGGCTCGGGCGGCATCGTTATTCCGCACCACATCGGTTGGAGCGGTTGTTATTGGGACTATCACGATCCAGAAGTGCAACGACTTTTGGAGATCTGTTCCGCGCACGGGCGCTACGAGTACGAAGGGAACGAGCCGATCGGATATCGCAGCGATCAGATTTACAGAGAAAACTTTGCCATTCGGCTTTTGAATGATGGCTTTCGCTTCGGGTTCACCGGCGGCAGCGACGGTCACGGGTTGTTGTGGCACGGCACCTATCCGGAATCAAATCCGGGACTTGCTCGGCCCGGAGATAAAGTGGGGTGGAAAGAGAATGCGCTGCGCTCGGGATTGACGGCGGTGCTCGCTCCTGAGTTGACGCGCGCAGCCCTGTTTGACGCGTTGTGGAATCGCCGCTGCTACGCAACGTCCGGCGCCAAGATCTTCGTCGACTTCCGGGTCAACGACCACATCATGGGCTCGGAATTTGTCGCGGCCGAGCCCGTGCGCATCGACGTGCGCGTGATCGGGACGGCGGCATTGCGCAGCGTGGAAGTGGTCCGAAACGGCCACGTCATGGGCGGTGTGACGGGCCTTGGCCGCACCCCTGTAAGCGAAGTGAGCTTCGCCTTACAAGATCCGCTTGTCAACGGGAAGACGAGCGCGTACTACTACGTGCGAGTCGTGCAGGAGGACGGGGAAATGGCTTGGAGCAGCCCGATCTGGGTGGATGCGCCGCCGGGAAACTAGTAAGGAGTCACCCACTTGGCCGCCCGACGTTGTCGGCCCGGCCAAGCCACGAGCGGGTGAAAATCCTAGCGGGCCAGCATCGCTGGCCCTAGTGGGCTGCAAGTGAGGACACATGCTAGACGGATTTTCAAAGGAGTCACCCACTGGGCGGCCCGACCTTGTCAGCCCGGCCCAGCCACG
>CAYRIY010000097.1:0-7760 GCA_964424335.1 uncultured Clostridia bacterium
TTTCGCGGGCCCCCGGACTTGTACACTCGTTACGTTCCCAGTGCCAGTGATCAGGCTGGGTCGTTTGACATCACTTGGACTTCGACCTCGTACACACTTGGATCGCTGCCGCTCACAGTGATTCGGACCTTGCGGACGTTGTTGTTGACCACGTCGTCATAGGTCACTTTCAAAGTGACCCGCTCAGACACGTCTATGGGGACGAAGATGGGGATCGTACGATTAATGTTGATCTTTTCCGTGAACGTAACCTCGTCATCTTCGTCGAGCGTTTCAACTAAGACGGAGTCGATTCTAAGTGAGCTCAGCGATCCAGAGCTGCGGACCGTGACCGTCCCTTCGATTGTTTCGTCACCTACTTTTACCACAACGGGGACGGGACTCCACGAAATCACGACCGTGCGTCCGGTACACCCCGCGAGCGTGAGCAAGAGCAGGATCGCCGTGAGCGCCATCGCAACTCTTTTTATGACCATCGTTTCACCTCCTCAAAGCGCGTTTCACGCGCCGCACATTTTGTCGCGCGCCGCGTGCAATCTCCAGAGTTGTTTTCTCAAAAGCCAAGTAATTCCTTCCAGCTTTGCGCCTTACTCCGCCGCCAAGCGACCATGGAGTCCCCCAAAGACGGCGCCCTTGGACATTTAGCGCACTTTCCAAAGGTCAACGTTTCTTGAAATCCGGGCACGTCTTGGCGTTGGGGCGCTCCGGGCGCAGGCAGGCGCTACCGTAGTTGTACTTGCACGTGTCGCAGAGAAACCCGGATCCGGACATGCGTGCAAAAAATTGACTGATTCGCTGCCAGAGGTTCATCCGACACCCCCTTTCGACATGCCGGTCCTCTTTGAGGTCCTATACACAGGGACCGGACACCGACATATCCATGAAAGTTTCACTTCGGCCGAATCGACCTCCTTTCGGTGTGAATTCACCAGTCTAGAAACGTTTGTATTCATGAGCGGTGGGCGTCGTAACCTAGCCGCGCGGAGATGGCGTTCGCTGCGTCCTTGATCATGCCGGCGATGTGCGCCTCGGACATGGATGCCATCTGCCCGCTGGGGCCGGAGATGCTGAGCGCCGCCACCACTTCCCCCCGTGCGTCACGTATGGGCGCAGCGACGCAGACGCAGCCGCTCTCAGCCTCCTCTCGATCGACGGCGTATCCGAGTTGGCGCACGGTTGCGAGGTGTTCCATGAGCGCCTCTGGATCGGTAATCGTCTGGGGCGTCATGCGCGGGAGCTTTGAGCCGAGTCTGCGGCGCGCTTCCTCAGGCGGGAGGAACGCGAGGAGCGCTTTGCCGAGCGCTCTGCAGTATGCGGGCCGGCGCTGACCGACACGAATGTTGAGGGAGAACGGCGCGCCCTCTGCAACTTTTTCGAGATACAGAATGTCACTTTGATCCAACTGGGCGAGGTTGACTTCGAGCTGCGTTTCCCTCGCGAGCTCTCGCATGGTGTCCAAGGAGACCGAGCGCAGGTCGAGTCGCTCCTGGGCGACATGGCCCAGCGCAATCAACTTGACTCCGAGCGAGTAGCGGCGGTCCTTGCCCTGATCGACCAGGCGGCCCGCTGCGAGGGTGGCGAGCAGGCGATGGACCGTGCTGGGCGGCAAGAGGAGCGCCTCGCTGATCTCCTTGATCGAAACGGGTTCGGCGCTTTGGGCCATGAAGTCGAGAATAGCCAGCATGCGCTGGCCGGACTGAACGGTTGCCTTGTCCGACATGTCGAAAGAGCCTCCACAATAACCAAGTCGCACAATGGTAGAATTCTGCATCGTGGAATCAAGTCCTGCGATATCGCATTCGGTTCCTCCGGAGTAACAGGAATGAGAGCGAGGTTCCGAGACGATGTTTGAATTTCACGATGACGGGCTTTGAAGGAATCGAAATTCAAACGGGGAATTCTGTATCACACTATAAAATCTGATTCCGACATATGGAATTGGATTGGATGGAGGTCGAATCGTGGCTCGGAAACGCATGAGGGTTTTCATCGTGATGGCGTTGCTGCTGTTTGGCACTGTGGGAATGGGTCAGGCGAAGACGCAGATCGAACTTTGGTTTCCTCCGGGCAACCAGATTGCTGAAAACATGCAACCGACGGTTGACCGCTTCAACGCTGCGCACCCCGATATCGAAGCCGTCCTCGTGCACAGGGACCCCGCGCCCGCAGCGCTGCTCGCGGCTGCTGCCGGAGACGTTGCTCCCAACGTGATCTTCGGAGCGCACTCCTGGTCTCCGACATATGCGGCCAACGGGCTCTTGCTCGACCTGTGGCCCTTTATCATCCGAGACGGCCTGGAAGCTGAGTATCAATCAGACTTCTTTCCCGGCGCGCTCGTGACGGGCAATACGTACCGCGGGCAGTTGGTCGGCCTTCCGATGCTCTTGCAGATCGAGGCGCTCTACTATCAGCCGGAGATCTTTGATCGATCGGGCATCGCCGTCCCCGACGAGGGCTGGACATGGGACGATTTCGCGCAAATCGCCCAACGCATGACGAGGATTGAAGGGGACGGCAGCGTGAGCGTCTACGGCGCCGGAAGCACCACGGCGCAGAACATGGCAATCCTCTTTTTAATGCAACACGGCGCGACGATTTGGGACGAAGAGACGTACACGTCGACTGTAAATCAGCCCGAGTTTAGAGAAGGCATCGAGCAACTGCGGGATCTTGCCGAGCGAAACGTCGTCTACATGGGCCAAGACGTTCACCTGCCTTCAAACACCATTCGCGACGCGTTCCTCGCCGGCAATGTCGGAATCCAACAGGACGGCACCTACCGGCTCCCATTGATCGAGGCGCAAAATCCGGATGCCCGGGTCCTGCCGCTTCCGCGCCGCAGCCCCGACGCGGACCCGGTGACGATGCTGACCTTGAGAAACGTCAACATCCTGCGGTCTCGGGACGCCGCCAAGGAGCAGGCGTCGTGGACGTTTGTCAAGTGGCTTATGGAGCCGGAAAACCTCGCACAAACGAGCGTCGACATCTCGGCCCTCGGAGGGCGTCCGTCTTTGATCGAGCAGCCTGTCTACGCTGAGTACATCGCTCGCAGCCCCCACTTGTCCGCATTTGCGTCGCTGCTTGCTCCGTACTCGACCGGCGTTGGGTTTACCGGGATTCCCGGGCGTGACGACATCTTTAATCAAGGGTTTACGCCCCTGACGGTCGGGGCGCTTCGAGGCGATTTGCCGGTGCCGGCGTACATCGATCAACTGCACCAGATCGTGGACCAGATCTTGGCGGAGTACCGATAGGCGTCAATGGCATCGGCGTCAAAGGACTTTGCAGGATCAATTCAAACAGTCGAATGGGACCGGGCTTTATCGGCCCGGTCCGTCGGTCGTTAGGAGGATTTGCATGGGCCGCATGCCGAGCGTGCTCGCCGCACTGGATACACCCTTATCGGACGACGGCGAGCGGTTCGCGCCGGAGCGGGTAGCGCCATTGTTGCGTTTTTTGTCGGATCGAGGGGTAGATGGATTCTTTGTCGCTGGATCCACCGGGCTTGGACCACTGCTCAGTACGGAGGAGTGGCGGTTGCTCGTGGACGAGGCCTTGGCCGCGGGAAGCGGCTCGCTGATGCTGTGCAACGCATCGGCGCCTTCGACCCGAGAGACCTGTGAGCGGGCCGAGTACGCCGCGCAGAAAGGCGCCCACGGCGTCGTCGTCGCGACGCCCGCGGCGTACCGCTACGAAAAGAGGGCGGTCCTCGAGTATTTCAAGGATGCCTTGAAAGCCGCATCGCCTGCGCCGGTCTACCTCTACCGCAAACTTGGCGACCCTTGGGGAGCGGCGGAGCTCGAATCGCTTGCGGAAGCCTTTGACAACTTGAAAGGCGTAAAGGATAGCGCGACCCAAATGGCGGAGCACCTCCAGTTGATCCGGGTGGCGGACCTGGACGTTTACCAAGGGTATGAGGCGCTCATCGCCTCGAGCGTGCAGGCGGGGGGAGCAGGCCCGGTCTCCGGCCTTGCGACGGTGCTGCCGGAGATCGTCGCCGACGTAACCAAGGCTGCGGCGGCAGGCGACGCGAATGTCTGGGCCGATCAAGATCGGCTTACCCGTGTGCGGGCCGTAGTATGCGGCACAAACCCTTATGCGGCCTTTAAAGCGTTGCTCAAGGAGCGAGGGGTGCCGGTCGGCATACCGAGGCGCCCGTTCTTGCCCATGACCCCCGAGGAAGTGTCTTCGATGGTCGAAACGCTCAATTCCCTTGGGGTCCAACTCTAGGAGTCACAAGCGGGGACGCAGGCTAATCGGATGTTCAAAAGGGTGATTGATGGTGAACGAGGCCGCCATGGATCGGGTTACGATCCGCAAAGTGTACGACAACGGCAGGCACAACGCTTTTACGTCGCTCGCCCGGTGGCGCGGCCGGCTGTATTTGGCATTTCGAACGGCAAACGATCACGCGAACCCCAGCGCTCCGGAAGGCGTGGTAACCATCCTCGCCTCAGGGGACGATGGCGCCACGTGGAAGCATGCGGCAACGGTCGAGGGGATGTACGGCATGGACCTGCGCGACCCCAAGCTGCTGGCAACTTCCGACCGGCTGTGGCTGCATGCCTTTGAGTACCAGGGGGCTGACCGGCGCGACGCGATGGTGACGTGGACGGAGGATGGCGAGTCTTTCGCGCCCGTTCGCCGTGCGCTCGGGGAAGAAAACCACGTGATCTGGTGGCCGGTCGCGCACGGAGGACGGTTTTTCGGCGCAGGGTACCGGTATCACGGCAACAAGAGGGATATCCGGAGCGTGTTGTTCACGTCTGACAACGGCGCCGAGTGGCGAGTTGAGAGCCTTGTCTACGACGTGCCTTGGGCCAACGAGTCGGCGCTCATCATGGCCGACGACGGCGGCGCGACGGTGCTCGTCCGCAACGACGGCGATCGCCTCAACCCGCCCGCAAGCAACGGCCATCCGGTGCTTGCGCGTTCGGCGCCTCCTTATACGGTGTGGACCTATGCCGAGCTGGATCGCAAACTTTCCGGTCTCGCGTTTGTGAGGATTGACGAGGGTTTCCTTGTTGCAGCTCGAGTGCACGGACCCGATGGGACACGGACCGCGTGCTTCCACATGCCCGACGATCCAGGAGCCGAGAAGGTTTCACTGCGCCCCTTGTTTACGTTGCCTTCAGGAGGCGACACGTCTTACGCCGGCTTCATCGTGGATGGCCGCCGCGTGCTCATGAGTTACTACAGCGGCCACGAGTATGTGGGTGAGGGCAAGAATACGAGAACGGCCATCTACCTCGCTCAATTTGACCTGGGCGAGGCGCTCGGGTAGTCAGAAACCCGGGGAGATCAGTGGGACTTGTTGTCAAAGACGGCGGGTCAGCGCGCAAGCCACCCGCCGTCGACGCACAATATGTGACCATGCATGTAGTCCGAGGCGCGTGAGGCAAGGAAGATTACTGCGCCATCGAGATCTTGAGGCTCTCCCCATCGACCGGCCGGTATTCGATCGAGAATGGCGGCATATCGCTCGTGATCTTCTCGAATGGGCCGGGTGTTCTCGGTGGCGATATAACCGGGGGCGATCGCGTTCACGTTTATGCCTCGGGCCGCCCACTCGTTCGCGAATGCCTTGGTGAGCTGGGCCACGGCCCCTTTGCTCGCAGCATAAGCCGGAACCCTGATCCCCCCTTGAAACGAGAGGACCGATGCGATATTGATCACCTTGCCTTTACCATTTTCGAGCATGTGCCGACCGATCAGTTGCGTTAATCTGAAGACTGCTCGAGCGTTGACGTGCATGACCCGGTCCCAGTCCTCGATCGGGTAGTCCTCTGCCGCGGCGCGGGCTATGACTCCGGCATTGTTCACCAGTATGTCCACACCGCCGAGAGATTCCAGGGCGTCGGTGGCCGCTTGATCCGTGGCCTCGAGATCTTCAAGGTCCGCCTGGTACACCCACGCTCGTCTTCCGAGTCGCTCGATCTCTTGAGCTGTTTCGAGCAATCCTTCCTTGTTTCGATTTGCAATGAGAAAGACATCGGCCCCGGCAGAAGCAAGTGCGATCGCTGCAGCTCGCCCGATGCCCCCGCTTGCGCCTGTCACGACGGATCGTTTTCCTTGTAGAGAGAAGAGTGATTGCACCGCACGCATTAGTCCAACAGAGCCTCCGCCTTTTTTACCCAGCCTACCGCAGGATCGTCGGACACGGCCTGCGTGCGATGGTTGCCGGCAAGCGCCCATAAGTAATACGTCGTGTATCCGGGGGCCGATGCCACGGTGTGGTAGCCTTTTGGTATGTACAGAATCGAGTCGTCGGTAACCGGATATGCGCGGTCGATCTGCCGGTCGTCCGTATAGTGGTAGGTCAACCCGAAGCCTTCACTTGGGCTCACCTTGAAGTAATAAATCTCTTCGGCGAAGACTTCGTGGGGTAGGCGATCCACTTCGTGCCTATGGGGCGGGTAACTCGACCAATTGCCTGATGGTGTGATCGTTTCGCCGACGATCAATCGCTCGACCTTGCGGTTGGTGTTTACGAGAATCTTGCGATAGTAACGTGTGAAGTTCTTTTTTCCCCATACGCCGGTCTCAACCTCATTCGGGGGTATCAAAAAGGGCGCATCTCCGGTCTGCGCAGGCGCCTCGACCACCGCGATCGAGGGAAATCCCTCGGCAGCAGTCATCGCATAACCCGTGCCCGGCGGCAAGTACACGCTCCAAGGAGAGCCCTGAAAGACGTTGGCTCGCTCGCCGATTACTCCAAAGTCTTCCTTTTCGGTTTCGAGACGGATCTTGCCTCCAAGTACTACCAGCACCGCCTCATTACCCTTGGTATGCCCTTGGCTGGATTGGCCCGGTTCGAGTCGTACCAAGCTGAACTGAAGCAAGCTACAGGGATTTTCCTCGGTGGTTATAACGCCGCTTCCTGGCGGAAGCGTTTGAAAAAACCTCGCGTCAATCATTGATCGTCTCAACTCCCCATTACAGTGCGTGCTAAGTTGAGCCGTTCGGGGGCTGCCCCCAATGCGCGGGACAGTTCCGCGGCTGCCTTACGTACTTGTGTTGCAAACTCGTCAATTCGCTCGAGCCTCACTCGGCTTGTCGGCCCCGTAATACCGATCGCAGCGACGACGTCGCCGGAGTAGTCGAATATGGGAGCTGCCAAACACCGAACGCCGATGTTTACCTCTTCGTCGTCGACGCTGTACCCGCGTTCTGCAATTCGTTGCAGCTCATGTTCGAGTGCTTCCCTCGATGTGATCGTTCTCGGAGTCGACGGGGCGTAGCTAAGCTTCTCGAGGATCGCTCGTCGCGATGCCTCCGGCATGAAGGCCAACAGCGCTTTGCCCGTAGCCGGCATGTGCATCTCGTACATCGTTCCAACTGGGGCGGATGCTCGCACGGATTGCGGACTCTCCACTTTTTCTATGAACACAACCTCATGCCCCGCGGGCACGACGAGGTGAGAAGTCTCTCCTGTCGCAGCCGTCAGCGCCTTTAGGTACTTGAGGGCATGTTCGCTGACAGCGTGTCGTTTGAGGACGCCTCGGCTGATGTGAAACATGCGGATCCCTAATTGATATCTTTTGTCCGCCCCCCTTTCTACATAGCCGCGATGCTCAAGAGTCTTGACCAAGCCGTGCGCCGAGCTTACCGGGATCTGAAACTCAGCGGCGATTTCGGCCAGCGTCATTCCTACTTCGCGATTCGCAAGACTTTCGAGGATATCGAGCGCTCGTGAGAGCGTTCGGTTCAATCCGCTTCCGTCCAACGGCCCATCGGCTCCTTTCGGCGCCCTTTTCGTA
>CAYRIY010000097.1:7860-9431 GCA_964424335.1 uncultured Clostridia bacterium
TACGCATATACGAACGTTAGGCACATTATAGTCAGATGATGGTAAGGTGTCAACGCCGTCTAGCCTTTCAAACCGCGGTGACCACGACACCCAACTGGCCCGGTTTTGCAACGGGGAGAATTCTCAATGCGTAACAACAATTCTGAAGAAATATTGACACGTCCTGCCTATGATGCTAACATATGCCCAAAATACATATTTGCGAACGGGATTCACATATATGAATTTGCGATGTCGATTTTGCTTTAGTCATGGGGAGGCGAAGATTCATTGCCGGAAGTGGTTGAACGCATCGATTATGCAGTCTTGGAAGGTCGCCGGCCGCGGACGGCTGGCGCCAACGCCAGGCTTGGAGTCCATGGAGATAGAGTGAGAGTCCCGATCGTTCGGGTGAAGGTCGGCGAGTACTTTGGTTTTGGCTGGTCTCGAGCGCCCAGGGAGCGCCTTGAGCATCTTGTTGGAAAACGAATGGATGATCTGTTCGACGGAGTTAGCGTGCTGCCTGATTTCCGGTTCGCCGAATTCCCCTTACTCGATTTGCTCGGCCGCGTCATGGATAAGCCGGTATACGAGCTTGTTGGTCGCGATCGCGATCCAAAAGACGAAGTTGCGGACTCATTCCGTGTTTGCTGCTATGACACGTCACTCTATTTCGACGACCTCCACCTGACCTCACACCACGACGCCGCTCTCCTAATGGGTGAGGAGGCGCGTCAAGGTTATGAGTCGGGGCACAGGGCGTTCAAAGTGAAGGTCGGTCGAGGCGCGAGGCACATGCCGCTTGAGGAGGGCATGGCGCGAGATGTCGCGGTCGTGCGCGGCATACGCGAGGCAGTCGGCAGCGACTGTGTCATCATGGTTGATGCAAACAACGGTTATAACCTAAATCTTGCTAAGTGGTTTCTGACACAGACGCGAGATGTCGGAATCCACTGGATCGAAGAGGCGTTTCACGAGGATCGCGAGCTTTATTCGGACCTGCGCGAGTGGCTTCGCAAGGAGGAGATTCCCACACTCATCGCTGACGGAGAGGGCGAAGCCTCGCGCTCGCTGGTCGATTGGGCGATCCGCGGATTGATTGATGTCGTGCAATATGATCTTCGGGATTACGGTTTCCACAATTGGATCGACTTGGGTGTAAAGCTTGACGAGGCTGGCGTCAAATCGGCACCGCACAACTACGGGGGAATGTACGGCAACTTCGCGTCGTGTCACATCGCATCGGCGATACGCCAGTTTCAGTTCGTCGAGTGGGACGAAGCTGTTGTTCCCGGTATCGACACTTCAGCCTATCGGATTGTAGGAGGTGAGGTTTGGGTTACGCGTACGCCAGGTTTTGGCCTCGAACTAGACCACGAGCATTTCGCAAAGAGCGTCGAAGAGACGGGGTTCTCCATCGCATTGGGCCCGGCCTGAGCCCGGCGCCCATGATCCTCGAGTACGGTCGGCAATCGGAATCCTAATGGGAAAGGATGAGCACATGTGATCGAGATTGGGTCAAGATACCGTATTGGGACGCTCCAGCCACGGGGGCGCACATTTACAACTTGGACCTTTACGAAAACGCCGGT
>CAYRIY010000097.1:9531-13219 GCA_964424335.1 uncultured Clostridia bacterium
CGCTCCAGCCACGGGGGCGCACATTTACAACTTGGACCTTTACGAAAACGCCGGTATCGGCGAGCTGGACTGGAACTGGACTTGGGATGACTTCATCCAATATGGCGCCCGATTGACTAAAGACACGAACGGGGACGGGGTTCCCGAGGTATGGGGAACAGGATTCAATCGAAGCCAGCGAGATCCGTTCCTTCACGTGATTCATTCTTTCGGGGGACGGTGGTTCACCAACGATCTAGACCGTGCCGCAATCAACTCGCATGAGAGCGTTCAAGCGTTGGAGTTCCTGCGCGATTTGAGTGATGGGTACGGTATTCTCGGTTCGACCTCGAGCGCAGAATTTTGGAGCGGAAACAACGCAAGCATGTGGACATGGACTCACCACAGCGCCGCCTACGTCCTTAGGGCGCAGGAGCAGCACGGTTTCACCGCGAGAGTACATCCCCTTCCTATGGGTCCGGGGGGGCGTCAACTCACTCGGCCTCGCGGGTATCCGTTCGACGCCCTCGTCATTGCGAAGGATACACCCCATCCTGATGCGGCATGGAGCTTGGTCCGTTTCATGACGACCGAGCCGGAAGCCATCGCGGCATCGCTCCAAGCTGGCACGGATCCGATCACGCTGGTCTCGTATCGCGAGCAACTATCCGCCTTCCTCGACTACTTGCCTGAGCAGCTTTCGGGCGAGTGGTTCTCGACAATGCAACGGATGGTAGACGACATGATTGCAGAAGACGATGCCGAGATCTTCCCCGAAAAGGTTTGGAGCGAATTTGATCAGTCCGGTCAGCGGGAGACATTGCTCGGTCGATTCTTTGCCGGTCAGGCCAGTGCAAGGGAAGTCTTGGCCTCGTGGGAGACCCAGTTGAACTCGATCATCGAGGCCCAGCGGCAGTAACAGCCTGTGACGAGTTTGGTCATGTCAATGGCGAGTATCGACGCGGATCGAGGGTCACCCCAATTGACCCTCGATCCGCTGTTTCGGCCCACCTTTTGTCAACGACCTCACCACCATCGGTCTTAAAGCGTTTGTACTATAGTAATACGGAACTCATTGCGCTCGGTCGCCGCGCAGCCCGAGCCGTTCGAGTGTGAAGCCGCCTTCGGGCCCAGGGACGAGGTACCGATGAAACCACGCGAGCTCGTGGTGGTAGAAGTCCGGGCTGTGGCTGTGGCCGAGGTCGGGAAAGACGAGCAGGCTCCGCGTGCACTGGAGACGTTCAAAAAGCGCATAGACCGTATGGGGAGGGCACGTGGTGTCCTCGAGGCCGACGCTGACGAGCGTCGGGGCCTGAACTCGGGGCGCGTGGTGCAGGGTGTCGACGTAGCCAAGCGCGCGGCGAAGTAGCGGCGCCTCCTCGGGGCGCTCCATGGCGAAGTCGTAGATCTCACGATACGGCCCGGTGCTCAGGCGGGTTTCAAATGCAAAGGCAAAGTGCGTGAGGAAGGGAATCATACACCCGACGGCGCGCACTTTGGCTTGCGCCAGGCTCGCCGTGATGAGGGCCAGACCTCCCCCTTGAGAGTGGCCGAAGACGCCGATCGAGTCCACGCCTGCCTGATCGATGAGGACATCGACGGCACGCACGCAGTCGGCGATGATGCCTCGGTAGATATAAGCTTCGGGCGTGAATGGTCCGGTCACGAGCTTGCCCTTAGGATCGGGCGATTGCTCGGAGCGGCTCGCTCCTTGGCCTCGGGGGTCGATGGCGAGCACGGTAAATCCTTGCTCGGCCACTTGAGCCAGCACCGCCTGAATCAGCGGGGAGCCGCACGTTGCGCTGTAGCCGGGGAGAAATAGCAGGGCGCCTGTCATCGGCGTTGAAAGAGGACGAAACAACCAACCGGTCGGCCGTTTTCCGCTGATGCTGAGGTAGTTGAGTTTGGCGACGGCGACGTTCTTTCCGGTCGCCGCTTCCCGGCGGTCGCTCGGGTCCTGTCTGGGATCGTCGTCCGATAACTCGATGTCGAGCGGGATGCGCTCGAGCTCAGCGAGCGTGTCGTTCCAGTATGCGTCGAAGTCGCCTGGTTTCTCGAGGGGCGAGGCGGTTCGCATTGCAGGGCTATTCAATGATTGTGACCTCCGGTTGATGATTGGAGCTTGACTTGCAATCTATAGGCTCCGGGGGCGGCGTGTCAAGATCTCGTCGGCGATCGGCTTGGCGAGATCAAGCGATAGGAGGAACGGGCGATGCAAGAGACCAAACTCGAGTGCGACATTTTGGTGGCAGGAGGCGGGCCGGCCGGCGTGCCTTGCGCGATCGCTGCGGCAAGGAATGGGGCGCGCGTCATCCTGTGTCAGGATCGCTCGGTGCTCGGTGGAAACGCCTCGAGCGAAGTGCGCATGCATATCGTGGGCGCCGACGCCAGCGGGAGCCGGGGCGTCGAACTAGAGACCGAGGCCCGAGAGGGCGGCATCATCGAAGAGATCCGCCTCGAGACGTGTGTGCGCAACCCGCAGCGCTCGGCCTCCATGTTGGATCTGGTTTTGTACGAAATGTGCCGTGCGGAGCCCAACCTGACGCTCATGTTGAACACCGCCGTCGTCGGCGTCAAAAAGGACGGCACGCGGATTACGCACGCAATTGCAGAGCGCCAGTCGACGGAGGATCGCTTTGAAATTGCGGCCGACGTCTTCATCGACTGCACCGGAGACGGCAGAATGGGCGCTGAGGCGGGCGCTCCCTTTCGCAGGGGCCGAGAGAGTAAGGCGGAGTTTGGTGAGACGCTCGCGCAAGACGAAGCGGATAACAAGAGCCTCGGCTCGACCCTCCTCTTCCAGGCAAGGAATATGGGATACCCCGTTCCCTTCAAACCCCCGACTTGGGCTCGCGTATTCGACGAAGAGGACCTCACATTTAGGCCACACGCCAAGGCGGGCGTCGACCGAGGCTTGGAGTATGGATATTGGTGGGTCGAGTGGGGCGGGGAACTCGACACGATCAAAGATAACGAAAAGATCCGCGACGAACTGCTCGCAATCATGCTCGGCGTTTGGGACCACATCAAAAACCGCGGAGATCACGGAGCCGACAACTGGGCTCTCGATTGGTTTGGGTTTCTCCCGGGCAAGCGGGAAAGTCGGCGCTTCATCGGTCAGTACGTCTTGTCCGAGCGGGACTTACTGGAGTCGAGGAAATTTGACGACGCGATCGCATACGGAGGCTGGTCCATCGACACGCACCCGCCCGAAGGCATCGATGATCCGAGCCAACCTCCCTGTACCCAGATTCCGGTGCCGCACGTCTTTGATATCCCGCTCCGCTCGTGCGTCTCGGCTGGTGTCGACAACCTGATGTTTGCAGGCCGCAACATCTCGGCGACGCACGTGGCGTTTGCTTCGACCCGGGTGATGGCGACGTGCGCCGTGATTGGGCAGGGTGTGGGGACGGCAGCGGCTGCAGCCGTGAGGGCGGCGGTGGAGCCCGCCGAACTGGCCGGGCGCGCGGACCTCATGGAAGAGATCAAGCAGCAGTTGATCAAAGACGACGCCTACTTGATCGGCGTGACAAATGGCGATCCCAAAGACGTCGCTCGTGCAGCGCGGGTTACAGCATCGAGCGAGCAGCCCCTCGGCCCTGCGGTCAACGTCATCTCGGGCGAGACTCGGGCCATGTTTGGCAAAGGCGGCGCCCCTGAGGGCCGAAGGACGGAGTCGACGCATCGGTGGATGAGCGATCCGGCGGAA
>CAYRIY010000098.1:0-12950 GCA_964424335.1 uncultured Clostridia bacterium
GTTCTATACATCACGCATACCCCGGAGCTAGGTGCGTCTCCCGGAGAATATCTAGAAACGCTTCGGTCTCGGAGCGCCTGCTGCGCCTCGGCACCACCGCGTACGTCGCCGTCATCGGCAGTTTGAGGTCGGGTGCAGGCACTTCCTGCACCCGATGTTCGACGACGGCATCGCTTACCGCCGAATACGGCAAAAAGCTCACGCCCAAACCGCGCTCGACAAACCGTAAGGTGATGTCGATTTGGGTCACCCTCATATTGCGATAGTTGAGGCCTCGCTCGCGCAAGAGAAGCAGGAGCCGGTCCCAGTAGTCGGGGTGGTTGTGACTAAGGATCGGCAGGCGCTCCACGATCTCCTCCCAGACGGAGATGGTACTGTCACCGTCCCCTCCATCCGAGGGTGCGACCAGGACGATGGGCTCCTCGTAGAGCAACTCGTAGGGCATGTCGCTCTCACTCCTCGGAGGCGTGCGGGAAAGGCCGATGTCGGCCCGCCTCTGTTCGAGCGCCACGGCGATGTCGAGCGACTCCGTCACGAGCACGGACAGCTCGACGTCGGGATGAGCGCTTGCAAAGCGACGAATCACGTTGGGCAGAAACGTCCTTGCCACCATCGGGGATGCGGCGACGCGCAGCCTTGACCGATACCCCTGCCTCCAAGATTCAACGGAGCGAGCGAGTCGCTCAGCCTCTTCGACGAACCGGGTCGCGTGTTCGTAAAACTGCTCACCGACAGGCGTGAGCGAGACTCGCTTTCCTGATCGTTCGAATAGTAGGCAGCCGAGGGCCTCCTCGAGCTGCCGGATGTGCTTGGACACGGTGGGCTGCGAGAGAAAGAGTTCTCGAGCCGCTTCGTGAAAGTGCCGATGTTTGGCCACCGCCAAGAAGGTCTTGAGCTGTTTGATATCCAACGGTCCACCCCCATCGATTCCGTTTCGTAATCAATAAGGTCATTTCATTCAATTTCCCTTTACCGGTCCCTCCTGTTACACTATCTGAGGAGTCACCGACGTGGCGACCCGGCTTTGTTTACATGGTCGCTCCAGGTGAACGACCGCACCGATGATTTCCCAAAGGCGAAGGGAGCGACGCCGACATGGCCGAAGGCGTGGCGATTCAGAAAGGTCTAAAAGACGTCGTCTTTACGACGACATCGATCAGTGAAATCGACGGCGAGCAGGGTCGCTTGACGTACCGCGGGCGCGAGATCGGCTCGATCGTCGAGAACCATACCTTTGAGGACGTGCTCCACCTCCTCCTCATTGGCGATTTTCCAAAAGCCGAAAGCGACGATGAAGCGCAATCGAGCGCACATCGCCGCCTGGACGAGATCCTCGCCGGGGCGCGAGACGTCCCGGACCACGTAAAGGACCTCGTGCGCCTATTGCCTGTCGACGTCGACCCCATGTCCGCTCTGCGCACGTCCGTGTCCGCGCTCGGGGACGCGCGGTTCACATGGCCTCCCACGCTTGACCAAGCGGCGGAGATCGTCGCCAAAGTCCCGACGCTCGTCGCCCTTCACCACCGCATTAAGGCCGGCCTGGATCCGATTGACCCGGACCCTGCCTTGAGCATATCGGCCAATTACCTCTACATGCTCGCAGGCGAGCGCCCGACCTCGACCAAGGTCAAGGCGCTTGACGCATACCTGACGCTCACGGCCGAACATGGGATGAACGCCTCCACCTTTGCCGCCCGTGTCACGGCATCCACCCAATCCGACCTTATTTCCGCGATCACGACGGCGATCGGAACGTTGAAAGGTCCGCTTCATGGCGGCGCCCCCTCCGAAGTAAGCAACATGCTGAGCGAAATCGGAACGAAGGAGCGGGCAGAGTCGTACTTGCGGGGCATTTTGGAGCGCGGCGAACGAATCATGGGCTTTGGCCACCGGGTGTACCGCACCAAAGATCCCCGGGCGATTGCGCTCGCCGGCGTTGCCAGGAAACTCGCCGGGAGCGAACCCTGGTTTGACCTCGCGCTTTACGTGGAAGACGTGGCGACGCGCCTGCTCGAGGAATACAAACCGGGCCGCCGTCTCCGCACCAACGTGGAGTTTTTCGCGGCCGCGGTGCTCAATGCGATCGAGCTTTCACCGGAGCTCTTCACGCCGACGTTTGCGGTCGCGAGGACCGGAGGCTGGATGGCCCACCTGCTCGAGCAGGCCGCCGACAACCAGATCATTCGGCCTCGAGCGCTCTACCGACCCTCAATCGGATAGCGCGCATCGCCAAAGTCCGTGCTCTACAAGGACTCGGGCAGGCGCGACCAAATACGTCAATTTGAGAGCAGTTTCCGGATAGTCCCAGCACCCACATGGCGATATAATCAGCCGTACAAAGAGCCGCCATGGAGGTGAGCGTCGTGATCGGAAACGAAGCGGAAAGCAAGCGCCGTAAAGCGGACACCGACGCAGACAATCGGTGGAACGCGATCGTCAACCGAGACGTGCGAGCCGACGGGCTGTTTTTCTTCGGAGTCAAATCAACACGCATCTACTGCCGACCGAGCTGTCCCGCTCGCCGTCCCAAACGTGCCAACGTCGTCTTTTTTGACGACGCAGCCTCTGCCCGGGCAGCCGGCTTTAGGCCGTGCAAGCGTTGCGCGCCGGATCACGTGAGCGATCATCTCCTGTTGGCGATCAAAGCGCTGCAAATCATCGCGGAGAGCGAAACTTCGCCGACGCTATCGGAAATCGCGGGCACACTGCGCGTGAGCCCATACCACCTCCAGCGCGTCTTTAAGCGCCTGACCGGCCTCTCACCCAAGGAGGCGGCTTTGGCGCTGAAGGCCGAGCGATTCGAGGATTCACTTCAAAGCAGCCCATCGGTGTTGGATGCCATGTTTGACGCAGGATACGGCTCGAGCCGAGCCCTTTACGAGCGTGTACAAAAGCATTTGGGCATGCGTCCTTCGACCTATCGCCGAGGCGGAGAAAGCGAGCAGATTCGATTTACCATTGCGGACACTTCCCTCGGCCGAATGCTGGCGGCCATGACGGACCTTGGCATCTGCGCGCTCTGGTGGGGCGATGATGAGGAGCTCACCACCACACTGCACGCACGGTTTTCGCGGGCCACGATCGTCCGCGACGACGAGGCCCTGGCGCCTTTGGCACAGAGCATCGAGGCATACCTCAACGATGGCGGACTTCTCCCCAATGAAGCCATCGATGCACGAGGCACAGAGTTTCAGCGCAAGGTTTGGCAGGCTCTGATACAGATCCCGATCGGCGAGACGCGCACGTACACGCAGGTCGCCCACATGATCGGGCAGCCGAAGGCAGTCCGGGCCGTTGCCAGTGCTTGCGCGGCAAACCCGGTCGCGCTTCTCATTCCCTGCCACAGGGTGATCCGTTCAAGCGGCGAGCTTGCGAATTATCGCTGGGGGATCGAGCGCAAGAAAGCCCTGCTTGCACGCGAGCGTGAGCATCGAAGCGTTGGGCAGGCGATCACATGACGATTCACATTCCGTACGAGCCCCCGCTCGACTGGCAATTCATGCTGGGGTACATCGAAAGGCGGCGGACGCAAGGCGTCGAGCTGATTAAAGACAACCAATACGTCCGAACGATCGACGTGAACGGCGACTCCGGCACGCTTACCGTGCGGGATGAGCCCAAGCGTTGTCGGCTGGTTGTCACGGTTGACGGAGACGTCTGCAGGCATTTGGACACGGTCGAGGCGCGGGTTCGCCGGATGTTCGACATCGATTCAAATCAGCGTGAGATCCAAAACCGCCTCGGGTCGGATCCGTTGATTGGGCCGCTCTGCGAAGCATTCCCCGGCATTCGCATTCCGGGGGCCTGGTCCACATTTGAACTGCTCGTCCGCACGATCGTAGGGCAACAGGTAAGCGTGAGCGCCGCCACCACAATCATGGGCCGCATCGTTCTTCGAGCCGGAAGGCCCGTATACGGGAAGCCCGCAACCGGAACGCCCCCAAATGGCTCACAGCACGGCGGAGCCACGCTCTTGTTTCCAAAGCCCCAATCCATCGCCACAGCCGACCTTGGAAACATCGGCATGCCCGGTCGGCGCGTCGCGGCGCTGCAACATGTCGCGGGGCTCATCGCATCGGAGCGCATCCCGTTTCCAGACAACGGCGCCGAGGATGACGACGTAACGGAAGCGCTGCTCCAAGTTCCCGGAATTGGGCCCTGGACCGTCGCGTACTTTGCGTTGCGAGCGCTCAAAAACGCCGACGCGTGGCCGCAAACGGATCTCATCTTACGCCGCATGCTGGAAAAGCACCCGATGGCGGAAAAGCGCTCCATGCGGTCGATCTCCGACGGCTGGCGACCGTATCGCGGCTACGCTGCCATGTACCTTTGGCACGCGGCGTCTTTGCCCGACCATCAGCCTGGAACACGCGCCTAAAACTTAGAGAGGGCCTCTTTCGCCTTCATGCGGACAAGGGGGTCCTCGCACTCTGACACGATGGCCTCGAGCGCTGCGTGGGACGGAGCGTCCCCGCGCTCGGCCAGCGCACGGATCGCCTCGAGCGCGACCGGTGGGTCGTCGTAACGGGCCAATTCGGTTAATGTGTCGACCGCTTCGTCGCAGCGCATCGACGCGATCGCCAAAGCGATGGCGGACTTGGCATCGTCGATGCGATCGATGAGCGCTTGGGAAAGGCGCTCAAGCACGGCATTGTGGTGCGGCTGTGAAAGCGAGGCGAGCGTGACTGCGGCGGAGGCGGCCAGGTAAGCGTCGGCGCCATGAAGGAAGGGAGCGATCACCTTGAGCGCCGCTTCTTCGTCGAGGGCTTTTAGCGCATCCATGCACTCCACGAGGACTTCGGGCAGCTCATCGGCCCAGCGGGAGAGCCTGACGCCGAGGACGGCCACACCTCCCGGATCGCCCAAAATCGCAAGCGACCTGGCTGCCGCTTTACGAACGGTGACCGTGCGGAAAGGGCGGTCTTGCGGAAGCGCCTCCATGCGCGGATCGTCGTCGAAGAGGAGCACCGACAGGGCAAGCAGCGCACCCGGCGGCCGCACGGAGGCGATGGCCGCGGCGGCCTGCGCCCGCAAAGGGATGGCGACGTCTTCCAGGCCGTTTCCGGACCGCTCCACCTGCACCGTCTCGACGGCGTCGAAAAACAGGTCCGCGGCCTGATGCACCCGCCACTCCCCAAGCACCCGCACAATCTCGATGCGCACAAGACAGCCGGGGTCCAGCTTCTTGCCGTCCGGCTTCACGGACCAGTACCGCTCGATCATGACGTTTGCGGCCTTCTCGCGCACATCCTCGGCATGGCGATCGCCCGATCGGGCCGCGCGTTCGCCGAGCGCGCGGATCGCTCGGGCCGCCACGACGCCGCTCCGATCGCCGACCGCTTTGAGCAAGAGCAGATCGGCATCAGGGCTTGGATCTTCTGCGATCGCTCGCACGGCCGCAAGCCGAACATCGACTTTACGTGAACGCAAGTCGCCCGCGACGTCCGCGCTCCCACCCGCATGCTTTGCATTTTCAAGGTGGGCCATCTGACTCCGTCCCCCTTTTGCCGCGCAGTTCCTCGCTGCTTTGGTAGTCCGCACTTTGGCGGTCCGCGCTGTGGTGGTCGACGCCCTGACGGTCGGCGCTCTGGTCGTCGGCGCTCTGGTGGTCCGCCCGCCGTGACGTGGTCGCCTCCATGAGGTCGTCGGATCGTTCCAAGACGACCTCGAGGCCCTCCACCAAGTCAATCAGCTCTTCCCAACTCGTCCCTTCGACCAGGTCCTGTTGGCTGTGGGCGAGCAGATCTCGCAGGGCCTCGGCCCGCTTCAAAAACCGAGCGCCCGCGTTCTTGCCGCCAAGGCCCAAGCTCTTACGGAGCGCGTCGCTTTGCAAGATCAGGTCGCGCTTATCGCAAAACTGCAGACACTCGACGAGGTCGATGTCTTGATTTCGCTTTCGCCGCTCTTCCTGACGGTTTACAGCGGCGCTCAAACGCCCCTCGGTCAAATGGACTTTCCAAGACTCACCCTCGTATTCCGACCGGATCCAGTGTCCCATATGCATTTCAAGTAGCGAGATCAAGCCGAAAAGATACACGCGGACCGGCGGCTTGTTGAGATCGGCGCGGGTGACAATGCCCTCAACTTCAGAGCCGACCAGCACAAACGCAAACGCTCTCTCTTTTAAAAAGGAGAGCACCTCGGGCAGCGGGGTCGTATCGGCAACCAGGTGATCGACCGTCAGGAGTCGCAGGTGGTCCGCTACCTGGCCATGCGTGAGCGAGCGCTGCTCGACGTATCCGATCACCCGGCCATCCTCACCCCGAGTCACGCCGGCGATGTCAAAGCCGCGCTCCTTTAAAAAGCTCGCCGCATTCAGTGCGTCTGCATCGACCGAAAAGCTTTGCAGCGGCTCGAGAATCGCAAAGGCCGTGATGCCTGCGCCCAGCACCGCCCGGAGCTCCGATAGGCGGGTGCCTTTGCGCCGATGGCCGGATACGGGCGCTCGCCAAAGTTCATGTCTCAATCTCGCAGTATCTCCTCTGAAAGACCGTTGGTCATCCTTCTCGCGACTTCGCAAAGCTCGCCTACTTCACCTGCACCTGCACCCGCATTGTGGTCACCGCCAAAGCGATGAGACCCGCGCCCGTCATCCAACCTGCCCTGCTCGCGGAAGCGATCGATTTAGCAGCCCGTTCGATCAGGCTCTCTTTCTCGCCACCAAGAGCAACGAGACGGCGCCAATGCCAAGGAGCGCGTTTCCTACTGCATCGACGAGTGGAGTAGTGCCTCCAACCGACGGCACCTGCCAAAAGCCGTACCAGACATACGTAAGCAAGAGCCCGCTCACTGCGGCCAATCGATGTCTCCCGGACCATCCATGACTCTTGGACCAAAGGAGAAGCAGGGCGCACCCGAGCGCCAGCACCCCGATCATCGCCGACACAGTGAGACCGGCCGGAACGGTGTGCGGCACGTTGACAAGGCCCATAAAAAGCGTGCTGAGCGCGAACGTCGACACACCGACAACTCTAAGGGACGGCGCCGTCTTGGCTTCACGTGGCGCGCTGCCTTTACCCCGACCAATTGCAAATGCAATGACCACTAGGATGACGATAACCACGCAGCTCGCGGCAATTTGCGTCGATGTTGCGACAAACGGCTCCTGCTGCTGGCCAAAGGTGAACGACATCAGGCAGCCAAGTGCGAAGAGGACGGCGGTCACGATGAGCCCAAACCCGCCGAGCCAGGGGCTTTGTCGGGCTTTGGAGATACTCTCGACCAGTGCGATTGGCACCGCCGTGCTCCAAATGGTGTGTATCGCCAGGACAAACACGGTCCACCAAGTTCCGATTCCCAAACTGCCGATGTACCCGTAATCGAGCAAGCGCAGTCCCAAGTAGTTGGGATTAAAGAGGGATTGCGTCACAAGCGCCTCTTCCACAACGGCGTAGGCGAGTCCGAGAACAACAATGCTCGGCCAACCCAGCTTGAACCTGCGTGCAGTCTCTCGTATGAGCAGCGCCCCTCCCCCGTAAAGGGGAGCGAGGGAGATCAACGCCCAAAGCCACGTAATGGGAAGGTTCCCTAACAAAAACTCGCCGATGAGCGGCGCAAGAAAAAACAGACCGATCGCCGGGGCAAGGCGTGCCTTGCGAGTCGGCATTATCGCCGGATTGGCTGTTTCCGACATATTGAGTTGTTGCTTCATTTGGTCACACCCACCTTGCAAGACTTTGAAGCGCTCGTCGTTGATTCCTGATTATAGAGAGCGCTCCCCAGGTGGACTAGTGACCGCGGTCATGAGTTTGTTGGTCGCCTAAGTCAGCTCGTCGCGGCGATCCACTTCGCAACCAACTCCCTTAGGGCCTCGCTCTTTTTCGTCACGTCCTCGCTGTTGGCGAAGGTAATCGTCGCTCTGTCTTTTGCTGCCCACTCCAAAAGACCCGTGTGGTCCTCAAAGGAGAACGTGTCTGCGTCCGTCCGCTTCTTAGCCCCGCGGTGAAAGACAAGCTGAACGCGATCGCCCGGCTGCAACCGAAAAGTGATGCGATCGTCGCCTGCCACACAAAAGCTTGGGGCATTCCATTTGATCTGTTCCGTGATGTTTTCATCGACGGACAGAACGATCGCTCGTATCTGCCGGATCTCATCGATACGGGAATGGTCTAACTTCTGCAAAAACTCATCGACGTTCATCGCTGCCTCAGATTTGCGTTTTGTCGCCAAATGGACTCCTCCAGTTTTGTCTTGGTCGAGCGTCGGCCGGCCGTCAGGCTGAGAGCTGCCGCCGCATCACGAATGCATCGAATCGCTCCGCCGGCCGCTCGATCGGGTCTGCGTGACATACTTCAAGGCGCGCAGGTTCAAGTTGGCGCAAGATGCCCATGCTGCGGATCGCGCTGTCCATGTCGCTCGTAAACATCGCGATCGGCGGCCGGAGCGCGCCCCGCTTGGTCATGGCCAGATCTCCGCCGATCAAGACCCGATCCTTCCTGTGGTAGTACACGACGTGTCCGGGAGAGTGACCTGGGGTTAAGTAAGGAAACAAGCCGGCCACTTCCTTAAGAGAACCGCCAGGCGTCTCGGAAAGCGGAACGACCAAACCCTTGGGCACAGACGCTCGTGCTTTTTTTCGCCGCGGGTACGCCTTATCGCCTTCCATGTACGGCAATTCGACTCGATGAGCGTAGACAGGCATGGGCCCATGTTTCAAGATCCCCAAAATCGCGCCGACGTGGTCCCCGTGGCCGTGGGTGAGCAGAATCCTCGTGAGCGGACCAAGACCAAGCGTGTCTATGGCTCGGAGGATTCCCTTGGCCATAAAGGGCAGTCCGGCGTCGACCAAAGAGACGCCGTCAGGCCCCTTTACCAGCCACACCCGCACTGGGATCAACACCCACACACGGAGGCTCCAAATGTGCTCTGAAACGCGCTCTACCTTCACCTGTGCCTACCGCCTCTCATTGGTCGCCGTCCAACGGTTGCCCACAAACGCATTGCGAATCAAGCCAAGCAAGCCAAACAGGGTTCTAACCGCCCGAGCTCTTGATCTCGCATTTCAATCCCGCCAGCATGCTTCCAAAAGCCAGATCAAACGTGGTTTCGAGCCGATCGAACAATGAATCGACTCCCTCCGGCGATGTCACATACGACGCAACGATGCCGTGGAGCAAGAAGAAATAAGCCCGAGTGCAGGCGAGCAGACGCTCCTGATCCACTTCTGTTTCTAGGGCCGCTCCCAAGGCCGCGCCTACCAAGTCAAACACTCGGTTTCTCAAGGATTGGATTTCGAGCGCAGGTTGTTCGTCATCGACCCGCGTCGGTTTTACGGTGAAGAATACGGAGTACATCGTCCGGTTGTCCAGGGCAAATCGCACAAACTCCCTGCTAAGCCGTAAGAGTCTCTCGTGGGGAGGTGCCGTCCGCTCGGACAAAATGAGTTCGAATTTCCGAATTACTTCTCCAAGGGGCTCGGCGGCTAGACGGTTGAGCAGCTCCTCTTTGTCCTTGAAGTAAATGTAGATGGCGGTATGAGAGCAACCTGCCAGTTTGGCGATGTCCCGCATCGTGACGTCCTCAAATGAACGCTTAGCGAACAACTGCGCCGCCGCCTTAAGGATGGCCCGTTTGGTTTTTTCCGCTCGCTGTGCGTGTTTGCTTTCCATGCCGCTTACCCACACCTATTCCACTACGATTTACCAGAATCTCAAGGCCGCTAACCAACGGTTACTAACCATTGGTTATAGAATACGCAATGTCTCCCAGGATGTCAATCACGTCCGTAACTCCAGGTCATGCGCAGGCATCGGCAGGAACTCTTCTCCAAATGCGTGAAGCAAAGTGTTGCCTGGAGGTATATAAACGCGCTCGAAAGAGGTGCCGGGGGTGGCGGCAAAGCGAGGTTTCCCAATGAATCCGATTGCCAAAAGGCGGCTTCTTATCCCCCTCATTGCAATCATCATCGTGGCGTGCTTCGCCTTTGGCCCGACATTCGACGCTCAGAAGAATGCGGGCGCTCGCGCAGGTCAACTTACAGTTCACTTCATCGACGTCGACCAGGGCGATGCTACACTCATCCAGGGCGACGACGTCGTCATCTTGATCGACGCCGGTCGCCATGACCGCAGGGACGTCGTTCCATACCTGCGGAGCGTCGGCGTCACATCCATCGACCTACTGGTCGGCACCCATCCGCATGCGGATCACATCGGCCAGTTCCCGGACGTGCTGCGGGCGTTTCCGGTCAAAGAAGTATGGCTGTCCGGCGATATCCATACCTCGAGGACTTACGAAAACGCCATCGACGCCATTTTGGAATCGGATGCCGGCTACCACGAGCCGCGGGCGGGCGAGCGATTTCAGTTTGGCTCTGTAACGATCGACGTGATCCATCCAAATGACGTGAACGGCGACTTTAACAACGGCTCGATCGGCCTGCGGCTGACCTACGGCAACGTCGCCTTTCTTTTTACCGGGGACGCCGAACAAGACGCTGAGCGCTCCATGATCGCCCGTGGCCACACGCTGCAAGCCGACGTATTGCACGTGGGACACCACGGATCGAGCACGTCGTCCAGCCTCCCCTTTTTGCAGGCGGTACGGCCCAAGGTGGCGGTGTACTCGGCCGGGGTGGATAATTCATACGGACATCCGCACCGAGAAGTGATCGCCCGCTTGAAGGACCTCAATGTGGCGATCTACGGCACCGATGTGCATGGGACGATCCGCGTCGAGACGGACGGAGAGCAGTTCCGGGTTGAAACGGCGAAGGGGCGCGAGGGCGCCGGGCCCATCTTGGGCGGGCTTGCTGACGAGCGAGAGGCTGGCGCACCCGTCGATGCCGTGCACTCAGTCGGGTGCGGCCCGGACCAAGTCGATGTGAACACGTCCTCCCCCGAGGAGCTCGTTAAGATCATCTACATCGGGGAGACCCTTGCCCGCGAGCTGATCAGCAGACGTCCGTACGCCACATTGGACGAGCTCGATCGCATTCCCGGAATCGGGGCCGCCCGATTGAAAGCCATCATCGATCAGGGTGTCGCCTGTGTAGGCGGCTCATGATCTTGGACCATGACGCAAACGGAGGCGATCCACAGTGCAAGAGCAGGCCGTGATCGATCGCATCGTCGACGGGAAACACGCCGTCCTCCTCGTCGGAGAGCAGGAGGTCGAGCGCATCGTACCCGTCGAGATGCTTCCTAACGGAGCGCGGGAAGGCACCTGGCTGACCGTCTCCTTTCGCGACGACCAACTGGTCCATGCTGAAATCGACGTCGGGCGTACCGAAGCCGTTCGAGAGCGCATCGCCGATAAGCTCAATCGACTGCGCGCCCGCGGGCGACGCGAAAACTGATCGGCCGCCTGCGAGCCAACGTCACTCCATATCCCCTTTAGCGGAGCGATTCAAGCGTCGTCTGAGCAACTCGAGCTTCAGGGCGATGGCGGCCCGCGCCTCTTTCGTCGTCTCAAGGTCGATGACAAAGGTCGGCCCACCGGTCGGTCCATCGCCGCAACCATCGCCCACCTGAGCGTCGAACTTGATGTGAAGCCATGCCCCTTCGCTCGAGCCCGTCGGAAGTCGTGCCCGCGGGATGATCCACTCGCGCTGGTCGGGCTCTACAAGTAGGACGGCGTAGGTGCCGTCGACCACTCGATCAATCACGGCGCGCACTGGCCGCACGCCACTCGGGCACGAAGCGACTGCAATGCCGTCATCACCTTTCAGGAGACCTCCAAGAAGGACGAAGAGGCCTAAGAGGACGCCGATACCAAGCGAGCAGGACGCGCTCATGAGCCGAGCGATCGGTCGAATCGCAGTGCGTTCCATCGGCCGTTTCACAGCTTGAGCCATCGGTCGATCCCCTACCTTGTAGGTTTATCGCCGCAAGCGCCTTCACATAGGGAGCAAGTGCGCGCCGCCGGTGCAGAATTCATTAGAAATTCAGGCCTCGGCCCCCTTTGGGCATGGGTCTGTAACGGCATGAAAATTCACTATTTCCAAACACGTCATTCCAACGCCCCATTGCAACACCCGATCGCAACGTTCGCATCGCAGCGTCCTCATCCCAGCTCCCTCACCCCAACGTCCCAACCTCAACTTCCCCGTTGCCATACATAGACCTGTTAGGTATAATGAACTCCAATCAAAGGGGGTAGCGTGAACGTGACGATCAATCGAGACCTGGTCGCAGCTTCGGCCACGCCCCTACTCTTGGCCCTGCTGGACACCGAAGAGAGTTACGGTTACCGCATCATCCAGCGCATCAAAGAGTCCTCCAACGGCGCCATCGAATGGTCCGAAGGGATGCTCTACCCGGTCCTTCACCGCCTCGAAAAGCGGGGCCTGGTCTCCTCGAGTTGGAAGGTGTCGGAGCAAGGCAGACGGCGCAAGTACTATGCCCTGACGCAAAAGGGCCGTGAGGAGCTCCAGCGCCAGCGCCGGGAGTGGCTTGCGGTGCAGGGCACCCTACATCGCATCGGTTTCATGGCGCCGGCGAACGGAGAATGAGCGTGGAATTCGACTTGGAAGCTGAAATCGCAGCGTGGCGAGACGCCCTTCAAAAAGCGAACCATCTGGACACAGAGATGATCCAGGAACTCGAAGACCATCTTCGGGATGAAATAGAAAGCCTCGTTCAAACGGGCCTACGAGAGGATGAGGCCCTGATCATCGGCATTCGCCGCCTCGGAAACGCCCGAGAGATTGGCCGAGAGCTCGCCCACGTAAACTCCGACAAGCTCTGGAAGCACTTGTTTGAGCCCCCCACTGCGGATCTCAACCCGCGCGAGGTGGCGTGGATCGTGGCAGCCGCCCTGCTGGCAGCGTTTTTGGGCAAGATTCCTCTGCTGTTTGGCGTCTCCCTAAACGACGCCGGATGGGATGTGTACGCCCGCAACGCCTCCTTGTTCGTAGCGCCGATCCTGATGGTCGCCTACGTGCTCAAGAGCGGTTACCGTCCGGCGCGCGGCGCGGTCCTCTTCGCGGCCGTGATCAGCGCGGCGCTCGC
>CAYRIY010000099.1:0-12649 GCA_964424335.1 uncultured Clostridia bacterium
ACTCCACGTGCGAGGTGTTGATCGTAATGCCGCGCTCCTTCTCCTCGGGCGCGTTGTCGATCTCCTCGAACGCCTTCGCCTGCGCGTGGCCCGCCTTCGACAAAAACAGCGTGATCGCGGCCGTCGTCGTCGTCTTGCCGTGGTCAACGTGACCGATCGTTCCGATGTTTACGTGCGGTTTGGTCCTTTCAAACTTTGCTTTTGCCACCTGACGTCACTCCTCTTTGGACATACGTTGGCTACTATCGCCCACTTGCCGTGCCGGGGGAATCCCTTATGTACGCGACTGCAGGCCGCTTGCCTTTCGAACAGCGTGGCTCGACAAGGCGGCGACTCCCTTTGATCAAACGCTCCTCCGGCGCTGCCGGGGTTGGTCCGAAATGTCGGCTTGGAGCGGTGCGCATAGCGACCACTCGGCAACATCCGGCTATTTTAAGCTACAGGAATACCCTTGGGACCAGTTGGTCTCCTGCCATTTTACTTACCATCCCTGGGCTTGTCAAGATCGGTTGGTCCCCATAACCATGGGCATTTCAGCATCATTTAGCGTCCTGAAAACCGCAGTTTTAGCCATTCGGCAAGATCGTTCAGCGGAGTTTCCGCAATCGGCTGGAAGTTGTCCGTCCGTCGTGTCGTCGCTTCACCGAGCGCGTGTCCCAACTCCGGATAGAAATAGAACGTAACATCCGCGCCCACCTGAGACAGTCCACGGGCAAGCAGATCCGCGCCTTGGGGAGGCACGTTGGCGTCCGCGCCGCCTTGAAGGATTAGGACGGGCAGTTCGAGGCTGCCGATGCGGTCGCCCACCGTCGGAAGCGCCACCTGCGGTCCGTACATTGCGAAGTAACCTCCAGGAGCGAAATTCTGTTCGATGAGTCCCGCCAACCTCGATAGCGTCAATTCGGTTCCAAACTTCAACTTTCCGTCGCCGTCCGTATCGAGAATGCCGTTCACCGATAGCTCGCCCGTCGACACATAGGCCGGATCGACCAAGTAGCTCAACGTCGACTTTGCGACCAAGCCGCCTTCTCCTTGCATGCCCCGGCCGATCGAGGATATCGTGAAGTGCCCATCTTCGACAAACTCGAGGACGTAAGGGAAGCCGACTTCAAATAACTGATACATGAAGGTCTCTTTCCACGGATAGACGACGGGAGTTTGTAGAACAAGGCCTGCAACGTCCGATCGCTCCGCGGCAAGCGCGGCCGCGATCGTGCTTCCTTCGCTCCAGCCGTAGACGATGATGTTTTCAGCATCGACCTTGGGGTGAGCCTTGGCCGCCTCGAGGACTGCCTCTGCGTCCATGAGCATGTCCTGGAGCGAAAGTTGGTAAAACCGGGCGTAATCGGCTTGGCCCACCCCGGTCACATACCGCTTATTGTATCGTAAGACCGCAAATCCCTGACCTGACAGGCGCTCAGCAATCTCACGGAAGTTTTGCGACAACACACGGGGGCCGGTCGGTCCAAATTCGTAGGGTGAAGTCACCGTGTGATCCATATCCGCGATTCCCGAGCCGTGGATGAGAATCACCGTCGGAAACGGACCGTCCTCATTGGCAGGGTACGTAAGCTCACCGTCGCTCACAAAATCGAACAGTTCGATCTCGATCTGCTCTCTATCCACGTCAACTGCGCTCGCCGACAAGGCAGTCCCCGTGGGAAACGCCACGTAGAGTGCCAAGACGAGCAAGATTAGGACCGGTGTAAACGCGCTGATCCGACCTTGGTCTACCACATGCATGCGATCACCTCATGTGTTTTTTTCGTTCTCGAGTGATCTGATCCAGCGTTTTCTACGTACCAGGGGTTGAACACCATTATACCTCAGGAGGTCATCGACGAGCGTGATCAAGGCAACCAAAAGGAGATTTCGCACGGCATCCGGAGTTGTCCCCGTATTGATGGGACTGGCAATCTTGATGGTCGCATCGCTTGGAGCAGCCGCGCAATCGACCGACGCGCTGATCGGCCAGATTAGGACGGCCATCACCCACGGCACGTTCAGCTTTAACTCCGCCGACATCGGTCCCCGGCTCACCCATGCCCACCACGTGGTCAACATCATCGAAGGGACGCAAGGCGCAAACTTCGACGGCAGCAAGGGCAATCCGGGCGACGGTTACGGGGCGATCAACTACGCCTCTGACATAATCGCAAGCTCGTCGGGCGCGACTGCGACGTATGCAGAGAACGTCCGCCTTTACTTGCAGTGGGCCGACGAAGAGGCCGTACGTGCCACCAAGGCCACAAGTTACGACGAGGCCGGCGTTGCGATCCGCAGGGCGCTTGCCTACCTGAGCGCCGCGCTCGGTCGCCCAGGTGAGGACGGGTTGCTCGCAGGAGCCTTGGCAATTGAAAGTGAAGAGCCCGGGACGGTCAACATCGACATCAGCCAGTTCCAGTTTGGCGATGGGCAACCGCTCACCATCAAAGTCGGGACGACTGTAACCTGGGTGAATCACGACACCGCGCCGCACACCGTCACGGGCGGACCGCTGAACAGCGGAATTATGAATCACCACGACTCGTACACCTTTACGTTTACCGAGCCTGGAACGTACGATTACATCTGCGCGTTCCACCCGAACATGACGCACCGCATTATCGTGGAGTAGCCCACCTGGATCGCATTTCCCGAATTGCAAGCTGTAAGGAGGCGGCGTCAAGCCGCCTTCTTTCGCTTTTGCGCCGCTTGAACGAACGCGTCAAAGATCGCCTGTTGCGATGGGTCCTCGGCGGCCGTCATCTCTGGGTGCCATTGGACCCCGACGAGAAACGGATACCCATCGCCCACAACCCCTTCGATCACGCCGTCGGGAGCGACTGCAGCCACCTTGAGGCCGGCGCCCAAGTCACGCACTGCTTGATGGTGAAAGGAAATGGGCTCGACCACGCTCGTTCCCACGATCTCGGAGACGATCGTTCCGGAGAGAATCTCCACTTGATGGCGCACTCCATTGGTCCCATTGATCCGGTGGACGATTCCTTCCTCGGTCTCGTCCAAATGCTCGATCAGTGTTCCCCCGTGCGCGACATTGATGAGTTGAGCCCCCCTGCATATTCCCAGTATCGGGATTTCGAGCCTCATAGCCTCCCGGAGGACCGCAAACTCGGCAGCGTCGCGCGCCGGGTTGACGCCGTAGACCGCTTCGTGCATTGTCCCGCCGTACACCTGAGGGTCGATGTCAGGACCCCCAGGGAGCAACAGGCCGTCAAGCCGCTCGACGCAGCGCGCCGATTCCGCTCCGCTCGAGGGGATCAAAATGGGGATCCCGCCTGCCCGTTCGACGGCTTGGACATAGTCAAAGTTAATGGCATACATGCGCTCGTCAGCGCGCACTCGTGTCGTGATTCCAATGACGGGAGTGTTCACTTCTTCACCTCATCCATTCGAGCTGCGAGCTCCGATGCTCCGCGCAACTTCACGTTTCCGACTTGCAGTCCTGCCTCCGAATCGTCTCCGGTCACCGTCAAGCGCAAGTAATCGGCGGAGGGATCCCCGGGCAACGAACCGGCAATGACGATCTTGTAAATCCCCTCTCCCGTCTTGATCGCCGTTGAACGATAGGTCACATCCGTCCAATGCTCCCGGTCGTGCGAGACGGACACCGAGACGTTGTTCCCCACGTTTTCGCTCGAGGCGAATAGAGAAATCTCAAATGCTCTGAGGTTGTCGAGCTTCCACGTCAATTGCTCGGTCCGGCCGGCCTGTGCCTTCAATCGATCTGCGTCACCGGCGAAATTGTCCGGTCGATCGGTTACGTGCACCCAGCCATCCGTCTTGTGTATGACTTTCAACATTTCGACGGTTCCCATCCACCCGCCGACCCTGGGCGGCAAGAGCGCGTCCTCCAAGACATTCCAGTTGTCGATGTCGATGCGCTCGACGTAATCCGTGCGGATGCCGTCGACCGTCTCCGCGCTGACGACGAGATCGTACAGGCCGTCTTGAAGCTCTCGTGTGTCGAGTCGCACATCGGCCTGCCAGCGGATGTCATCGAACAACACGACCTCTTCTCCTGTAATGGACCGAACGGGCTTGAGACGGACGGTGAGCCGCCCCATTCGCTCTTTTGAAATCTCCGGCACAACCAAGATGCGAATCTCTCCTGCGATTGGGGTAACGGCCTCCAAAGGTCCATCGTGCCACGACGCATCCACGCTGAAGTGACGTACGTGAAAGGTCGCCGTGTACTCGTGTCGCTCATCCCGCTCGCCCACCACGGCGACGCGGAATGCGTGGCTTCCGTGCGCCAAGGCAGCCGGATCGATCTCAAGCTCCGAAGGCAGGCTGTCGCCTCGATAGACCAAATCGCCGTCAATCTCAATGTGAACACTGCGGACCGCCTGAACCGCAGTTTCAAATTCGAGCCGCGTCGCGCCGGTCAACACGGCGCCCATCAAGATGCCACTTCGACCGTTTGGCCTTTGAATCCGAACGCGAATCGAAGGGTCGCACGCCTCGAGACCAGCGTGATGGCCCAGAAACTCCACGATTGCACGAGCGAGTGAGTGCGCGAATACAGCCCGCGTCCCTCGGTCTCTCCGCCAGTTGGAATTCACCTCGACCTGCACGCCGCTGACCGGCCCTCCATCACGGGCGCCGTGCCGCTTCGTGTTGTACCCGCCCGAAAAATACCCCCAGCCGGGTCTTGGCGCCGGCTCGACGTCACTTGGAACGCTCTTCACCCCGTGACGTTCGAGAATGGCTCCCAAACTCATCGGGCCGCGCAGCAATTCCGCCAGGGGCGTCGCATTACCACTTGTCGAGCATAGGTTGCCGAGGCTGCTCCGAGCGGCAAACTCCGCCGCGTTCAGCGCATCGTCCGAAAGGCGCAGGTCGTCAGCGGATAGCCCGTACCCGAGCTCCACCCGCTGATGGGAATGGCTGTGGCCGTGGAGATCCACGTAAAATCCCCACCCATACATATCGACGGCGAGATCTTTGGCTTCCTCGATGGCCGCATGAAACTCGCGCCACGCTTTTTGCGCGTCGGGATGCCCCTCCGCAGCCTCGATGAGATCCCGATTGGCGTCGAGTTTTTTCCTGTGCAATAGGTTGATGACGACGTGCGGCCGCTTCCCCGTCAACTGGAAGTAGGCGTCGGCGATGAGCCGGGCGAGTTCGAGCGTATGCGAATCGTGGGCCACGACGCCGGACCGATCGGGAATATGACTCGGTTCGAGCAGGCCGCCGTGGGGCGCTGAAATGATGAGTGGCGCGTCTCCGGCAATGTATTCGATGTATCCGGAATCGCTCACGTATGATCTTCCCGTCTGGTAACGCCACCACTCCGGCAATGCCGGGCCCCGATTCGAACTCTCTTGTTCCCCATTGTATCCCCCCATCTCGATGAGCTCGCCGATGCTCTCAGGAAACGTCCCAAGCTGTGTGCCAAGCACGCCGAAAGCAACAATCGAAACGAGCACCAATGCGAGCACGACCATTTTCATGATCGCTGCCAAAAGGGCGAACGGCTTCAACCGAGCAGGCACCTCACGATCCCCTGCTAGCAGGGTCTTTGGTCTAGACCGACTTCTTTCCCCCCCTTGCTCTTCCTACCGATCAACGGCGACTCAATCGACGACACTTTATGGCAGCATACGCAGGACATCGGCGCCGAGCGGGCCAAACTATCTACGTGAGACGTTTTGGAAAGGGAGTGACGTCGTGGCGCGCATCTTTTGCGAAGAGGATTGCGGAAACGCGCCTAAGAAGGCAATTCTCAGAGACTTCAACATTGCAATTGCCAACAAAGACCTCGACTATCTGCTCGAGTGGATCTCGGACGATGTCGTGTGGAATAAGGTCGGTCAGTCGACTGCCACGGGCAAGGCGCAAGTGGCCGATGCATTTCGGGAGATCGTCCCCGCCGAAGAGCTCGTCATCGAATCGATCATCACGCACGGCTGGCACGCGTCGGCGCACGGAACGCTGCTCATGCCGGACGGAGCGAAGTACGCGTACTGTGATGTCTACAAGTTCAAAGGCGCAGCTAGAAACTCCAAGATCAAGTCGATCACGTCGTACGTGATTCAAGTGCACTAAACACCAAACAGCCGCCCGGGGCGGGCGGCTGTTTGGTCGTGCCTGTTCGTGCGGGATGTTTGCGGAAGGCTTGTCCGGGGGTCGGGGGGGGGGGGGTGGATTTTTTTAACCTCCCGCATCCATCCGTTGATCATAGTTTAGCGTGGGCGGCTCGATGGAAAAGTGATCCGCATCACGTTTTCAAATTCATTTTGGGATTTTGTGTAGATTCGCGGCATCAAGTTCATGAAAGGCCTGCTACAGCCGCACTTTAGGGCATTTGGCTCAAACCTTCAGAGCGCACCGACCACGATCCGTCCTTTGGGAAACCGGGCGCCTCATCCGTTGGCGCCCCATCCCAGCCCGCCGTCATCATGCCAACTGCCATCAAGAGCCCTCCGTTTCCCGGCAAGTACAGGGGCAGGTCATTCCTCGTCACCTGGCGGTTGTGGCCATTTGGCAAATACGTGTTTTTGGGCGAATCGCACATGAGCGCGTCGACTGCGAGCTCCGGCAGGCCGAGCCGGGCGGCAGTCATCGCGATCATTGGAAAGTCCCACCCCCACATCGCCTCGTACCGCCAAAGAGTTCTCACCCGATCGAGCGTGCGGCCCATCACATCCAGATCGACGAGCCGCCCTGGGAGTATCCCGAGCGCGCCGAGCATCGACGGGTGGTCTCGATTAAACTTGGTGAATGTATCGGGACACCGAGCGTGCGCCATGTAGACGCCGTCATGCACGGGGAGAGGTCCAAGGCCTCTTGCGACCTCCGCCCACTTCGGTTCGGCGGCCATGCCGAGGCGGGTGCGCCACTCGTTCGCGACCTCGAGGCCAAACCGCCAATACTCGAGCTCAAAGACGGGATCCACGGTTGTGTGGGGCGGGTGGTTTTCCTGAGCCGGGATGAGCGGCGGACCCAAGTGGTACCGCCCGCTCCGCTCCCCCCGCGCGGCGTAGGACGCCATGAATGTTGCGCTCTCAAACACGAGCTCCTTGTACATGTCGAGCGTCTGCTGGGTCGGGCGTGATCGGTAGATCAGCTCTGCGTAGTAGATCGGATGGGGCTGCTGCCAGATGAGCAAAGGGCCGATCGGCGAGGGGCTCTCCCGCCCGTCGTAGGCTACCATTTTGGGCCACCTGGCTCCCTTATACCCTTGTTCCTGGGCCACCCGCCGCGCCCGCTCGAGGATCGAATGATACCACCACATGCTCCGTTCAAGTAGGCGCGCCCTTCCCCAAAGGGCAAAGTGGGCGGCGTGCCACCAGTGCATCTCGAGGTGAAACTTGCCATACCAACTGTTGCACGTAAGACCCGTCTCTTGGGGAGGCATCGATCCGGAGCACTGGATCGCGGTTAAATACTGTGAAAGCACGACACGGCGTTCAAGTTCCTCTGCGCGCGGGTCCGTGCTCCCGGCAAGTTCGACGGCGCCGCCTTCGCTCCAAAACGCCTCCCAATGCCTTTCACTTGCCGAAGCGACGTTTTCGAAGCTCGGAAGCGGCTCGCGATGCTGAAGGGGAGCGAACGATACGACAAACGACACCGCCTCCCCATCCCCTAAAGGTTCGATGAGAAACTCGTGTTGCGCCGTCCGAGCAATGCGCACCCGGGCGGCGCTTGCGATGCGAACGAAGTATCGAGTGTCATCCGCGACGCGCAGGAGTTCCACGGTATCGGAGGACGCTTCCATCACCGCCGTGGTGTGTCGACCGGGCGCGTGCCAATCCGCTCCGGTGATGTCCGGCGACGGGTAGGGAAAGGAAATGGCGATCTTGATCCGGCCTGCTTTGATCAGTGGTGTGCGAATCGAAAACGCCAATATGTCCCGCTCAGGATGACAACAGGTCCACGTCTCGACTTCTGCGCCCTCTACGGCGAAGCGACTGTGGAGCATTCCCCGCCAAAGGTCGAGGGATTGATCGACGCCCGCGATGTCCGACGGATTGGCCGGCTCGCCGCTTTGCAGTTCGATGCGAAGCCCGATCCTCCCGAGGTGAAACTTGTGCGGATTCATCCGGAGCCAGTGGTACGCTTCTTCCTGACCGTCTTTTCGCGTCGGGTATCTGACCTGTCTCCCGCCGGTGTCGTACGGCTGATACTCGATCTCCGCCAGCTCGAGACGTCGCTTGGACGGAGAATAGGGAGACTCATGCCAGCCCCACTCGGCCATCGTACAAAGGGGAATGCCGCCGGTGTACGCGTCTGGGAACGTCTGCAGACCGGTGACGTCCCCCGTGAAGGCAAAGCTCCCGTTGCCGACGGACAAGGGCGCGTACGGGTCGATCCGCTGATTTCTCGGATTGTGTCGCGCCACCAATGCGTATCGGTCAATCGTCATGGGAAAAGCCTCCCTATCTACAGGATGAGCCCTTCGGCCAAAAACTCCGAAGGGCTCATCAAACATCTACAACGGCCCTGCGCTACAATCCTGACTCAAGGTACCGGAAGAGCTCCGAATCAGCATCGAGCACCAACGTGCTTCCCGAGTCCAGGATGCGTTCGTACGCTTCCATTCTGCGCTGGAACGCGTAGAACTCGGGATCTTCCCCGTACGCCGCGGCGTAGATCGCCGTCGCACGAGCGTCGCCTTCGCCTCGAGTCCGGTCCGCCTGCTGCTGCGCGGTCGCAAGGATAATCTCGCGCTCCTTGTCGGCCTGGGCGCGAATTTGACGCGCGGCCTCTTCACCTTCGGCGCGGTACCTGAGGGCGATGCGGTTACGCTCTGCTTCCATTCGAGCAAAGACGCTCTCCTGGACCTCGGACGGCAAATCGAGCCGCTTGATGCGAACGTCAAGCAGTTCGATGCCAAATTCGGCAATCGCCGGTCTCGACGCACGGGTCACATTCTCCATGATCGCTTCACGCTCTTCGCGAATCACCGTGATGAAGTCGTGCCGTGCGATTTCCTCACGAAGCTGCGATCCGATCACTTGCTGAAGCCTTGCGATCGCGACGTCTTCCGTTCCGAGCCGCTGATAGTAGACGATCGGATCCGTGATTCGCCAGCGAGAGATGTGATCGACGAGGAGCCGCTTTTTGTCCAGAGTCAAATACTCCTCTGCCCTGCCGTCTGCCAGCAGAATGCGACTTTCCGTGTAGAACACATTTTGGATGAAGGGGATCTTAAAGTAGAGTCCCGGAGCCTGAACCGTGCGTACGTGCTCACCAAATTGCAGTACGATCGCTTGTTGACGCTCGTTGACAATGTACGCCGCTTGCAGGACGAAAGCCAACCCGATCGCCACAATGAGGGCGATTAGAGGCAAGAGTGTTTTTCTCATCATCGTCCACCCCCTACCGGATCGGTCGTCGAGGTTCCAAGACCCCTCATCGGAAGAAAGGGCAAGACATCGGAGTCGCTGCTGAGAATGAACTTCTCAGTCCTCGGGAGCACGCGCTCCATGGTCTCAAGGTAGAGCCGCTCTCGAGTCACTTCCGGAGCGAGCTGGTATTCACGCAAAATGGCCGTGAACCGGTCAGCCTCACCTTGCGCTCGCAGCACCCGCTGCTCTCGGTAGGCTTCGGCCGCTTGGATGATCTCGTGCGCCTGGCCTCGGGCCCTTGGGATCACGTCCTCCCGGTAACCTTCCGCCTCCTGGGTCAGGCGCTCCCGGTCCTCCCACGCCCGAACGACGTCGTGAAATGCATTGCGCACTTGGTCCGGAGCGTCGACCACCAAGAACTGCACCGCCGTCGCAAGGAGCCCCGTCTGGTAATCATCGAGGAGCTTTTGCAAGTAGATGCGCGCCTGGGCCTGTACGTCCTCTCGGCCATCCGTCATCGTGTAGTCGATTGTATTTCTTCCGACCACGCTTCGAAGGGCCACTTCCGCGGCCGCCCTGAGCGTCGCTTCGGGATCGCGGGCCCTAAAGAGATACTGGGACGGGTCTTGCACGATGTATTGAACAAAAAGCTGCACTTCGACGATATTCTCGTCGCCCGTCAGCATGAGCGCCTCTTCCGCCACCCGCTGGTTGAAGGCGCCCCCTCGCACCGCGGATCGGTAACCGATCTCGGCGCTTCGCACGCGCTGCACGTCGACGATCTCGTGACGTTGCACGGGCCAGGGCAACCTGAAATTGAGTCCCGGCTGGGCGATCGCGATCTCACGCCCAAAGTGCATCACGACACCGACCTCGCCGGGCCCGACGACGTAGATCCCCGAACCGATCCACACCAACGCCAACACGACCAGGAGAGGCACCAGCACCTTCCCGGATGTCCAACGTCTGAGCTTGGTCTTAAGCTCCTCGATCCGCTCCTGCGGATCGGAGAAGCCGCCCTCATAGCCGCCGAACGAAAACATGGCTCATCCACCACCCTTTGCTGCATCGTTTGTTCTATTTATGACACGTTTTCGCAACGGAGGACTAAAAGCGCGCACCCCAGGAAGCGAATGCGTCACCCTGGTTGATTCTCTGTTGTTGGGTGCAAACCTTGGGCGTGAGTCCACATGTGTGGAATGAGGGGTGTTTGCAGCCAATTCGTACTACATGTATCTGGTGGATTACGTCTTTCATTGGACGCTTCCACTATGGCTAGCTCACTTCGCCAGCAATGAAGTACCGCTGTTCTCCTGTCGCATCGCCGTCTCCGCAAGCCGCCCAAGTATCCAAATTCGGATCACTCCAATGACGATGTCCATGGTTTGGAGCCCGATGTCCAGATCAAGCAATACGCCGATGACAATCACTGCGGGCAGCGTTATGACCAACGTGTCGATCCATCTCAATAGGATTTGCTTCCAATCAAGCGTCACGCCCCGAAACTTCACGACATACGCCCATCCGATCCCAAACCAAGCCGCTTCGATGAGGAGAGTCCAAGGCCTTTCTCCTGTGGCTCGTAAGATGATCATGAGTCCCGTCAAGATCAGGCCCGCGATGCGGACCCAGTAGTTGTTTGACAACCGTTGCCAGACGTTTACGCCAGGATAATCAGGTCGAATGATCACGACAGATCGCCTCCTAAAAAGAGTCCGGGACGCGTCCACGACGGCTCAAGACGCGCCGATGCTCACTCGTACGGCCCGTTCATTAAGATCGCAGAAGAGTTCTAGCTAAGCCTGAGGCAAATTGAGACTATGTCCACGATGCCGGCTCTTCGTGGAAGACGCTGGCACGATCAAGATAGCACGTCTGATGGACCCATTGTAGTTTCACTTCTTGACCATAAAACCTCTGGCCGCGACGGACTGACCTGATTACGATCTCGCTGGACTCGGTGACATCGGGTCTATCACGATCGGACTCGTACAGTTCCCAAAGAATACGCCCATCCCACTCGTTTGGAGGTTCGATGCCAAAAACCGAGAGGACCGTTGGCGCAACGTCGATGAGGCCGCAAGGGAGCGAAGAGATGGCGCCAGATCGGAACCGAGGTCCCTGTGCGATGAACATGTTTTGCATGTCGGTCCGGTTGAACGAGCCGTGACTCGACTTTAGCCGGTTGCGAGGCGATGCCAAAGAGTATCCACGGCCGTCGGGCGAGCTTTCCGACTGCCTCCACATATAAGAGAACTTGATATGGGCCGCATGAGGCCCGGTCAAACGCACGCTGCTCAAAGGCAATGCGCCGGGCAATGGTGGCTCGGCAAAGATCGGGCCAATTTCGCCGGTATCCTGAAGCGCCTTCGTTACCAATTCGAGTTCGCGACGGGTCGGTGTCTCCGCAAAATACACACCTTCTGCCGCAATCACGAACTTGTTGTCGGAAACGCCGTGTAATGCAGCAGCAACCGCCTCACGCACACTGGTCTCACCGGACATGAGCGGGGTGTGGCCATGATCGGACAGGACCACGACATGCGCATCTTCGCTCATCCGCTCATGAACCAATCGCAGCATGGCGTCATTGTGCGCCAGTGCGTCCTTCACCTCGGGTGATTCAAACCCAAAGTTGTGCAGCGCCGTGTCCGGTTCGCACAGCCACATGATCAGGACATCCGGTTCCAACTCCGGCAACACGTATTCAGCGGCCAATCGTGCGGCGTATTCATTGAGGGCGCGCGTGTCCGGATAAGCCGGTTTAGGGCCAAATCGCCGGATCAAGGGCTCCTCTATATTCTCAGGCAGGCAGAATGAACGACCCCACACAAAGTCCGCGCCGGTACCGACAATGGTGGCGCTCCCGGGGCTCGCTGTGCTTACGACGCTCACCTTGTGTCCGGCCTCCGCGAGCATTTCTCCTAGCGTCGGTACCGGAAATAGCCTGCCACCATGTAGATCGGCCAAGGCCAAAACGGCCCCACGATCGCCAACGTTGATCGCTTTCTCCGGATTGATTTCTGGGACGTACATTTCATTGCCGGCGATGGTGTGCCGGTCGGGATAACTACCGGTGATAAAGGAAGCGCTCGAGACGCGAGTCTGCGACGGATAGCAGACGCGGCTATGATCGCAGACGACGCCTCTTTCGGCCAAAGACCAGAGGTAAGGCGTGGATCGCGCATTGACCAAATCCGGGCGGCATCCATCCCAAACTACGACGAGAACGCGTGTACCCAACCTCTCAACCTCCTAAACGCACGGTGAAATATCTGGGTGTATGATAACAAGATATGGGCCGCCATTTATAAAGTCAAATATTGAAAGTCTTCTGTCACCCTCTCACCTGC
>CAYRIY010000100.1:0-12610 GCA_964424335.1 uncultured Clostridia bacterium
AACCCCCGACACAGAGCTTAGAAGGCTCCTGCTCTATCCCCTGAGCTACAGGCGCAAAGCTGGTGGAGCGGGTGAGGGGAATCGAACCCCCGCAACCGGCTTGGAAGGCCGGGGCTCTACCACTGAGCTACACCCGCGTCACAAACTCTATTATACCTAATAACCAGGCTATGCTGCAATACCGGCGACCCACCCGAGTCGCCGGCAATGGTCGGGGCGGTGAGATTTGAACTCACGGCCTCCTGCTCCCAAAGCAGGCGCGCTAGCCAAGCTGCGCCACGCCCCGACGCCAATTGGGCCGTGACCTGATCATCATAAGCCATCATCGTTGCATTTGTCAAGGAGCCCCTGCCCGGTCGAATTTTGCCCGTGGCTCCTAACCTAGGGCGCCGCTTGCCTCAAACGTGGCGAGCATTCTTCTCATGGCAATGCCTCGATGGCTCATGGCGGCTTTGTTCTCAGGCGACATTTCGGCAAAAGTCTCCACATGCCCCTGGGGAACAAAGACCGGATCGTACCCAAATCCCTGGTTGCCAGAGGGACGAAGCGCGATGCGGCCCCTGCAAATGCCCTCTTCCGTCCACACCCGTCCGTCCGGAGCGGCGAGTGCAAGGACGCAACGAAACTGTGCGCCCCGCTTTTCATCGGGCACGCCGGCTAGACGATCGAGCAGCTTCGCAACGTTTGCCTCGTCACTAGCTCCCTCCCCGGCATACCGGGCAGAATAGACCCCGGGCTCGCCGTCAAGGGCGTCGACTTCCAGCCCGGAGTCGTCCGCAAGCGCCCAAAGCCCCGTCGCCTTTGCAAGCGCGACGGCCTTTAAGCGAGCGTTCTCTTCGAACGTTTCGCCCGTCTCATTGGCCTGAGGCGCCCCCAATTCAGCAAGGCTCGTGATTTCGACACCCATTGGCTGAAAGAGCAATCGAAATTCCTTCAGCTTGCCCGGATTTGCCGACGCGATCGCAAGCTGCAAGCCCCGGCCCCCCTACGAGCGACTTGGAATGACGTCGCCGAGTATCCGGCGACTTTCGGCGATGATCTGCCGGATTCCTTGGTCGGCCAAGTCCATGAGCGTGTGCAACTCGTCGCGGGTAAACGGCCAACCTTCGGCTGTTCCCTGCACCTCGATCAGGTGTCCACGCTCTGTCATGACGACGTTCATGTCGACTTGAGCGTTTGAGTCCTCGGTGTAGCACAGGTCGAGGACCGCTCGACCGTCCACCAGACCGACGCTCGTCGCGGCCACGATGTCCGAGACCGGAATCGTCGACCATCCGGCACTCTTTTGCAGACCTTGGAGCGCGTCGACGAGCGCGATGAAAGCGCCGGTAATCGATGTCGTCCTCGTGCCGCCATCCGCCTGGATGACGTCGCAGTCGATCCAGATCGTTCGCTCCCCGAGGGCTTTCAGGTCTACGACGGAACGCAGGGCTCGTCCGATCAAACGCTGGATTTCGTGCGTCCTGCCGCCGACCTTTCCACGGGAAGATTCTCGCACGGTCCGCTCCCCGGTTGCACGGGGCAACATCGAATACTCCGCGGTCACCCAGCCCTCTCCGCTCCCTCTCATCCACTGGGGCACGCGCTCTTCGACACTGGCGCTGCAGATCACTTTGGTATGTCCCATCTCGATGAGCACGGAGCCTTCCGCGTGCATTAAGTAATTGCGCTCGATCCGCATTGGTCTAAGTTCGTCCGGCCTGCGGCCGTCACTGCGCGTCATCAAATGATATTCCCACCCTCGTCTCGTCTCGAGCGCTCTTGGAGTCACATTCGGAACTCTCGGTGAACGCCCGCACCCACTTGCGAAATTGTTCGCCTCGCACTTCGAAGTTGGGGAACATGTCGTAACTGGCACAAGCCGGCGAAAGCAACACGACATCTCCCGATACGGCCGATTCTCTGGCCAGCGAAACGGCTTCTTCGAGCGAGCCGGCGCTGATGATCTTCGGCTTCGCGCCGCCTCCTGCCTCCATGACCGCACGGTGGATTGCAGGTCCGGCCTCACCGATCAAGATGAGCGTCTTCACCCGCTCGACGACGGTCCGTGCAAATTCGTCAAACGGTAGACGCTTGTCGTATCCTCCTGCAATCAGGTGGATCGGGCGATCAAAGGATCGTATCCCGGCCACCGCTCGGCTCGGCGACGTGGCGATCGAGTCGTTGTAGTACGCGACCCCGTTTGCCTCTCGAACCAGTTCGAGGCGGTGTGCAACTCCGGTGAAGGTCGAGACGACGTCTCGCATGGCGCCGGGGGGAACGCCGAGTTGATCGCTGATCGCACAGCTCGCCAGCACATTTTCCACATTGTGATCTCCAAGGAGCAAGACCTCATCCAGCCCGCACACATCCGTAAGCGATCGTCCGGTCCGCCCATCTTTGGCGATCACGATCCGCCCTCGGTCGATGAATGCCCCGGTCGGCACTTCTCCTTGAGAAGAGAACCACACGACGCGCCCCCGAGCGCTTTCCGCCATCGATCGCGTGTGGCGATTGGCATGATTCAATACGAGGACGTCCGACTCACACTGGAAATCGTAAATGTGTCGCTTGGCGTCGATGTAAGACTCCATCGATCCGTGAACGTCCAGGTGGTTTGGGGTTATGTTGGTCACAGCGGCGATTTGCGGCGATCGGGTCGCAAGTTCGAGCTGAAAACTGGATAGCTCCAAGACGACGACGGCGGACTCTTTGATCTCGTCGACATGCTCGATCAAAGGCCGTCCGATGTTCCCGCCGACGTACACCTTGTGGCCGACGGCTTCGAGGAGGGCTCCGACGAGTGTCGTCGTCGTCGTCTTTCCGCTCGAGCCCGTAATGCCTATGATTGGCGCACGGCACAATTCAAAAAACAGATTGGTCTCACTCGTGATCTCTACACCGTCGGCCTTGGCCGCAAGAATCTCCGGGAAGTCTTTCCTCATCCCGGGGGTGAGAAAGATCCCATCGCTCGACGACAACCCTTTTAAGTATCGCGGGCCCAGGCGCAGGTCGACACCGAGGAGTTGGAGCTCCTGCAACGCAGGGCCGAGTTCGTCCGCGCTCTTCCGATCCCGGGCCGTCACGCTCACCCCTCGCCTTACGAGGAAGCGAATCAGGGCCAGATTGCTCTTTCCCAAACCGACGACGGAGACGTGCTTATCCGTCCACCTCAAAGGAGACTCACCCTTTGCAGATTAGGCGCCGCACCTCGATTCGATAAGGCGCTTCCTAGAGCCGATGACGAACCTTTGATATCCGCCCCCCCAGATTACGGTCCCCATTTGCAGGATGTGCCTGTCTGCGTTATTAGGGTACATCTACAGCTCGATCGTCCTTAGGTCCACGATAATCTCCTCGCTGCGTTCAATCGGTCCCGTCAAATCGAGGTGCCCAACCAATGTTTCGACAATATGTCCGTCAATCAACCACTGGACCCTTTCAATTTCCGGCAATTCGGTAAGCGTGTTTACAACCGAATACACGGTGATGAGCTCCCCGGCCGATCCCCCGGGATGATCCCGCACGATTCCGCCGCCGAAATCGACGATCGCTAGGTTGCCCTCGAGTCTAAGGGAGCGTATCGTAGCCGAACGCGGAATCGACGGCGATAGCTCTGGGTGTAACGGGCCCGCAAGCAAAGCTTCGAGGCGAGCGCCTGCGTCCGATTCGCCGACCGGAAACCAACGAATCTCGGGCGCCACCCCCATTGCGTCCGGCGCGCCAAAATAGAGTGTCACGGGAACGCGACGCACATCCCATCGAGATCCCTCAGGCGTAATGTCGCCTCCCCAACGCGCTAGCGCCCACAAGCTAAATAAAAGGGCGACGACCGCCGCCCTTTGCCACCGCTCCGACATCCGCGAAATCTCCTTTAAAGACCGTTTGGCTGCTGACGCCGCTCATTTCCGAAAATCACTGCTGGCGCGCCGGCATACGCTGCCACTCGCCTTCGGCAGACCACAACGCGGAGTCGTCCACCGAATCGTCGGGGTGGAAGTATTTCAACAATCCGTTGAATATGCCTTCCGCCGCCCTTTGCCTGAACCAATCGTGGCTCAGCAACTCTTCTTCATCAGGATTGGACAAAAAGGCGACTTCCACCAAGATAGCCGGCTTGTCGATGTATCTGAGGACGTAGTATCCGCGGGTCTGATTGTCGATGATGCCTCGATCAACCGTGCCGAGGGCTGAAACCACGCTGGACTGAACGCTCTCGGCAAGCGCTCTGGACCTAGGATCATTCGACCGGAAGAACGTCTCGGTACCTCTCGCCGTCGGACCCGGCACCAGCGCCGAGTTATTGTGTACGCTCACGAAGATGTCTGATTCGCTTTCAGACGCTTCGCGCACACGTTCCATCAGTCCATCCCGTTGACTCGATCCAATCCCGATGTCGTCATTTCTCGTCAAATGTACGCCGCCGTCGGCCTCAGCGATCAAATCGCGCAGTTTGAGCGAGATGTCGAGATTCACATCTTTCTCGAGGAGTCCATACTGCGAGCTGATGGCGCCGACGTCGATCCCGCCGTGCCCCGGATCCACCGTGATCGTGCGACCGGAAAGTGAAGGCTGACGCAGCGCGACAAGTGTATGGCGACCGGTGCGTTGCACTGAATATTGAACATAGTGTTTGAGGTCTGCGACGATGCGAACCGTATCCGCGTCGTGCTGCGATGCGCGAATTCTGTACACCGGCCCAGACGGCACCATTGCGTCAGCGAGGGGGACGTCCAACGTCATTGGCCGCACGTCGATCACCAGTCGATCCGGCCCGACGAGTCGAGAGATCTGGACCTCGGCATCGTCACCGGCATTCACCCGCAGATCGACGCCTAGGGCTTCAACCGCTCGGTAAGCGATCGGCCCCAATATGTCGCCAAACGCAAAGGCAATCCCCGTTTCGCTGCTCAACGGCTCGATCTCCACGGGCTCGCTGACGTCGAGGACCACCCTCGCCACATCCGGAAGGAACTGCGCGGCCCGCACCCTCGTGACCAAACTATCGCTCGGCTCGATTTGAATGGGGGCCTCGACGAGCGTTGCATCGAGCAAGTCGATCACGATCCGGTCGGGTTGGACCAATCGGGTGATTGTATAAGGCGTCTCCTCGGGCACATCGATCACGATGCGGCCTCCGTACTCCTGTGCATCGACCGCAATCCCGAAAAATGGACGCAGCAATTGAATCCCTACGCGGCCGTCATCCAAGGGGAGCACTTTGTGACCAAGGGGCATGTCCAAGTCAAAGACGACGCGAACCCCGTCAGGCGTCGCAGATCCACGAACCTGACGCACCCCTCCCTCACCGATCGAGAGTGGTTCGATCGAAACGTCGGGCCGACTCTCGACGCCTTTCACGTCCATCACGAGCCGGAACGGCTCGGTGAGGACGGCGGTGGTCACCTCGAGCTCGCCGCCTCCTTGAAACTCAAATGTGACGAGTCCACCCTCAACCTGTCGCTCCATCAAAAGACCGGTCGTCGCATGGAGCGATTTCCACATCCCCGCGTACACCTCGATCGGCGGCTCAGGTGGCTCCACCGGGGACTCGATTGGCGCGTCGGCCACTTCGTGCGATGCCTCAGGCAGTTCGGGGCTGAAAAGTGCTTCGAGGCTCGCAATCGGCCTTGGGAGCGGAGGCGATTGCAGCAACAAAGGCGGGCCGAGCGAAGGCGTTTGAGGCTCGCTATTTTGCGATCCCGCTGTAAAGGCGCTGAGCGGCGAGGTCCACGGTGAAAGCGTGATGAAACTGGTGGACGGGTTCCACGTCATCTTCAACCTGAGGACATCCGCCAAGAAGTTGAGTGGAACGAACAAGGTGTCGGCCGTCACGAACGGTTTTGGTTGCAGCGTGCGCTCTCCCGCTTGCGTGATCGCCCGCTCGTCTCCTGCGCGCACCGTAACGCTCGTCCCGCGATACGTGATCGTGTAGCTTTCGCCGTCCGAACGCACTTCTGCGCCGAAGGCCGTGGCAAGGTCCACCGGCACTACGAAGCCGCCTTGTGTAAACACGGGCGCAAACCCATCAACTTGGGCAATCTCGGAAACGATGGTAAACATCGAAGCGCCCGCAGCCGCATGGAATATAAGACACATAAAGAGGGCGAGAGGAATAACCTTAAGGCGTGACTTTCGGCTTTCCAAACCTTTCCGTCCCCCTGGCCTACATAGGCAAATAAAGGATTCGTGTCTGACCACATTCTTGACTTCATCCCGAATTCCCGCTTACTGAAGGGATTTTTTTCGAATCAAGTTCGAGAAAAAGCGATACGCCAAAAAGGTGGGCGATGGTGTTTTCATCCGATCCGAAGGCACAACCCGGGGGCCTGGGGCGCATCGCAGCAATCGCTGCGTTCGTGATCATGATCGCGCTTTCGCTTGCCGATCCTCGAACGTTCGATCGCATCCTTGGCTCCGGAAAAGCGTCGCAAGAACATTGGGAGACGATCACCCTTCCTCCCCCGCATGGCCATGTCAGCGGCAAAGTGCATGACGTTTTCGGCGATGAGATCCCGCACCCTGTCATAACTATCGGAACCTTCAAAGCGCTCGGCGATGGAAATGGGCATTTCTCGATTGAAGGGGTCCCCGTCGGCACGTACGAAGTGGAAATCACGGCTGCAAAGCATCGAAGCAGGCGGTTTACGTACCGTGTCCAAGAAGGGCCAAATTCGCCGCGCATCAAGTACGACACGGGACTATGGCCGGACTCGTTTGCTCTCGATTTTCACGCGTTTTACCCAAACTCCGATGCCGCTCGGATCTACGCTCAACTCGGGATTGCAAACCCCCTTGACTCACCTATTTACATTCATGAGCTCTTCGTCATGGACGAGCGGGGCCAACTTGTACACAACGCACTTGCGACGATCGAACAAATCCAGACATTTACGATCGTCAATCCGAATACGAACCTTGCCTTGGATCCTTATCCGGCGGTCGTACTCCAGCCGCGCAGCATCCTTGGACAAATCCAATTGCCTGCGTATCAACCGGTCGATCCCGCCGATCCACCCAAGGTTTTTACGGCAATCGTGCGATATTCGATCGGACGAAACGCCCCGCCGCACGAGCGCCGAGAAATCTCAATCGCAAAGCCCAGCGCCTTGGACGAAGACTACAACCCACACGCCCCCTGACGGCCTGAACAGATTAGCCTCATTGTCAACAAGGCCCGGACGCCTAGCGGTCCGGGCCTTGCTCAGTTTGAATGTGCGCTGATCCCTGCGGCATTCAGATGCAGGGTTTAGGCAGATTCGGATGCAGATGAGCCTTTACGGCCCTTCGATCGGCGCCAGCCAAATACGATGACACCGACGACGAGCGGCACGACCGTCAAAGCATACAGTGCGTTGCCGGGGCGCTCGACGGAGCGAACGCTCCTCGTGCTTCCGGCAAGGACGTTGCCGTTTTCGTCGACGAATCGCAGGTCATAGCTGCTTCCGTCGCCTTCCAAGACCACGCGATATCCCTCAAACGTCGGGGCGCGCCCTTGGAGCGTCGGGTCGCTCGCGGGGTCGAACTTTACGATTTCATATCCGAGCGCGTACCCCGGCGACTGCTTCACGTAGAAGGGCTCATAATTGATCTCTTGGATCACTTGACCGTTTTTGAGCACTTGCAGTTTGGCCTTTGTCACCGGATCAAAGTGCACCCAGCGCCAGGCGCTCCGCGTACCTTCCGCTTCAAGCGGTTTGTGGAGGTTGGTCATCTTGGTGTACTGATAGTAGTTGAACTCTCGAGCATTGAACGGCAAGATGTAAAAAACGCGCGTGCCGTCGAGGTAGAACGTGTCCGCCGGATCGTTGGATTGGAAGCGACGGGTCCACTTGTGCTCGGGGATCACGCCAAATCCGACGCCGACGCGACGGGCGTCGTACACTTCGAGCGTGCGCTCGCTGTTCTCAACGACATTCCCATCTTCGCCGATGACTTTCACCGTGTACCTGCCTGCCGGCAGGTTGACGGCAAATGCCTGGCGCGGTTGGTAGGCAAAGTCCTGCGGCGCCTGAGGTTGGCGCGGCGGCTCTGGAATCTCATCGGGGCTCTTTGGCTGACCGGTCTCCCGCACCTCCGCCAGGATTCGATCCATGGTGCTCTGCCAAGCGCGCTGAGCCTCATAGTACTTGGATACGGAATCATAATACGAATTGATGCGTCTTTGGTAATCTTCGTAGGTCCTGACTGCCTCTTCTCCAAGGAGCAGCGTCTGCATGCCGCCGTATCCGCTCGGATAGTAGTAGCTGTACATCTCGCGCTCGAGGGTCGCAACGACTTGCCCGTTCTGCTCGATTTGGAGCTTGCCCGGGACCTCGTCCCTCGACTCGAACCAATTGGCCATGTACTCGCCGGTGATCGGCCAATAGTAGACGTCCGTGCGCTGAGCGTTCATGATCGACGTCTCGTTGGCCATCAAAAACATCGTGTTGACGCTCAAGGGAGCGAACGTACCGCCGAACTCGAGGCCCGTCCACGGCGAAAGCGAGTAGACGAATTGGTACTCCCTGGTGGGCGTTCCCTGGTTCAACTGTGCGGGATCGAGCTGAGTAAAGGCCTGTGACGGGTCGGGTATCGACTCGATCGCCTGGCGAGCCTGCTCAGCAGCCTCCCTCGCCGCCTGCTGCACCTCTTCGATGGTCGGTCCCTCAGCGTCGCCCGACTCCTGTGCGAGCGCCCCAAGGGTTAGGGCGAAGATCAGGATGGGCGTGAGCAACAAACCGCTCCATGCCCTAAGGTCTCGAAGTTTCATTATCGCCGCACCCCCTGTTTGTTAAAGAGCCAAACGCTGATCGAAAGTAGCAGTCCGCTGTAGATGATCGACGAGACGAGGCTAAGGACGTACTGCCCAACGTCGCCCATGAACACGGCCGTCATGCCGCGGCTGAAATATGAAATCGGCGATATCCAATCCATGACGACCTTCATGTTGTCCAAGATCACACGGACGTAGACCATGAGCGGCGTGATCCCGGTGCTCGGCAGACTCATGATCACGGCGTGAGCGGCCGAGAACCCTAAAAAGAACAGCACCAATCCCAAAAACGTGATCACCGACACCATCATCCGCCGCGTGCTCACCGAAAGAAAGATTCCAAAGCTCACCATGCACGCGGTGAGGAACAACGAGAGCACGAGGAATCCGAGGAAATCGGAAGTGAACCCGAAGTTGGTCACTTGAGAGACCAGGAAGAAGTTGATGATGGCGAAGATGAGCACGACGACAAACGCCAAAAGTTGATGGACGAACTTGCCGCCGATGTACGCCACGGTGTCGACGGGGCCGTAAAACAGCACTTCAAGCGTGCCGAGGTCACGATCTCTCGAGATCGACAGCGCCGAGCAAAGACCGAGGTATGTCGCCGCAAGTCCCACTGAGAAAAAGAACGGCTCCGTAATCGGGTTTGTCAGCGCCAAAATGCCACCGTCGAACACGTTTCGAAGCGAACTGTTCACAAAGAAGTACGACGCTGCGATGAAGATCAAAAAGAGCGTAAAGTATAGTCCGACGCCGTAAAGTGTCGACCGAATTTCCCGTTTGGCCGCTACTTTGATTGCGTGCGCTCGATGGGCGATGCTCATGCCGCAGGGCCCTCCTTCGTCAACAGCGATAGGTTTTTCTCGGTGATGGTTACAAATGCTTCTTCAAGGCTCATTTCGTGCCGACGCAAGTCTAGCACGACGCCGCCGCCATTTGCGATCGCCGTCGAGAGCAACCCTCGGTAGTCTTTGTCCGCCTTTGTTTTGACGGAAAGCTGATTGTTGGTCGCTTCCACGGAGATGACAAACGGCAACGCCTTGACCGTATTGATGAGTTCCTCCGTTGCGCCTTCGAGCTCGATGTAGAGTTGCACTTCGTCCATGAGCCGGCGACGAAGCTCCGACATCGTATCCTCGGCGAGCAGGCGGCCCCTGTTCAAAATGCCGACCCGATGGCATGTCCTCTCGATTTCCGAGAGAATATGCGAGGAAATGAACATCGTCTTGCCTTTGCGATTCTCCTCCATCAGAATGTCGCGGACCTCTTTGATGCCGTACGGGTCGAGCGAGGAGACCGGCTCATCGAGGATAAGCACCTCGGGGTCGTGCAGGAGGGCTCTGGCAAGTCCCAGCTTTTGCTTCATCCCTTTGGAGTAACCTCGAAGAAGTACATTTTTCCGGTGGTCCAAGTTGACCAGACCGAGGACTTCCGTGATGCGTCGATCGATATTCTCGACCTTGTAGAGCTCACCAAAGAAACGCAAATACTCGAGGGCGGTCATGTCCTCGTAGAGGTACTGGTTCTCCGACAAGACTCCGATGCGGCGCTTGATGTTGAAGTAATCGCTTTTCATGCTTTTGTCGAAGAGTTTTACAGTACCGCTCGTTGGTTCGAGAATTCCGAGAAGCATCATGATCGTCGTGGTTTTTCCTGCACCGTTTGGGCCTAGAAATCCGTAAATCTCGCCTTTCTCGACCTTGAGACTCAGATCCGAGACTGCGGTAAAGTCTCCATATTTCTTCGTCAGTTGGATCGTCTCAATCATTTTCCCGCCTCCTTCACTTGCGCAGCAAAAGCCTAAAATTAGAGATTCAAAGGATTTGGTCGGTTTCCTTCTGGGAATTAGACCAGACCAATTCCAGCTCGTGCCACAAACGCTCAATCGCAAATTCGGCGCCCGCTTCTTTGGGGCTCAAGAAGGGACGCCGAAAACAAAAACGGCCCGACTCGTTTCGTGTGAGCCGGACCCATATGGCCACGTTCACGATGATGGTGGAGGCGCAGGGGAGTCGCACCCCTGGTCCAGCAAGGTACAACCGAAGGTTTCTACGAGTGTATCCTGGCGTTAAGGTTCGCGGCACGAGCGGTCGACAGGCGAACCTCTGCGTGCGCTATCCCGGAAAAGTTTCTCTTCCCTACCTCCGGGAGGCGGTCAGGGAAGATAGCCCGCTGTTATGACGCCCTGGTGTCGGTACGCAGGCTTAACCGACTAGGACGTGCGGTCTGATTAGGCAGCCGCAGGGAGTGCAGATTTGTCTGCGTTTACTTAGGTCCACCGTTTAACGAGTTGGTGGGATCTCGACTCGCTTATCCCTCGATCTTACGCTCACTGTCGAGCCTATCTCGCCCCCGCAAGTTTTTCCTTAACCGCTCTTTCGACTTCCCGTCTTGCTTCCCGCTTTGCGATATCTTCTCGCTTATCCCACTTCTTCTTGCCGCGGGCCACCGCCAACTCGACTTTGGCAATGCCTCTATCATTAAAATACACCTTGAGCGGCACCAAAGTCAAACCTTGCTGTTGAATCTTGCCGATCAACCGGCGGATCTCGGCCTTGTTGAGCAGGAGTTTGCGAGTCCGGGTCGGATCGTGGTTCCACCTGTTGCCGAAATCGTACGGGCTGATGTGCATGTTGTACAAGAATGCCTCGCCGCGATCAATCCTGGCAAAGCTGTCCCTCAAATTGACCTTCCCGGCACGCAGAGACTTAACCTCGGTCCCCGTAAGCACAAGCCCGGCCTCAAACGTCTCCTCGATGTGGTAGTCGTGGCGCGCCTTTCGATTGGTTGCCACAACCTTCGTTTCTGCCACGGTATAGACACCCCAGAAAAAGAGCGGTAAAGTCCATTATATCACGCAGGCTCCATACCTTTCAATCAGGATCAAAACCCAACGATCCCGGAACCGAAGATTGGGGCGAATACGAGCGAGACAATGGCCATCAACTTGATCAAGATGTTCAGCGAAGGCCCCGACGTATCTTTGAATGGGTCGCCCACCGTGTCTCCGACGACCGACGCACCGTGCGCCTCGGTCCCTTTGCCGCCATGCTCGCCGGTCTCAATGTACTTTTTCGCGTTGTCCCACGCGCCCCCAGCGTTGGACATCATGATGGCGAGCAGAACCCCGCTGGCGGTGGCGCCTGCGAGCATGCCGCCGAGCGCAGTCTTACCGAGGATGAGTCCCACGAAAAGCGGCGCAGCAACTGCCATTGCTCCCGGAATGACCATCTCTTTAAGCGCAGCGCCGGTGCTGATGTCGACGCAGCGGGCGTAATCGGGGCGCCCCTTCCCTTCCATCAGGCCCGGAATCTCTTTGAATTGCCGGCGAACCTCTGCGATCATTTGGAAAGCCGCCCGCCCGACTGCCTGCATGGTCAGGGCGCCGAATAAGAAGGGCAACATGGCGCCTAAAAAGAGCCCGATGATCACGGATGGGCTAAGTACGTTGATCGACTCGATCTGAGCTGCGGACGCAAACGCGGAGAACAACGCGAGCGCCGTCAGCGCGGCGGACCCGATCGCGAACCCCTTCGCAACGGCCGCCGTAGTGTTGCCGACCGAGTCGAGTTGATCGGTAATCTTCCGGACGGCTGGATCGAGTCCGGCCATTTCCGCGATGCCGCCGGCATTGTCTGCAACCGGGCCGTATGCGTCCACGGCTACGGTCATCCCGGTCGTCGCCAGCATCCCCACCGCCGAGAGGGCGATTCCGTAAAGCCCGGCGGCCGCATAGCCGATCCATATTCCGACGGCGATCATGACGATCGGCCACACTGTCGAGAGCATCCCGACGGACATGCCGGAGATGATGTTGGTCGCCGTGCCCGTAAGGGACGCTTCGGCGATCGATTTGACCGGCGGAAAATCGGC
>CAYRIY010000101.1:0-12590 GCA_964424335.1 uncultured Clostridia bacterium
AGCTCAGAGTTGAAAGGCAGGAGATCGATGTGAACAGACCCAACATTTTGCTCATCATCGCCGACTCGGCGCAGCAAACGGCATACGGCTGCTACGGCCACCCGCACGTCCGGACGCCGGTCATCGACTCCCTGGCAAGCGACGGTGTCCGCTTTACAAACGCGTTCACCACCGCGCCAGTTTGCCACCCCTCCCGATCGAGCATCGACACCGGACTATTCCCCCATAAGAGCGGGATCCTAAACAACAGTTGGGGCAAAGGAAGTTACCCGTTCCGCATCGGCGAAGACGCCCCTTCATACGTCCGCACGCTGCAAGGGCTTGGCTACCGCACGGGCTATACGGGTCAAAGGCACCTGCGCGAAGAGCTGTTCGACGACGTTGTCCCAGGCGCGTACACTGGATTTCGAATGAAAGGTCTGCGGGAGACTGCAAGAAGCGATCGGCCCAAACACGCGTACTACGGCGAACTCGATCTCCCCCTCGATCAGCACCGGGACGCGTTCAGCGTCCGCGGAGCGATCGAGCTCATGCAAAAGTACGCCGCATCCGACCAGCCCTGGTTGATTCAATGCGAATATGACGGGCCGCACTATCCCGCCCTAATCCCCAAGGAGTATGCTCGCATGTACGACCCTGCCCAGGTCGAACCGCCGTCCAATTTTGACGACCCGTTCGAGGGAAAGCAGGAGATCCACGCACGGGCCAAGGTAAGACAAATCAACGAACCGTTCAATGATACATGGCGAAATTTCATCGCCCACTATTGGGGCTATGTTTCCATGCTCGACGCGTTCACCGGGCAAATACTCTCCGAGCTCGACCGCCTCGGGCTCAGCGAGGACACGCTCGTCATCTTCACCAGCGACCACGGCGATTTGATTGGAGCCCACGGCATCGCATCCAAGTATCCCATGATGTATGACGAAGTCCTCAAAGTGCCGCTCGTGGCCAGGTGGCCGGGGCGTTTCCCCGCCGGTCTCGTGTGCGATGATTTCGTGAGCCACGTCGACCTCCTTCCAACCATTATCGAGGTCGCCGGCGGAACGTTGGATGCCGAGGTGCATGGACGATCGTGGGTACCCTTAGTCCAAGGTGAACCGCTCGAAACAGCGCGCACATCGATATATGCGCAGCTTCACGGCCTCGGCGCCGGCAACTGGTACAGCCTGCGTATGGTCCGTTCATCGGACTGGAAGTACGTGTTCTCTCCTTTTGCGGTCGAGGAGCTGTACGACCTGCGCTCCGATCCCGGCGAGGTGAGGAATGTCGCCGCCGATCGCCCGGAGCAGGTGCAAGTCATGCGCCAAGAGCTCCTGTCTTGGATGGAGGACGTGGGCGACCCCTTGCGTCGCTGGCTCTAAGGCGTCGAGCGTTGATTGGTGTGCTGTCATTCCCAAGTAAAAGGTGAGGCTATTGCCGCCGAACGAGCCTGTTTTGGCCCGATTGCGTTCACACATCAACGACATGGACGGAAAGTCGCGCATACTCGCTTCTTGGTTTTTGAACGAAGAGCTTGACGAAGCGCGGGCGCTCGAGTTGACGACCGGGAGCCTCTCAAGAGAGCTCGGTATGTCAAAAGCGACGATCAGCCGCTTTTGCATGGAGCTGGGCTACGCAGGCTTTGCCCACTTTAAGAGCGCCTTGCTGCGCGACCTCGCACAGAAAAAGCCACACGCGCCGCTACCATCCTTGCCCGATACCGCCGCCGCCGTGGCACAAATGTCGATTTCTTCGATGGCGGATACCTTGCGAGCGCTCGATCCTCAGGCGTTCGTCAGCGCTGTCGATGCGCTTGCTGCAGCATCGATGACCGTATGGTTTGGCTATCCCGGCGATTCTGAATACCTCGCGCTGAGCGGTGAACACAAGATGATACGCTTGGCCATGCGAGCGAGTTTCGTCAAAGACGAACAAGGCTTGCAGTCCATCACACGCACCCTCTCTGAAGGCGACGCCATCGTCGTCGTCTCCCAGTCCGGTAGATGGAAAGGGCTTGTCGAGTACCTCGAGGCAGCAAAGGCGCGCGGCTGTGTGATCATCGTGCTCACCAGCAAGGCCAATTCCCCCCTGGCAAAGGCGGCCGACATCCTGTTGCTCGCGGCGGCCCGGGACATCTTACTCGACCACGGGCCGCTCGGACTGCGAGCGCCGCTCGTCATGATCATTGACATGCTGGTGATCCAAGCCGCGCACAAACTTGGCTCAGCCGCGCTCCCTCCTGGCGGGATTTGTCCCTAATAGAGGATGATGTCGGTCAAACCCCATCTCAACCCAGCGGCTGCTGGTCACGGGGCTCGGCTGCAGGCGCCTTAAACTGATCAAAGACCGACGAAGCGTGTTCACTCTCTGTGATCAACATGACTTGGTCGCCCGGCAGCAGCGTCGCATCGCCTTTTGGCATCACCACTTCGTCGCCTTTCCGCTTGATCGAAAGAATGGTTGTCCCCCACGTCTCCCTCAACCCACTCTCTGCGAGGGTCCGATGAGCGAGCAAAGCGCCTTCCTCTACCTTGGCGGACGCGACGACACTCTTCTCACCGACGTGGATCACTTCTCGCAGAGGCCTCATGGCTAGCGGCAATTCATACGCCGAGCTGCGAATCGATCGATACGGACGAGATAAAAAGATGCGCGTCACACTACCGCCGACCAATCCGACGCCCCAGCCGGCGATCAACGCCGTAAACGTGCCCCCGACCGAGAGCGCAATCGCAAACGCAGTCTCAGAGACAATCTGCGCCGTCTCGATCACCTCGAGGCCGGACAACCGTTCAAACAAAGCAAGGCCCGAAATGATCGAAACGTAGGTCGAGATTGCATGCCGTGTCTCCAATGCCCAAACGTACGCCAATCCCGCCGTAAAAACAGCGCCGAGGACGATGGGAAACCCAAAGAGTGTGAGGATGCCAAAAAAGGCGCCCACCACGATGCCCTTCGCAAGCGTACTTGCGGTGGAGAGCACCCGCGGTTTGAGTACGACGAGGAACTGCTCCCAGTCTCGCAAGCGAACAAGCGGCGATGCCAGTGCAACAAAGATGTCAAAGGGGAGCAATGCCGTGAAAATGGCGACAAACGACGACGTCAGCCCCGGAATCGGCGAAACGACGACGTATGCCGCACCAACGGTAATCGCTCGGGCCAGCATGAGGAATGCCCGCTCGTACTTAGCGCGGCCTTTTGAGATCTTTTGAACGTCGAATCGAGCTCGGTTTTGCTTTCTAGCCAACACCTTCACCTGTCACTACCTAAGAGCTGCTCACCGGTCCCACGATCTGTAAGACCTGCTCGATCACCTCGTCAAGCGGGCGGCTGGTGTCGATTTCCACATCGACACGGGCCCTGAGGAGAGGCTCAACGGTTTTGATGTGCTCGAGGACTCTGCTTAGCGAGCGCGGCGTTGATCCGTATGGATTGTTATCTCTGGTTGCCAACCGTTCGACGAGGACGGAGGCCGGGGCGCTCAAGAGTACGATGCGGTCGAAATTGGGGTAGAATTTCGCTTGGTTGATCGAAGTGCCTGCCACAATCAACGGATCCGCGGAGCCGGAAGAGAGTAGAGACCTGATGCGCTCCTCATTCCACACCCAGTCAAGCTCGTCCCAATTGTACTCGCCCGGCTCGGGCTCCGGAGCGGGCAGGCCTGTACGCATGTCGATCCAATGACTCCATCCGTCGTAGTCCGTGTCGATCGCCACGTAACCGCGGACAATGAGTTCGCGGACAAGGGTCGATTTCCCCGTTCCCGACATTCCCGTCAAGAGCACGCGCCTCATTCCATTCATCCCCCGTTAAGATTGTGGTTAAGGTTTGGGGGAGTCGTTCGACGATCGCGCCTTTTTACCACGGCCCATAGCTTAAGATAAAAAACGGCACGCGTCCCGCGAAAAAGGCGCGTGCCGTATCACATTTAAGCAATGCAGATCGTCAATCGACGCCAAGCGTCAATCGTCCCAATATTTCTTGACGACCACATGCTCGCCTCGATCGCGGGTGTACTCGTTCCAGAGTTCCTGGCCAGAAATCTCCACTTTCGTTAGCACGGTAAGTCGTTCGTACATCCAGCAACCGAACAACGCCCCGTCCGGGACCTCAACGGCTAGGCCCGGCTCCAATTTTCTCATGCTAAAACAGGCAGACGCCCTGACCGTATCATTCGCATCGTACACGTACAACTCTATGTCTTTGTTCGTTTCGTTTACGATGACGAGGGACCATGCCAAAGCTTGCGAAGCGACGGTCAACAGTAGAGCCAGCAACAAGATAAACACACGGACGGTCATCTTCACGTTCTACACTCCGATCGGCTCGAATTTAATCCCGACAAGTGTACCAGCTTCTGACAATTCCGTCCAGTCAAGTGCGGGCAGCAAAGACCTCGTGACGTGCGGCGACTGATCGCCGTATGTTCCGAGATACGAAGCATGGCGATTACCCGGCGTTCGTTACGGGGCGTTCCGGCGGCGTCGTAGCGCCCAAATCAAAGCCGCGACAGCGGTTGTAAGAACGGCGCCGGCGATCCACACCCAGCGCGGCAATCCAGGTACGTCGTGAAACTCCCGTACCCTGTGTATCCATCCGGGTAGGCGCACGATGTCACGCCAGGAGAATCCCTCACGTCGACCTACGGCCACCCACACGCGTCCCGCTTCCCCGGGCGCGTGATAGACGGCGCCGTAATAGCTGCCTGCCTCTGGGAGACTGACTTGGGTGTCGACAAGGATCAACGATTCCGTTCCCGTGACAGGCTCGTAAAACCGCGTCGGGTGGCCCGCACTTTGAAGTTCGAATGTCCCATCGATCTCGTCCGGCTTTAGATCGTGCGGATCGAGCCGTTCCGACGGTTTGGACCGGAACAGCATCACCGCAGGTTCGGCGGACGCCCGTGCTCGGCCTATGGGCACGCCCACTTGGATGGGTATCGCCCGCGGTTTGTCGTTCTCGATGACGAACCACTGCACCGGGCTGCGTTCGTCCAATTCGAAATAGATGACGTGCGATACCGTAGGATCCAAGATGCGTACCGCCGCATTTGGATCAGAAGCGCTTCGATCGGCAAAGAGAGGCTTATGGGCAAGCGCTGCTTCACGCACGGCCAAGACCAACGTTATGATCAAGGCGATTGCCAATGCCCGTGCCCTTGCGTGTGATGCATCCCAAGGCAGACCCACCCACATGACCTCCCAAGGTGGTTTGCCACAGCAAGGCGGATTTGATTCGCGGGCCTCGAGCCGAAGACTGGGGACATTCGCCTCTATACTTGCGGCCCAAGGTGTCGTACTATGACGAATGGGTGTGCTCTTAAAGCAGCTCGCCCGCCCCGCTAAAGTACACCACACTTTCAACATATATGGAGGCACCATGCAAAAATCAGGATTGAAACTGGGAATCGTCGTGGCCGCCCTTGGCATTGTCGTCGTCGGCGCCATCTTGTTCTTTCGACCGACAACCGTCGTAATAACAGACGTCCCGGCCCACCAGGCGCAGTTTCACGGCGCAACCTTCGACCCGATCGAGCCCGCTCCCAACATCGAGCTCACGACCCACCGAGGGCAGCCATTCTCCTTGAGCGATCAAAAGGGGAATGTCGTGGTCTTGTTCTTTGGATATACCTCCTGCCCCGACGTGTGCCCCACCACGCTGGCGCACTTCCGGCATGTCAAGCAACGCCTCGGTGATGCCGCCGAAGACGTCCGCTTCGTCATGATCACGGTCGATCCGGAGCGTGACAATCAAGACCGTATGCGCCAGTACGTCGAGGCGTTTGATCCTGAGTTCATCGGCCTTACCGGATCCATGGAAGAGCTCAAGGTCGTTTGGGACGCCTTCTTTGTGCAGCCCGAAAAAATCGAGGTTCCCGGATCCGCGCTCGAGTACGCCGTGTCGCACCCTGCGTCGTCGTACGTCGTCGATCCCCAAGGCAACTTGAGGTTGCTCCATTTTTACGGCCTGCCTGCCGACGTCGTAGCAGAGGACTTGGAAAAACTCCTTTCTTAACGGGAGGTTGATTATTGATGCAACGCGCCCAAGGATTCAAGCCGCTTGTCGTAGTTATTGCGTTCGTAGCCGCGTTTGCGCTGTTTGGCGCGGTGTGGACTTCAAGCAAGGCCATCGCTGACGATACGGAATCGGTCACCGTTGAGCGGGCCTGGGCCCGACCTGCGCCCCAAGGCGGCAACGGCGCCGTCTACTTCGATCTCTTTAACCATGGCGACAAGCCCGTTACATTGATCGCCGTGACCTCAGACATCGCAGCGGCTGTCGAGATTCACGAAACGACCCTGATCAGCGACGACCACGAGGCGCACGGGGACGATCATCACCACGCCGACGATCATCACGCCGATCACCACCACGGCGCGCATGCCGGGGCTGGAACATTCATCATGCAACACGTGGAGCAGTTGGAGATTCCAGCAGAGGGCCACGTCGCGTTTCAGCCGAGCGGGCATCACGTCATGCTTATCAACTTGCACAAGACGCTCGCGTGGGATGCGTCGTTCCCGATTACGCTTCACTTCTCAGAGGCCCCTTCAATCACGGTTTGGGTGAAGGTGGGCGACGAGCCGGTGAGCCACGATTAACGTATTAAACCTCACGTACTTCGACCATCTGCGCATCATCGCCACTAACTGGGGCGCTCTGTTCCTCGCCTTCGGGATGGCGATCTTTGGAGCCGGAGTCTGGCTCCTGATCAGCACCTTGCGAACCAAGGCCTCCATCGGCTCCAAAGGACGCATCATCGGCGCAATCCTTTTGATCATCGGGGGTCTTGGTTGGAGTTACCTTCAGACGCTGATCCCGACACGGTACGCGGCCAACCCGACGCGGGCGATGTACTCCCCGGCCGAGGCGTCCGCGCTCGCTCGCCCCATCTACGACGAGCACTGCGCCGTCTGCCATGGCGATACTGGACGCGGCGACGGGCCCATCGCGGACTTCATGTCGCCTCGCCCGGCGGATTTCTCCATTCACGGCTGGCACCACCGTGAAGGCGAACACTATTGGTGGATCTCACGCGGCATTCCAGGCACCGGAATGCCTAGCTTCGGAGCGGAATTGACCGAAGAAGAGCGCTGGTTGCTCGCTCGATTCGTAAAACAACTCGGAAGGGAGGCTCGCATACAGTGAGCATCGGCGAATCAGTGGTCAAGTGGTTGTGTCGTCCCAACATACCCATGTTCGATCAGCCGCTAGGAGCCTTTCGACTGCACCCCGACGTCCTTGCAGGGGTGCTGATGCTGATCGGAGCGTACCTGGTCGCATACTCGTCCCTGCGTAAGCGTTCAGGCGCGACTCCCGAGCGGCGTCATACAACATACCTGATCCTTGCCGTCATCAGTCTGATCATCGCCGAAGTCTCGCCCTTGCACGACCTGGCGGAGGGGTACTTATTCTCGGCGCACATGGTGCAGCACATGTTCCTCGTCTACATGCTGCCGCCATTCTTGATGCTAAGCCTCCCGCCGGGGATGCTGCAGCCCCTCTTTCGGAGGCCTTTGGCCCTCAAGATCGGCAAAGTGCTGACCAACCCCGTCGTTGCCATCATCGCTGGAAATGCGGTCTACTCGCTGTGGCACTTACCGCCGTTTTACCAGGCCGCTCTGTTTCGCCACGAGGTTCACGTGCTCGAGCACATCCTGATGGTCGGCACGGCCGTTATGATGTGGTGGCCCATCTTTAGCCCTTCGGAGGAGCTTCCGAGGTTGCCCGATACGGGCCGCATTCTATACCTGATTCTGATGTCTCTGCCCCAGATCGGCGTCTTCGCTTACATTACGTTCTCGAACAACGTCGTGTACAAGTTTTACGCCACTGCGCCTCGCCTTTGGGGCATATCGCCCGAGGTGGACCAAGTCCTCTCCGGGATCATCATGAAAGTCGGGATGGGCGGAATCATCGTGGGCGTGTTGACCTATGTCTTCTTCAAGTGGGCAAGGCGCGAAGAAGCCGCAGACGGCATCAGCAGAGCTGTTTAATGAGTTCGCCTGCGTCAGCGCCCGTTTTTGCCGCCGACCCAAAGGTATGAGCCGATCTTGCAGTACTCCTTAAAACCAAGGTTCTACGGGTTCACCATTTCAACCAGGCCTATTCGGTCCCGTTCTCATCAGAGAATTGGGGCCGAATTGGCACCTCAGGGAAACGCCTCTGCCATATCCGCGAGAAGCCCAAGGAGATCGAGGAGCTCTAGCGCGCCCTTTTCGCCCAGCGCCTCAAGCGCGGTTGTAAGGTTATCAATTTCCAAGGGCATCACCCCCGCATCTTATGCGCCAAAGCGCCATAACGCCCAAACACCGAGACTCCAAGACACCGCCCCCTCTCACACAATAAGAAAGCTCCCCACCCTTACGCGAGGAACTCTCCCGGCCCCACCGTGAGGAAAGCGAGCGCTTTGGGCAGCCGCAATCCTCCGTCATCGAGTCCTTATCCATCCCACCTTTTTCAACGCTTTATATCGTCTCTCTGCCGCTTCGTAAAACCTTTCACGTGGTCTCACCATGAAAACAAGGCACGTTTGGTCTTCGGTAATCACATAATAGACCGCTCGGTGCTCACCCCCGGACAAAGAAAATTTCAAAGACCTTACGCCTTTAAGACTCCCTTTCAACAAATCTCCTTTATGTGGATTTTCTTCGAGCTCCGTAAGGTTACGTACTACGACCTTTAAATCAGCTTCGGATATTCGCTTAAGATCGGCCTTTGCGTGATTCGTTAATTGAACCTGGTAATTCACTCGTCAAGATCAATCCCCATTTCCTTTGCGAAAGAACGCAAATCCTGGGTCTTCCCTTCTCGATATTCACGCAAAGCCTCCTCGACCAACGCGTCAAAGGGATTGACCGCCGGGCGAATCACCAAATCTCCATTAATAATCTTCATAAAGACTGCCTCTTTCGTCCTTATTCCTAGCGCATCGCGCAACTTCTTCGGGATCGTAATACGTCCTTTATCGTCAAACTGAGCCACATACTCCCCGTTTCTCTTCTGTTCATTCTTCGGCGCTTTGGTCATAGTAGCCATAGGATATGCCTCCAAACGGGTGGGTTATTCCCACTTCTGTACCTAATCGTACCACACAATCCACTCAAAAGACTACAATCGTCCACTTCTGCCAAAGAACGGCAGCTAACGCCTGAGACGGGCGACTACTTTCCCAACGGATTGCTGCCCTAATATCGTCTTCAAATAAGGTCTATGTCCTTGCCGATTAGTCGTCTTCCATTTGTTTCTCCCCTCTTCGGCCAATAGCTAGAATCGCCCTTCGATGCCGCCATATAGAGCGCGAAAAAAGGGGCCGCGGCTTTTCGCCTCGGCCCCTCGAAGTATTGCTACGGTAGCATTGCCACGAACGTCCGATATGGATCGTTATTGCTGCGCCGCCTCTTGTGCGATCGCGGCAATGAGCCTCTCGGCCTCACTGAGCGCCGATACGCTGCTTTCTTCGCCGCGGAACACCTTCTCCGCCGCTTCTCTAAACAGCCGCTCGATATCGGACGAGTACGGGAAGTTGGGAGGCGTAGCAATGTAGTCGGCTCTGCCAAGGTCCCGCATGTACAGCGCAAGTCCCGGATACTTGTCCATGTCGGCCGTCGTAATGAAGTCGACGTGCGGCGTAGCAAAGCCCGTGGCGTCAAAGACGGCGTGCGTCATGCGCGGTCCGGCGACAAATTCCGCCAGTTTCCAGCTTTCGGCCAAGTTGTCGACTCCGACCGGAACGACCACCCTAAATCCGCCGACCAACTGATATCTCCCGCCATCGACGCTCGGCATCCAAGTCGTGCCGTACGTTTCATCTGGGCTCTCAACCACGGCCCGGCCTGCGGACCAATACCCGTCGCCCGCAATCGAAACTGCGCCTCGGAAGAGGCCGTTCGAATAAGGCTGGGCGCTTTCAGACATGTACGCAAATACGTTTGCCGGACCGAGCATTTGGAAGATGTTTTCCGCGATCAGCTCAAGACCGCCCGCGAGCTCCGGAAGGTTGAGCCGAACTTGCCCGTCCTCACGGGGATAAGTGAACCCATCCTGCGCGCCAAACCCAAGCGACCACCAGTTAAGGCCGCTCTGCACTCCGCTCCAAGGCAGATACCCGAGGTTTTCGATCACACCGGTTCCGCTTACTCGCGTCAGCTTGTGGTGGTACTCGATCACCTCGTCGTACGTCGGCGCTCGCTCCTCAGTAAAGGGCACCAAGCCTGCCTCTTGGAAGTGGCGCTCATTCCATCGCAGACCGTAGACCGACGCCGCCTCGAGCGCTGGCAAACCGTACACCTTGCCGTCCACCTTGAGGCTCTCCCAAATATCCGGAGGATACTTGGAGCTGTTTGCGATCTCGCTTTGCTCAATAAAGCTGTCGAGCGGCTGCAAATAACCTCGACCGATGAGCGTGAAGTAACCTCCCGAGGTCACAAATGCGTTCGGAGCAACACCGGCGGCAATCGCCGAGATCACCTTGTCGGTGGCGACGCCTTGCTCAAGTTCTACACGAATCCCGGGGTTTTCGGCCTCAAACTCGTCCAAAGCAGCCCGGATTGCCGAAAATGACGGCTCACCCCAGTTGGTCCAGAATCGCAAAGTGACGGGTTCGGTGCCGTACGAGACGCCCGCAGTTGCAAGGACAACCATGAGCACGAGTGCGCAAGCCGTATACCGTCGGGTCCACACAGTTACCACGCTCCCTTTGAGTAACAATCTTACTCCGCATTATAATAACCGGCAATTTTGTAGTCAATGATTTTAAGTCAGTTACCGACAAAAATAATGCAGATTCCTTTTACGATAACTGTTAGAGTGATAAAGAACGCACCGACGAATCTCTCCATATTAGCTTTACGCCGCAGTTTCTCCGGTCGCCCTGATAAAGGAGCAGCAGCGGCCTATTCTCCATCAATCGACTTTAATATTGACAGGACGCGCCCGAAAGATAAGATGGAACGTAATTGAGTCTCTTTGCACTTTTAAGAACACGGGATCGAGGACGTGTTGAATGAGTAGCGCTTCCAACATGCGAGCGGAGAATATCCGGGCAGTGCTCAGCATCATTCGAGGGGCCAAGAGGGTATCTCGAAACAGCATACAGCGAGCCACGGGATTGAGTCACGGCGCAGTGACCGAAATGGTGGCGAGCCTTATCGAAAGCGGTTGGCTGAGCGAGGTCGAGGAGACCAAGGCGCGCAAGAGAGGCCGGCCAACCCGGTATGTGACCCTCAACCCCTCGAAAGGCTGCGTCATCGCGCTCAGCGTCGATAGCAATGCCGCCCACGGTACGCTTTACGATCTATCTATGGAGCCAATTCATCGGGCGAGCACTCACTTTCCGGCTGGTGCGAACCGCGATCAAATCCTGGACGGTCTACATAGGTTGACCCAGCAACTGATCGACCAAGCGCCAAGCAGGGTGCTTGGCCTCGGGATCTCCGTCCCCGGCACCGTTGATTCCCAAAGCGGAGTCGCCCGAAGCGCAAGCCGCATACCCCAGTGGAAGGACGTCCCCATTGGCGACGAGATGATTCGGGCGTTCTCCATTCCAACCTACGTAGACCAGGACTGCCGCCTCCTGGCGCGAGGGCATCTGGAAGAGGGTCGCATCGGGGAACAAGACGTCGCGCTTTCGGTGTGGCTCGGTGACGGGATCGGAGCCGGCATCGTGATTTGGGGGAAAGTGTTCACAGGGCTGAACGGCCTGGCCGGAGAGGTAGGACACCTTCACGTGGCGGACGACGGTCCGCTCTGTTCCTGCGGAAACGTCGGTTGTCTAGAAACGATCGCCTCGACTCGGGCGATCCTCGCACGGGTGCGGGAGGCGCTTGACCACGGAGTCTCCTCTCACATGACGGTTGAGGCGCTCAGCTTGGAGGAGCTCGCCCGCTGGCTGGCCGAAGGCGACAAGCTCGCAGCGACGGTCTGTCACGAGGTTGCGATTGCGATCGGAAAAGCCCTCTCGCAGGCAATCAACTTGCTCAGTCCCGCACGAATCATCCTTTCGGGGCCAATTACGTCGCTTGGTGACCCCCTTATGAGCGGGATACGCCAAACCCTGGTTCTTCACGCTCATTCAGAGATGATGCAGGGGCTTGAGATCGACTGCGCCGGACCATCGTCCGAGCCGATTTTAAAAGGGGCCGCATCGCTCGCGCTCGATCCCGTCTGGGAAAGCGTTGCGACCGGCCGGCCGCTATGAGCGAGGACGCCAGCGACCGACTCCTTCCCCTTCGGATACCTCGATCGTAGTTCCGAGTAGACCGGAAAGCCGTGAAACCTCTGCCAAGATCTCGGCTCCGATCATTCGCATGTTTAAGCGCGAGGTAGGAAAGACGCCAAAGCAGTATCTGCTCGACTGTCGCATGGTCGAAGCTCGAAAGCTGCTCATCAGCACCGACTTCACACTATTTGAGTTTCCGCATTTTCCGCGAGTAACCTCCGTCGTGGGCGGGCTGACGTCCTCATGGGCATTGCGAAGGAACCTTCTGAATAAATGGTGTAATCCCTTCGCAAGGGGCGTTCCGTGAGATTACGGTCGAAACAGCGGTGATCGCCCGTTGGAGAAACACATGGTAGAGCAGCAAAAGCGTAAATCAAACATCGACTAC
>CAYRIY010000102.1:0-12167 GCA_964424335.1 uncultured Clostridia bacterium
TGGCCGGAATGTGGGAGGCGGTCTTCGCCGACGTCGGCGTCTCGTTGATCGCCGTGCTCAACGCAGCCCGCGCTTTGAGGGCTTAACGCGCCCTGCGGGCCTCAAACATCGCCAAACACGTACTCGTCCAAGAACGGGTTGCGAAACTTACCCCCGGGGTCACACTCGAGCGCCAGGCGCCGGAAGTCGGGCAACCTGGGATAGAGCGCCCGCACCCGTTCCGGGGGCATGCAAAACAGCTTGGCCCAGTGTGGGCGGGCCTCAAATGGGGCGAGGGCCTCTTCGATCAAGGGAAGCGCCGCTCGCACCGCCTCCCAATCCTTTTTCCACGTGAAGTGAATCGAGACGGAGTCCCGCTCATAACAGGGGCTCATCCACATCGAATCTGCAGCGATGGTGCGCACCTCGGAAACGTGCAGCAACGGAGCCACCCGCGCTCTGATCTCTTCGATCGCCCGGAGCGCTCCGATTGCCGAGGACCGGGGCACAAAGTACTCGCTTTGCAGCTCTTCGCCGGCGCTCGGCGTAAATTCCAGGCGAAAGTGCGGCAGGCGCTCATGCCATGGTCCCACTATACCCATTTGCTCAGTGCAGTGCTGCGAGTCTGCACCTGGAATTGGGTGGAGTTTGGCCGTTGCCGGGGTCGCTCCCAGTTCGACTAAGACCGAGGATTCACCGTCTGAGGCTCGGCGTTTCACCCACACCTGGTCGATTTCGCTCCCCTTCCAGGTGGTAAATAGGCTCACGCTGTAGCCGCATGCAAAAACCTCATCAAAGCGCTCCGCCAAACGCTCGAGCGGCAGACCTTGGTAAACTTCCTGACGCACGTCGAATGCGGGTATGAGCTGGAGCGTGAGGCTTACAACGGGGCCCAAGGCGCCGAGGTTGACAACGGCGCCGTCAAATGCGTCGCCGGGCTCCTGGCGGGAAAACGTTCGCACGTCCCCCGCCGCCGTAACGATGTCCACGGCAACCACGCAATCCGCCAAGTTCGCGCATCGGTCCCCGGACCCGTGGGTGCCGGTAGCGCACGCGCCTGCGACGCTGATGTGCGGAAGCGAAGCGAGGTTGGGCAGCGCGTACCCCTCACGATGCAGGTAACGGCAGAGGTCCCCGTAGCGGATTCCGCCCTCGACGCGCACCGTATGCCGCTCGCGCTCGAGCGCAATCACGCTGTTCATCCGGTCGAGCGAGACGTGAACCCCTTCGGTGTCTGCAATTCCGTTGAACGAATGCCGTGTGCCCAGCACTTTAACGCACGCGGACCGCTTGACGATCTCCTGCACCTCTTTGACGCTTTCGGGACGGTGCACTGCTTTTGCTTGGTAGCGGTAATTCCCCGCCCAGTTCTCGTGCAGCATGGCGCGCTGGCACGCTCCTTTCGCCACGGGTCACGCCCAAACGAAGGCCATCACGGCAAATGAAATGGTGCGCACGCAAGGGATTAGCCTTTCGAGCCATGACGAGCGGCACGCTACGAACGAACGTCGTCGCCGTCTGTAATCTTGATTCGAAACGGGTTGAACCGCGTGTTGCGGTCGAATACGTCGATGCCGGTGCGGCGCTTGAGGAACGTGACGACCGCGTACGTGAGGGGCGTGAAAAACACCTCGACGCTCACTTTCATCACATATGCGACGGCCATGATCCGCAAGATTAGCGACCAAGGCCACTCGCCTGCGTACGCGATCGGAAAGAAGATGAGCGTGTCTACCCCCTGCCCGACCAAGCTCGAGCCGATGGTGCGAAGCCACAGGTGCTTTCCTTGCGTCGCGACTTTGAGCCGGGCAAGGACGTACGAGTTGAGGAACTCTCCGACCACATAGGCTAAGAGACTTGCGATCGCGATCCGTGGCGCAAGTCCAAGGAGCATCTCCCACGCCTCCTGCCCACCGTCTGCCACCCAGCCCGGCTCGCCCGGCAGGACGCCGACCAGCCAGACCACGGCGCTGAGCAGCACGTTGGCCGCGAGGCCCGTCCAGATGACCAGCCTCGACCGAGCGAAACCGTACACCTCCGTGAGGACATCGCCAAGCAAGTACGCGAGCGGAAAGATCAAGTCGGCGCCCGTGAACACGATGCCGAGCTGCACCGGCTTGACCGCCGTCACCTGGCTGATCATCAGAACGGCGACGAAGAGGCCTGCCAATATTGGAAAGTACTGCATGCGCATCAACCTTCGGTAAGGTCGGCTTCGAGTCGCCGATCATGATTGGGTTCAATTTCGACACTCCATACCGATTTCATGCAAGGGACTGCGCTCCAAGCGCCTTTTCCGAGAAGTGCTCTCAAATCGAGCAGATCGTCTCGGAGCATGGTTGTTTGGAAAGCCCCACGGTCGTTAGCAGGCCATTCCTTTGCGGCGATGCGGACGGCCGTGACCGAATGCTCCCTCCCTGGACATACCGAGCACTTTTCGGATCGGCGATCGCGCGTGAATGCCGAGTTGGTTGCCGGGAACAAGCCCAACGGGAACAACGTCAACTGGACTTCTTGACGCGCAAGCCTGGGTGCTGTACCCTCTTCTTGCTGCATTTCGTAGACGAGGAGCGCGTGGCCGTGGCCCAAGACGCAACGCAAACGGAAATATCGCAAGAGGTGGCCAAACGGCGGACGTTTGCGATCATCTCCCACCCCGACGCGGGAAAGACGACGCTCACTGAAAAGCTTTTGCTCTATTCCGGGGCCGTCGACCTCGCCGGAGCCGTGCGCACCCGCAAGAACCAGCGGCACGCGACCTCCGACTGGATGGCGATCGAGCAAGAGCGCGGCATTTCCATCACGTCTAGCGTGCTCCAATTCGAGTACGGGAACTGCTGGTTCAACCTCCTCGACACGCCCGGCCACCAGGACTTCAGCGAAGACACCTACCGCACCCTGATGGCCGTGGACAGCGCAGTCATGGTGCTGGACGCCGCCAAGGGAATCGAGCCACAGACACGCAAGCTCTTTGACGTCTGCCGCATGCGGCGTATCCCGATCTTGACCTTTATCAACAAGCTCGACCACCCGTCCCAGCACCCCCTCGAGCTGCTCGATGAGATCGAAAAGGTGCTCAAGATCGAAGCGGTAGCCATGAATTGGCCGATCGGCGACGGGGCGGACTTTCAGGGCGTCTACGATATCGCAGAAGCGAGGGTCCTGCGCTTTGAGCGGACTCGCCACGGGCAATTCAGGGCTCCCGTCAACGTCCGGGACATCGACGATCCACAACTTGTGGAGCTCTTGGGCGAAGAGGCCTGCGCTCGCCTCCGGGAGGAGGTCGAGCTCATCTCGATCGCCGGCAAGGGATTCGATCTTGAGAGCTTCTTGAACGGGGACGCAACGCCGGTCTACTTCGGCAGCGCGCTAAACAACTTCGGCGTCCAGCCCTTTTTAGACGCCTTGGTCAGCCTATCGCCGCCGCCCGGCGCACGCAAAGCGGGAGAGCAAATCGTAAATCCAGACGATCCGGACTTTTCCGGTTTCATCTTTAAGATCCAAGCCAACATGAACCCCAAGCACCGAGATAGCGTGGCATTCATTCGCATCTGCTCGGGAACGTTCACGAAGGACATGTCCGTCGACCACCCTCGCCTGGGCCGCAAGATCCGGCTGTCTAGGCCGTACCAACTCTTTGCCAAGGAGCGAACGACGGTGGCGGAGGCATACCCCGGCGACGTGATCGGACTCTCAAACCCGGGATTGTTCGCGATCGGAGATACCGTCTACACCGGTCGGCCCGTCCGTTTTCCTCCAATGCCGACGTTTGATCCCGAGCTCTTTGCCTTGCTGCGCAACACGGACACGTCAAAGTACAAACAGTTTCACAAAGGGATCGACCAGTTGGAACGCGAAGGGGCGATCCAGCGCTTCACCCGTATTGACGACCTCCAGTTGCACCCGATTTTGGGCGCAGTCGGACAACTGCAGTTCGACGTCGTCAAGACTCGCCTCGAGCTCGAGTACGGCGTGGACGCGATCATCGAGCCGTTGCCCTACACCATCGCCAGACGAGTCGACGCGGACGAAGCGATCTGGCAGTCGATGCGCTGGCCGAGCGAAACGCTGCTCGTGCGCGATCGAAACGGGGATCGCGTCGCGCTCTTCGCGACGCAATGGCAAGCCCAACGGTGCGCGGAAAACAACCCCAACGCTCGCTTGACGCCCCTTGGCCACGCAGTCGAGGTCTAATCCCGGCGCCCCGCTAACTCGTCAGCGCGCAATCCGCTGGCCTGCAATCCGCTGACCCGCTAACCCGCCGCCCCTACCCCGCTGCGGGCTCGATGCACGCTTCGGAGTCGTTCTTCGCGGAATTGACGATCGGGTTCACCTCGTAGACCTCCATCTGCTCCGCCGGATACGGCTTGCAGAGCCGTGCAGCGGCCTCGGGAGGCACTTCGGGGTCGAGCCATGTGTCGATGTCTTCGGGCGATAGGATGACGGGCATGCGGTCGTGCACCGTCCGGACGAGTTCGTTAGGTTCCGTCGTAAGGATCGTGCAGGTAAACAGGCGCTCCTCACGCTCGCTTCCCGGCGGCCTCCACGCCTCCCAGAGCCCGGCGAAGACGAACGCCTCTCGAGACTTCATTAAAAAGCGCATTGGGATCTTTTTGGCGCCGTCCTTTTTCCATTCATAGAAACTGTCGGCGGGAATGACCGAGCGCCTTCGAGCAAACGCCCGCTTAAACGAAGGCTTCTCCATGGCGCTCTCCGACCGTGCGTTGATCATCTTGTACCCGATGCGCTCGTCTTTTGCCCACGGCGGAACGAGCCCCCATCGAAACATCGCCGGCCGCCGACCGCTCGAAGTCTCAAACACGTTCATGATCGGTTGCCCGGGAGCGATGTTGTACCTCGCCCTATAATCTTCGGGCAACATCGGAATCCGAAGTTGGTCCATCAGAATCTGGCCGTCCTCGGTCAAAGTAAACCGTCCGCACATACTCCTCACCGCCTACAATAGAATCCTGGAAGCCCTTCGCCCAATCGAAGCCTGTCCTTTCTACGATAACACATGATAAAATCCAAAAGTGGCGGCAAATACGCGTTGCCGTGATGGCACGTCGAGACGGGGAGCGATTGTTCTTGTTCAATCGACTGCTGGAACTGTTCGTGGGATTCTTTCGGGCTACGATCGTAGGTTACGGCGGCGGCCCGGCCACGATTCCGCTCATGGAAGCGGAGGCGGTAGACAACTACAGTTGGCTCACAAAAGAAGAGTTTGCCAACGCTCTTGCGATTGGCAACACCCTCCCCGGTCCGATCGCCACCAAGATCGCCGGGTTCGTCGGGTATCAAGTGGCCGGTTGGCCCGGCGCGCTTACCGCGCTCACGGCGACCGTGGCCCCGACGGTGCTCGTCATGATCGGGCTTTACGCGCTGCTCAGCCGCTTTAGTGACTCTCCGGTCGTCAAAGGCATGATCTCGGGCGTTCGGCCGGTCGTCTGGGTGCTCTTCGTCACACTTGCCATCGACTACATCTCGTTCGTCCGAACGCCGCCGACGATCATCATTGCCGGACTAACGTTCGCCGCAATTTACCTTTTCAAGCTGCACCCGGTCATTGCGGTCGTCTTTGGGCTGGTCGCAGGCGGCATCTTCCTGCGCCAAGCGTGACGTCGCCATGAGGAAATCTGTCCCGTTTGCACTCGCTTTGGCCATTGCGCTCGCCATCGTTGCGGTCGGTGCGGTCGTCTTCGGAGATCGCCCGGCGGCCGACAACGACAGTCCCGATGCCGCGGGAGACGTGCACGTGATCGCCGGAGGTTTCCTGCAGTTCGTGCGCCCCGACGACTTTGGGCTGGCGGCGACCGAAGAGCAACTCTTGGTCAGCAGTTACATTCCACCGTGCGACTTCGGATTTGACTACTGCCTCTACTACCACGCGCCGACGTTCGAAGGAACGACGTTTGAAAGCGCTGGCCTGCGCATTCAAAGGCGCTCCGACCTTTCCACCCAAAGCGCGTGTCTCGCCGCGCCTCCCGCGGGGTACGTCGAGTTTGAACCGCAGATCCGTCAGGGCGACCGTTACGCGACGGCTAAGTTTGCTCCGGTGGGCGACGCCGCCATGGGGCACTACGCAAGCGGGGAACTCTACAGGCTCTTCTTTGACGCCGGGTGCTACGAGTTTGAGACGCGCATCGGCCAAAGTCAGTTCGCCAATTACGAACCGGGCGCAATCGAGGAGTTTACAAAAGAGCACGCGGAGGCGTTGGAAGCGCGGCTTCGTCATGCGCTCTCGCTCGTGCGGTTCGTGGAGCGACCGAGTGAAGTGATCTTCTCCCCCGACTACGCCTCGTCCAAAAACTTGAACTGAGCCTCGACCAAAGAGCGGTAGAGGCCGCCGTGCGCCATCAACTGATCGTGATCGCCCGCCTCGACGATCCGACCGTGGTCGAGCACGATGATCTTGTCGGCGTTGCGAATGGTCGAGAGGCGGTGCGCGACCACAAAGGCCGTCCGACCTTGGAGCAGCCTGTCGAGCGCTCTTTGGATCTGCAGCTCCGTCTCGGTGTCCACGCTCGCCGTCGCCTCGTCGAGGATCAGGATCCGGGGGTTGGCTAGGAGCGCCCGGGCAAAGGAGATCAACTGCCGCTGCCCTGTCGACAGGCCGCCGCCCCGCTCGCCCACGACGGTTTCGTACTTGTCGGGCAGTTTCTCGATGAATTGGTCTGCGCCGACGGCGCGGCACACCTCTTCGACTTCCTCGATCGTGGCGAGGGGCCTGCCAAAGCGAATGTTGTCGAGCAGCGTGCCGGAGAACAAGAACGTGTCCTGCAACACGATTCCAATTTGGGAACGGAGCGACGTCAATGTGACGTCTCGGACGTCGTGCCCGTCGATCAACACTTTGCCTTCTGTAACGTCGTAAAAGCGACAGACCAAGTTGACGATCGTCGTCTTGCCCGATCCGGTCGGTCCGACCAAGGCGATCACTTCGCCGGGCTTCACTTCAAAATCGACCCGGTGCAGCGCAGGCCGCCCCGGCTTGTACTCAAACCGCACGCCGTCAAAACGCACGCCTCCCTCGATCGGAGGGAGTTCGTAGGCGTCGGATTTCTCCGACACGGTCGGCTCCGTGTCCATAAACTCGAAGATCCGCTCCGACGACGCCATCGCTTGGAGCAATTGGTTATAGACGTTTCCAAGCCGTGAGATCGGTTCCCAAAACTTCCCCAGGTACTGGACAAACGTGACGAACATGCCGAGGGTGAGCGCATCTTGGATCACGAGTCCCGCGCCGTACCAGTAGACGATGCAGGCGCCCACCGCTCCCGTCATTTCAACAAGGGGGATAAACAAGTCCGCGACCCGGCTCGAGCGGTTCATCGTCTCCCGATAGTCGTTGTTGATGTGTTGGAAAAAGCGCATGTTCTCTCGCTCTTGCACAAAAGCCTCGGTCACGCGCATCCCTTGAATGGCCTCGGCCAAATGGGCGTTGATGCGCGCCAGCCGGACCCGCACCTCGCGCCAACTGATCCGGATCTGTCGACGCAATCCCGTGGACAGGAAGATCATGATCGGGATCACGACCATCGACGCGATGGCAAGTTGCGGGTTGAGCGAGAACATGATCGCCACGACCCCGGTGAGGATCATGAGGTCCATGAGCACGTTGACGACGCCGTTCGTAAAGAGCTCCTGGAGCGCATTGACGTCGTTGATGATCCGAACGAGAATCGAGCCCGCCGACCGTCGGTCAAAGAAGTTGAAAGAGAGGTACTGGATGTGACCAAAGAGCGACTCCCGCACGTCTCGCAAAACCTGCTGACCGATCCAGTTGGTCACCTGAATCCGAAACCGCGTCGAAACCCACCACAGCGCGTAACAAAGGGCGAGCAGGAGCGTTAGGCGGCCGAGCACGCCGACGTTGCCCGTCTCGATTCCAAAGTCGATCGCGTACCCGATGATGAGCGGGACGGCGAGGTTGGCGATCGTCCCGAGGGTCGTTACGACGATGGCCCACAAGACTTGCCTGCGATACGGCTTCATAAACCCGAAGAGGCGACGAAGTTGCGCAAGGTTGAACGGACGTTCGATGGCCCGGTCGTCGGGGTAAACAAACCGTTCCGTGACGTCGCGGCGACCGGTCGATTCCGTGCGCCGCTCGTCGGTTTCCGCTGCGCTCGCATTTATGGCTTCGGCCCGATCCTGGCTCACGCTCCGGTCACCTCCTTGGGACGCTCATCGACCGGCCCGCCGCTTGGCGAGGCGCTGTCCGTCCCCAAAGCAGCGGCGAGGCCACCGCTGCGCGCCGCGTCGCTCAGACTCTGCAGGATGCTCACGTGATCCTTAAACTGGACGTCGTAGATCCTGCGGTAGTGCCCGCCAAGCTCCAGCAGCTCTCGATGGGCGCCTCGCTCCACGATCCGGCCCCGGTCGAGGACGATGATCTCATCTGCGTCTTTCACCGACGAGATGCGGTGAGCGATGATAAAGGTCGTGCGCCCTTTCATCAAGGTCTTGAGCGCCTCTTGAATCTCGTGCTCGGTCTCCATGTCGACACTCGCCGTCGCGTCGTCGAGGATCAGGATGCGGGGGTCCGCGAGCAGGGCCCGAGCGATCGCGATGCGCTGCTTTTGGCCGCCTGAAAGTCCAAGGCCTCGCTCACCCACCAACGTCTCGTACCCATCCGGCAGCTCCATGATGAAGTCGTGGGCCTTAGCGAGCTTGGCGGCTTCGATGATTTCCTCATCCGTCGCGTCCCGCCGTCCATAGCTGATATTCTCCTTGAGCGATGTCGAAAAGAGGAACGTCTCTTGAAAGACGATGCTGACCTGGCGCCTAAGCGACGCCATGCGCACGGTGCGCACGTCCTTGCCGTCCACCAAGACTCGGCCTGAAGTCACGTCGTAGTAGCGGGGTATCAAGCTGACCAAGGTCGTCTTGCCCGATCCGGTCGGTCCGAGAATGCCCACGACTTTGCCGGGCTCCACCACGAGGTTGATCTCCTCGAGTGCGGGCATCCCTTGCGTGTAATTAAACGTCACGTTCTCAAAGACGACGCGGCCCTCGATCCTGCCGATGTCCACCGCATCCGAACGGTCGATGATTCCACGGGGCGTATCCAAAATCTCCAGAATGCGCTGCCCCGACGCCACCGACTGCGTCAAGTTGTTGATCTGGTACCCGAGCTGCTGCAGCGGGTGGACGATAAACCAGATGTAACTGAAGAATGCGGCGAGTTCTCCAATCGTGAGCGCTCCGGACATCACCCGCCGTCCGCCGATCCAAAGGAGGATCAAGACGCCGATGTTGCCCATCAGCTCCATCGACGGGAAAAAGCGAGCCCAAATCGCCGTCGCAGCCATGTGCGTGTCGATGTAGCTGCGCACCCGCTGGGAGAACGAGTAGATCTGCTGGCGTTCTTGAGCGAACGACTTCACCGTGCGCACGCCGGTGATGTTCTCCTGGACCGCCGTGGACAGGTCGGCCATCGCTTCCCGCAGCGCGGTAAACGCCGGGTGCACCCGCAAGTGGAACCGGGCCGTCATATACCCGAGGATCGGCATCGTCACAAGGACAATCAACGTCAGGGACCAGTCGAGGTAGAGCATGACCGCAAGCGCAAGGACGAAGAGGAGCGTGAAGTCGAGCAGGTGGGCAAATCCGAAGGCTAAGAACTGTCGAAAGGCCTCGACGTCGCCTGCAAGGCGAGCCATCAGGTCGCCCGTCTTCGCCGTGTCGTAGTATGAGAACGAGAAGGACTGCAGGCGCCGGTAAAGCCGATTTCGCAGCTCGTAGACGGTGTTCGCGCCAAAGACATGCCCCAAATACGAGCGCAGGTACTGAAAGGCGCTCCGAAGCGCCGCAACGCCAATGACGGCCATGGATAGCCAGGCGAGCTCACCGTGTCTTCCTGCAATGAGCACTCGGTCGATGATCGCTTGCAGGAGAAGGGGACGGACGAGACCAAACAAGGTCATGAGCACGCCGCAAAGGATGGAAAACATCCACAGGCGTCGGAACGGCCAGTAATAAGGTTTGAGCCGGCGAAAGACGTCCATCGTCGGTGACGCCTCCAAATAGTCTATACCGACCTGCTACAGTATACCCTCTTTTACATTCGGTGGAAAGACAGGGAATGCATAACTGCATGTTGAGAGATTTTGCCTTTTGATCGGCAAACCTTTGAAAAGCCGATTTCGCAAACAATTCGAAAGTAGGGGTCACATGCGAATCACCTTTGCAGGCGCAGCAGGCGGCGTCGTCACGGGATCGTGCTTTGTCGTCGAACATCGCGACAAGCGATTCCTCGTCGACTGCGGAATGTTTCAAGGGAGCAAGGAACTTGCAAATCGCAATTACGGATCCTTTCCCTTCGACCCGCGCTCGATCGATGCCGTCTTTTTGACCCACGCCCACATCGACCACTCGGGGCTCTTGCCCAAGCTGGTCCGCCTAGGTTTTGACGGGCCGATCTACGCGACGCCCCCCACATCCGATCTGCTCGAGATCATGCTGCCGGACAGCGCACACATCCAAGAGACCGAAGTCGCACGCAAAAACCGCAACGCGATCCGCAAAGGAGAGCCGCTCATCACTCCGATCTACACGACGGAGGACGCCATTAAAACCTGCAAGCTCGTGCAAAAGGTCGAGCCCCGCACCCACTTCGAGCCATGCGAAGGCCTCCACGTCTCCTACTGGCCCGCCGGCCACATGCTCGGCGCCGCGAGCATCGTCTTTGACGCCGCCCAGGACCGCGGACGAGTGCGCGTGGCCTTTTCAGGCGATTTGGGGGGCGACGGTCAGGCTTTGATCGTCGATCCTTCGGAGATTCCACCTCCCGATTACGTCATCATGGAGTCGACCTACGGCGATCGCACGCGGGAAAAAGGCGAGGACCGATTTGAACGGCTCGGCCAGATCGTCCGAGAGACCTTTGCTCGAGGCGGCAACGTCATTATCCCCGCCTTCGCGATCGGAAGGGCGCAAGAAGTGCTCTACGGGCTACACCGCCTGATCAAGCGCGGCGACATCAACCCCAAGCAGATCTTTTTGGACAGCCCGCTCGCCATCGAAGCGACGGAGATCTTTTGCAACCACATCGACCGCTTCGACGAAGAGGCGCGCCGCTTTGCCGAGATGACCGAATACTGCCCGCTCTACATGCGGGAGCTTGCGCTGACGCGGACGCCCGAAGAGTCGATGGCGATCAATCGGATCAAGTCGGGCGCCGTCATTCTCTCAGCTTCGGGCATGTGCGAGGCCGGACGGATCAAACATCACCTCAAGCACAACTTGTGGCGGGAGAACTGCTCCGTCGTCTTCGTCGGCTACCAGGCGGTCGGCACGCTCGGACGGCGCATCCTCGACGGTGAGCCCATCGTTCGCATCCACGGCGAGCCGGTCAAGGTCCGAGCTCGGATCCACTCGCTGGACGGATTCTCCGCCCACGGGGATCAGCGCGAACTCCTCGACTGGGCGGCTAAGATCAACCCAACCCCGCGAGCCTTTTACCTGGTGCATGGCGAAGAGCCCGCCAGAAAGGCCTTTGCCGCATTGTTGCGGGAAAAGCTCAATGCCACCGTCTACTTGCCCAGCCTCGACGAGGAAGTCGAACTGACACAGGCGAGAGCCGCTCGCATCGCACCCGGAACGACGGTCACCGACGGCGAGGCGGCGGCGCGCCTTTGGGAGGCCAGCGAACGGCTGCGGGCTTCCCTCAACCGCCTGGAGCGCGAAGCCGTATCACCCGACGAGATCGACGCGCTGATCAAGGCCATCGAACGCTCCCGGGAGATGGCGGATGCTCTGATCGCGAAGGGCTAGGTAAACTTTACACTTTCCGTAATGGTTACAGCACGAGACGCGACCGACATGTGGCGAATCTCACGACTCTGACAATTTCCAAAAAACGCCGGATTCAAGAAGGAAGTTGCGTGACTTTGGATGAACTGTCCGCTAGTAATACGCATTACTAATCCTGGAGGTGAGCGTCAAGTGTCGAAATAGGCGCGCTCGGTCAAATCTGACTACCCGCATTATTCACGTTGACGAGATGTGGGGCGCATCGCTTGCGTAATCGGCCTTGGAGTTTAGGTGCTGTTTCTCGAAGGAGGAGTGAGTCGATTTGGCAACCCGGTTGCAGGGGAAACATATATCACGAATATGCGCTTTTCTATTTGTAATGGGAATGATCGTTTCAGCGTCCGCCGCTGCCAGTGAACGATTAACGCTGA
>CAYRIY010000103.1:0-219 GCA_964424335.1 uncultured Clostridia bacterium
TAGTATACCCTGGATGGGAAATGTTGGGGATTGTTGCAGTCGATCGCCAATCGGGCGACGAGGGGGATATGGTGACATCGAGGCGAGCTTCGACACTTGGCAATGGGACAGATGCCAGGTCTTGAGCTCCCGTGATAGGGATCGAAGTTCTGCAGGAGAATCTTCATAAGTGCAAGGCGAGACCAATGTCCCATACCGAATCAAGCGCTAGATCGGCCG
>CAYRIY010000103.1:229-12167 GCA_964424335.1 uncultured Clostridia bacterium
AAACGCGTTGCGTCGGACTTCCAACGGTCTCGATCAATAAAAGGGCGCAAGGCAGGACGCCATCCGTCTCCAATCGATCTCGCATGTTGAGCTTTCGCCGGCGCATCCGGGCGTGGTGGTCTGGAGAGGGAGACGTGCGCGCTAATTGCCGAATTCGGGGGTCGGTCACGATGCTGGCGGGCGATTAGTATCAGAAAAGTCAGTATAAAAACGGTCCATCTTTGCGGTTTTTCAAACCAAAAATCAACAATTGGAAGGAGAAGCTGACGTGTTGAAAGCGTTGCGAAAGCGGTTGGCAAGCATGAAAGGCGACGAGCGAGGGTTCACCCTTGTCGAACTGCTGGTTGTGATCACGATCGTTGGAATTCTGGCGGGAGTAGGAGTTTCGGGATTTCGCAACTTCCAAGAGAGGGCCAACATGACGGCAGCAGATGCGGCCTGGCGTGATCTGCAGGTGGCAATCAACCTCCATGAGATGGAGGAAGGGCCATTTCCTCGCAATTTCGTCGGAGCCGGCAACCCAACCACCCAAGCTGTTGAAGATGCAATTGCTCAGCAGTTACTTCCCCCGCCCGAGGCCTTGAGGACCAACTTGTGGGACGGAGGGATTCCGGCCACTGGCGCAGGCGGACATTTGGCTCCTGCTGCTCCTGGGGATCCGGTCACGGGATTCGTCGTTGGACGCGACCTAGGTGACGATAACGCAGTAGGGGGAGACGGCGACGACGCGGATACGGACTACACCTGTGTTTGGGTGAATCGTGTTCCCTCGAGGTTCAACGACGAAACCCTGTGCCGTAGCTAATAGGATCCTACCCGACTGACACAGCAATCGTTGCAAGTCTTGCGTGGGCGGCCGCGGCTCGATCCAGTCTGCGTCCGCTCGCGTAGGGACGCTCCAACAACAAAACAATCCGACAGCCGGGGGGGGTGTCCGCATGCGCGCCGCGGTTAAACAGACGATTGGAAATGAGCGCGAAGGCGGTTTCACCCTGATCGAATTGACCATAGTCCTTGCCCTGCTTGGTATTTTGGCGGCAACCGGCATTACGGCGTATGGCTCATTTAAGGAACGCACCTACATCGCGGAGGCCGACGCCATCTGGCACGAGCTCAGCATGGCAGTCAACCTTCACCGCATCGAGAATGGCGATTGGCCCGAGGCGTTCACTCATGCCATGAACGTAGGGTACGTGAAAGAACCGATGGGCGCCTTTACCGTCAATCTGGCGCCGGGTGATTATCCTGACGAGGAGCGTCGCTCGAGGGAAACCATGATCGGCGCCCCAGGTGGCGGAGGGCCGACGTCGGAGCAGGCGACGGGCCACCTCATCTTAGAGGGCGGAAGCTTGTGCGTTTGGGTCGAGGGTTATCCGTCAAACGAAAACGACGAGATGTGCCCGGTGTGAGTGTCCAAGGTTCGCGTTCTCATCTCAAGTAGAGCTGATCGTTAAGGCGATCCGGACGAACTCGCCGCAGTGTCACATTCGAGCTGGGGGGAGGCCTTAATATGGCGGTCAACACAAAAGAGCGAAAGCGAATCGCTGAGATCCTCAAAGAGCAAGGCCTCATCAACGAGGAGCAGGTGCGCCATGCGATGGCTGTTCAGCAGCGAAGTGACAAGCGGCTCGGGGAGATCTTGGTCGATCTTGGGTTTGTGAATGAAAAGGAACTGGCCGACGCCTTGGCGCGCCAATACGGCCTCCCACGAGTCCACCTCGACCACGTCGCCGTCGATCCGGAGCTGTTAAGTGCGATTCCGCGCGAGATGCTCGAGCGTTACGAGATCTTTCCCGTAGCGATCGACGGTGATCGGTTGCTCCTCGCCATGGCCGACCCGATCGACGTCGTCGCGCAAGACGACGCCCGAGCTGCATCGGGGCGTAATGTCTCGCCGGTCGTCGCCTCGCTGAGCGAGATACGCCGAGCGCTTGGGCGGCACTTCACGGCTGGGATCGACTGGGATGAGCTGGTCCAAGCGAGCGACGTCTCGACCGCCGGAGGTTACGTCGAGGACCTGGACACCGATCCGATCACGGACTCGCCCACGATCCGGTTAGTCAACGCCATTCTTGTCCAGGGGATCCGGGAGGGCGTCTCTGACATCCACATCCAGCCTGAGGAAGAGCGAGTGAGGGTGCGCCACCGAGTCGACGGGCGCCTGCGGGACGCCATGGAGTTTGGTCGGCGCCTCGCCCCTGACGTGATCTCGCGCCTCAAGGTCATGGCCAATCTCGACATCACCATGCACAGGCGGCCGCAAGACGGTCGCTTACGGGTCCAAGTGGACGGCGCCCCGGTGGACGTGCGCGTTTCGATACTACCCACGATATACGGGGAAAAGGTTGTCTTGCGGGTGTTGAGCCGCACGCAAAGCGTGATCTCCCTGGACCGGATCGCCTTTCAACCGGAGAACATGGCAGCGGTGCGGATGATGCTGCGCCAGCCCCAAGGGCTCATACTCCTGACGGGGCCCACGGGGAGCGGGAAAACGACGACACTCTACTCGTTTTTACAAGAGTTGAACCGCCCCGACGTCAACATCATCGCCGTCGAGGATCCCGTCGAGATGCGCATACCCGGGGTGGTGCAGGTGGCCGTGAACGCCCGAGGCGGCGTGAGCTTTGCAAACTCCCTGCGCTCCATCTTGAGGCAAGACCCCGACATTGTGATGATCGGCGAGATGCGAGACAAAGAGACGGTCGACATCGCCGTCCGGGCGGCGCTCACAGGCCACCTGGTATTGAGCACTCTTCACACCAACAGTGCCGCCGGGGCCATTTCCCGGATGATCGACATGGAAGTCGAGCCGTTTATGCTCGCAAGCACGTTGTCGGGGATCGTCGCCCAGCGGCTCGTCCGCATGCTCTGCAGGCACTGCCGGGAGCCGGTCGATCGCCTCGACGAAGCGACCATCATGCTCCTCGGCGAGCGAGCTCAGGCAGTGACGCTGTACCAGCCCAAGGGGTGCAATCGCTGCGGCGGGACCGGGTTTTCGGGCCGGACCGTCGTCGAGGAGGCGCTTCTCGTCAACCGATCGGTGCGGCAACTCATTCGCCAAGGAGCAGACGAAGACGAGATCGCCCAAGCCGCGCTCGCATCCGGAATGGTCTCGATGAAAGAGAGTGCGGCTAGGCTTGTCATGGCGGGCGAAACGTCGGTGGACGAGGTGATCCGAGCGATCTATTCGGTCGATGAGTTTGACGGAGATGTTCGCTTTGACACGGACCTGGACATCCAAAGTGCGGAACACCAAGGTGGCGCGGCGCCGTGATCAGGATTGAGGAACTGCTTACAAAAGCCGTGGCGCTCGGCGCCTCGGACCTACACCTTACGGTGGGAGCGCCGCCCATGGTTCGAGTGGGAGGAGCGCTGAAGCCGCTGCCCGGTGTGGGCCGCGTCGATAAAGAGGCGCTGCAAAGCGCGCTCGACACTGTTTTGACCGGCGCGCGCCGCGAGCAGTTTGAGCGAACGGGCGATGCCGACCTTTCGATCGGGTTGGCCGGAGTGGGCCGCTTTCGCGTGAACGCCTTTCGACAAAGAGGCACCCCCGCGCTCTGCATCAGGATCATCTCATCTACAATCCGGTCCTTTGAGGCCTTGGGTTTGCCGCAAACGCTCAGCCAGTTGTGCGCGCTTCCCGACGGTCTGGTGCTCGTCACCGGGTCGTCCGGCAGTGGAAAATCCACGACACTAGCGGCCTTTGTCGACTATATCAACCGAGCGCGCGCGGCGGTCGTCATTACGATTGAAGATCCGATCGAATACTTGCACCGGCACGCGAAGAGCATCGTCAACCAGCGCGAGGTGGGCGCCGATACGGCAAGTTTTGCCGCCGGCTTGCGAGCGGCGCTGCGTGAAAACCCCGACGTGATCATGGTCGGGGAGATGCGTGACGGGGAGACGATGGAGACAGCGCTCAGAGCGGCGGAGACGGGACATCTCGTGCTCTCCACGCTCCATACCAGGGGCGCGGCGAGCGCCGTCGATCGGATTGTAGACTCGTTTCCTACGCAACAGCAGCAGCAGGTGCGCGTGCAACTCGCCGGTGTATTGCGTGCGGTGATCTGGCAGCAGTTGGTCCCCGCGCGAAACGGGGGCGTCGTCGCCGCTTGCGAAGTGATGATCGCAACTCCGGCCATTCGCAACCTCATTCGCGAAGGGCGGACCGCACAAATCGACGCAGCGATCGAGACGGGCGCCCGCTACGGCATGCAGTCCATGGGGCTCGCTCTTCAGCGACTTGCGCTTGACGGCGTGATTTCGCACGACGTCAAAGAGGAGTTGCCCACTTGGCCGCCCGATCGTGTCGGCTCGGTTGGTCTTGACGGCCTTGGGGAATAGGGGGGCCGAAGCGTGTCCGAATTGTACCAGTACCGAGGTTGGGACCGGGCCGGAAAACCTGTGCGCGGCACCATCGAGGTCGAGGACGGCCAAGATATCGATCGAGTTGCGTGGCGCCTGCGGATTCAGGGCCTGTTTGTCACGTCGATCGAACCGGTGCGCGACGAGATGCCGTTCTTCTCGTTGTCGCTCTCGCGCACTCGGGCCCTCAAGCCCAAGGAACTTGCGGTTTTTTGTCGCCAGTTCAGCATCATGCTCGCCACGGGGATGAGCGTGGTCGGCGCCCTCAAGGTGCTTGCGCCGCAGCAGCATCAAGCGGGTGTGAAGCGGGCGCTCGAGACCGTGATTCGCCGGGTTTCGGGGGGCGACAACCTGAGTTCCGCCTTTCGGCGCACGACCGGTGTCTTTCCCCGCATGTTCGCCGACATGATCTCCGTGGGCGAAAAGTCGGGCAACTTGCCCGAAGTGCTCGAGCGACTATCGATCTTTTATGAGCGCGAGGCAAAGATGCGCGGCGACATCAAGCAGGCGATGGCGTACCCGTTGGTCGTCTTTTGCTTTGCATTGGCGGCGACCGGATTGATTTTGTTCGTCGTCTTGCCGATCTTTGCCGATTTGTTTGCCGACGCAGGCGCGGAGCTTCCTTGGATCACTCGGGCGGTGCTCGGGGTGCGCGACGCGGTCGCCCACTATTACTTGATCATCGTGCCGTCGTTGTTCTTGGGGGCCTGGGCACTTCATCGCTGGCTCAAGACGGAGGCGGGGCGGATGGCGATGGACGGGCTCATTTTGCGCTTGCCCGTCGTGGGCGGGCTGGTTAGTCGGATTGTGTTTTCGCGGTTTGCTCGCACGCTTGGCCTTTTGTACACGAGCGGGATCTCGATCGGGGAATCCCTCGCGAGCTGCCAAAGGATCGTTGGCAATCGGGTGGTGGCGCAAGACATCGCCCGAGCCCGGGAGCGGATGCAAAGAGGGGAAGGGCTTGCCGATCCTTTGCGGGAGTCCAAGAGCTTTCCGCCGATGCTGGTCGAGATGATCAACGTGGGCGAAGAGACGGGCGACCTCGACAAAGTGCTCAACCAGATCTCCGGCTTTTACGAGCAAGAAGTGGAGCAGTCGGTGGCGACGATCAGTTCACTTTTGGAGCCGATCATCATGGTGTTTCTCGCCGGCGTCGTCGCCATTGTCCTCACATCGGTTTTCCTGCCGATGTTTCAAATCGTCGAGGTCCTATAGCAAGCAGTGGCGGGGAGGTTCGAGGTCAGGTGGCGCGCAATGCGGTTGGAGTCGAGGTGAATGAGGCGTACATTCGGGTCGTGACCCTTCGGCGCGGCCGTCGAGGCGCCGTGGTCGACGGGTATGCCGGTATCGAACATCACGGCGCGGTAAGCGATAAGGGCGTCGTCGATCCCACCGGATACCGACAGGCTTTCGAGGAGGCGCTGAGCAAGGCAGGCGCTGGCCGCGGAAATCTGTGCATCGCGGTCAACTACTGCGAGGCCGATGTGCGTGAGCTCGATTTTCCGGTCATGCCTGAGCGCGACCTCGAGTACACGATTCGATTTGAGCTTTCCAACGTCGTCCGGTTTGGCGCGGGCGAAGGCGACGAGCTCCTGTTTGACTACGCGCCTTTACCCGGCGACCAACAAAGCGGGCGCCGACGTTTGCTGACCATCGCGGCTCCCCGACGGGTGGTTCGCGGGTATCTCGACCCCCTCTATGCCACGGGGATTTTCCCTGAGATCCTGGAAATTGGCGCATTCTCGCTGCCATGGGTCTGCCCTCGGGAAGGGGGCGTCTGCTACCTGCACACGGGCGCGTGCGGCGCCCAAGTGTTGATCTATGAATCGCAAGAGTTTCGCATGGCCCGTCAGATAAAAGTCAAGCTCAAGCCGTTGATTGACGAGTCGATCCACCGCCGCGGCCAAGGTGGAGGCCGCACCGAGGAGCCCATAATCTCGCAGGTGTTTGAGGAGTTTGCCCTCGCGGTTGAACGGACGTTTGAATACCACCGCGCCCGCAGGCGCGCGAGTTCGATCTCTGATCTAATCGATGGAGTTGTGCTCTCTGGCGAGCTGGGGCGCGATTCGCAGTTTGCATTGGATTTTGGACGTCGAATCGGCATCCCGACGACGGCAGCCGACCCGATCGTCGGGCCGGGGGACGCGAACCGATTTGGAGACGAAGCGCCCCTATACGCCGTGGCCTGTGGGATGGGCGCGAGGGGGTTGGCGCGACTTTGATGGAATTCAACCTGGTTCCTGAAAATCTGCGTCACAAGAGTAAAAGGGCCGTCAACTGGCTGCGCGTCGGTACGATCTTTGCGGTGGCGGCAACGACCGTGGCCATCTCTTGGAGCGTTTTGAATCACATGAGCCTTGCCATCGATCGCCGTGAGCTTGAAAGTCAGCGCCCGAGCATTGTGAGTGTCGAGAATTTGGAGCGTCAATTGCGCGAGGCCAGGCGTGAGAACCAGCGCCTTTCCGACGAGATCGCCGGGCTCCAAGGGCTTGGCGATGGGGGCGCCACCGAGCGGTTCATGCACTTTTTGGGCGCGTTGTCCGCAGAGACGGGAGACGGGATCCTCCTTGAGGCGCTTGAGTACAACCGGGGAGGAAGCATCGTGGTGGCGGGCGTCTCGCTCGACGCGAACGAGATCTCTCGGTATTTCGAGCGGGTGAAACTGCTTCCCGGGGTGCAAGATGCGGCCCTATCGCAGCTCCGGCGGCCCGCAGGAGAAGAGAGCGAACTGCGCAGGTTTGAACTTCGACTTGAGTGGCAGTCGGGAGGTTGATCCTTGCAATGATCGGGCGTCTTGGTAAGGACGCGGCGTCCAAACCGCCCATCCGATCGCTGCCCACGCGGGCCGGGGAAAGGGTGCGTTTGCGGGATCGCATCCGAGATTGGTTGGGCCTTGCGGGCGACTCCGGGATCGTCGATCAAAAGGACAGGCGTAGGCGCGTTCTTTCGATCGGCCTCACTGTCTACCTCATCGTCTTGGCAACCGGAGCCTTCGCCTTCAACATAGCGATCCTAAGGGAGCATGGCATCGTGCGCAGTCAGGTCGAGATCGGATCGACTCGGGTGGCGGCGATGCAGCGTGTGGCAAGAGAAGTCGATGCGGAGCGCCAACGCAGCGTTGAGCTCGGCGATGAGTTGGCAAGAGCCTATCGAGAGCTTCCGGGCGCGGTGGAGCTTCCCATCGTGATGTCGCGCCTTTCGGAGCTGCCGACCTTGTCGGGCGGCTCGGCTAGCGGGGTCGAGTACTCAGAGCCCCGCTGGTCAGGCGGCTCCGGCTACTTGCAGACGCACGCCACGTTACGAGGGTCGCTGCGCGAAGTCGTCGCTTATATCGAGGCGATGAAAGCGATGCTGCCCACCGCGACGCTGGAGCGGCTCTCGATTCGCCTCGATCGGGAACCGGGCAAGGTTGCGGCCGACTTGCTCCTTTCGGCGGCGGTCATCCGGGACAGGCCGACGGGGGCGCCGCCGTGGGATGTCGAGGCGGCCTGGCGGCGGGCGGAGGCAGCCGCGGTGTCGGCGTCAATCTCCGGCTTTCCGTTTACGCCGGGAGCACGACTGTGGCAAGAGGGGCGCGCGGCGGGGATCGACCTGCCCGAGCTCAGACTTTCGGGGGTCGCTCGACAAGGTGATCAGGCCTACGCGCTCATCGTCTACGACGGCAAGAGTTCGCTCGTGCGAAGCGGCGCTCGCGTGGGCGCAATCGAGGTGATCTCGGTCGACTTGGACGGGATCCTCGTCACGGTCGGCGGTCGTTTGCTCAAGTTTGAAGTGGCGGGAGCGCCGCAAGGAATCTAGACGCTGGGATGGGTCTTAGGGGGGACGAATGTGGGGACTAAAGCGAGGACGAATTCGGATCGGATGGTCGTGGGGATGTACCGGAGCATGCAAGGGAGGGAATTGCTCATGAGACATAGGTGGTCTGCGATCGTGTTGGCCATGTTGTTCTCGGTGAGCGCGCTAAGCGGAGGCGTGTGGGCGCAAGCTGGAGATTTGGTTGACATGGAGTTTGAAGAGGCGCGCCTATCGGATGTGGTGCGGGTCTTGGGCGAGCTGGGCGGCTACAACGTGATCGTCGACCCAAGCGTTCAGGGAAACGTCACGTTTCGCTTGCGGGGAATGGGTGTCGACGAGGCGATCGAGATGGTGGTCCGTACCAGCGGCTACAGTTACCGCCAGATGGGTAACACCCTGGTCGTCGGATCGGAGGCGACGCTCAGAGCGCGCTTTGACGCCGCGGAAGCAAAGGTGTTGCGGCTCGAGTACGCAGATCCGCCGCAACTCTTGAGCGTGCTGCGCCTTCTCTTGCCTGGCGTTGAGGCGCAGGTAGACCCTTTGCAGCGCGCGCTCGTGGTGCGGGGCACGCCGGAGGACGTGGCCCGGGCGGAGCAATTTGTGCGTGAGCGCGATGTGCCGCCCCTGGTGACCCAGGAGTTTGCCGAGGCGCGTGTCGTTGAGATTTTGCAAACGCTGGCGCGGCTTGGAGGGTACAACCTGGTTGCCGAGGGCGAGATCGCAGGGAGCATGACCGTATCGCTGCAAAGGCAGTCGGTTGAGGCGGCGATCGACCTTGTGACGCGCCGGGCGGGCCTTGAGTACGAGATTGACGGGGCCAATCTGTTCGTCTATGGAAGGCCGCAAGCGGACGGTCGGACGAATGCGCCGATCGATTCGACGGTGACGGCGCCCGTAAGAGAGCAGCGATTGATCCGGCTCGTCCACATCAGCCCGTCCAAGATCCTCGAGGCGGTGCGGGTGATTGCGGCCGGGGGCGAGGTCTGGGCCGATGAGGCGTCAGGTACGATGATCGTCTCGGCGGGGGCTGAGGCGCTGCGTCAAATTGACGAACTGGTGGCCCTTCTCGACGTGCCCACGATTGCCGTTCGGGGCGTTTTGCAACAGGGCGACGAGCGCCTTGCGATCGTACAAATCGATCAGGGCACGCACATCGTGCGCCCGGGCGACAGTGTTGGAGCGATCAAGGTACTGGCGGTCGACATCGACGGCGTGCTGATCGAGACAGTTCACGGCCAGCGTGTTCACGTAGGCGCCGGGGGGAGATAAACAATGAGACCAAGGACCGTCGGGCTGTCGGCTCGCCTGGCGCTCATGCTTGTGATCGGCGTCGCAGTCGGCGTTTTGGGTTTGGGGTACCGGATCGTCGCAGCGGCTACGGTAGACGTAAGCTTTGAGCGCGCGCCCGTGCACGAAGTGTTGCGCGTGCTGGCTGAGGCGGAAGGGATCAACCTCATCGTCGATCAGGACGTGGAGGGCGAAGTGAGCATGAGCGCCCGGGCGCTCATGGCGCGCGAGGCGATCGACCTCGTTGCGGCGCTCCGCGGCCTCCATGTCGAGCAGGTAGGAAACACGCTCGTCGTGTCGAGGGAGTCCATGGGCCTTACGTCACGCATGAGCCGGATTGAGCGCCCGCAACTGAAATTTACCGAGCGCCCGGTGCGCGAAGTGCTCGAAGCGCTTGCCGATCGGGCGGGGTGGAACTTGATTTCCGAGGCGTCGCTCAATCAAGCGGTGACGGCCTGGCTCGAGGGAATGGAGTACGTTGAGGCGCTGCGGCTGGTGGCGGCATCGGCGGGACTTCGCTACCAACTCGTCGACGGCGTCCTTCACATTAAGGGCTCGGCCTCAGACGGCGGCGGCGATCGGATCGCGATTCACCGCCTCGATCACGTCGACCCGAGACGGGCCAAAGAGCTCATCGAAGCCTTCGTGCCCGGAGCGCGGGTCCAGGTCGACAGCGATACGAGGAGCCTCGTCACCAGCGGACCGGTCTCGCTGCTTGAGGACGTGGCGTCGTTTTTGGGGGCGTTCGACACTCCGCGGCCTCAAGTGTTGGTCGAGGCCCGCATTCTCGAAGTGGCGGTCGATGCGCTCGATTCACTCGGCGTCGAGTGGTCGGAACTCGCATTTGCAGGCTCTGGCACACCGGCCACGTTTCAACTTTCGTGGAATCCGGACCAGTTGCAGGCGACGCTTCGCTCGCTCGCCGAGCGCGGCCGCTCCAAGGTTCTCGCGAGCCCGAAGATATCGGCGATCGACGACGAGACCGCCCGCATGCTGATCGGTGATCGCGTGCCCATCGTGACTGAGCACACGGATAGCGAAGGCCGGGTAACGCAGTCGGTTGAGTATATCGACGTGGGGATCGTGCTCGAGATCGAGCCGAGCATCGCGTCGGACGGTTCCGTGACGCTGGCCATTCGCACCGAGGTGAGCAGCGTCGTCGACCCTGCAAGTCGCTTTCCCACCGTCCGCACCCGCGAGGCGACGAGCCGCGTGCGTGTGAAAGACGGACAGCCTCTCATCATCGGAGGTCTGATTCAAGAGGAGGAGCGCGAGCAGCTCAGCGGGATTCCCTACCTCAACGAATTGCCCGTGCTCGGCTCACTCTTTGGACGTCGGGTGAACGAGAATGTCCAGACCGAGACGCTCATCATCCTCATTCCCCACATCATCAACGACGACATCGAGGGGCACGAGGTCGACCGCGTACGTGGAGACTCTATAGGCTCGGGCGAGGCGCCCGGGGCGGCCTTGCGCCTTGAGGCTACGAATGCCGCGCTGGGCGCGCTCGAGGCCCCCGCTCTTGCCCGACTTGAAAGGGCGAGCGACAGGCTGGCCGTCAGCGTCGGACTGCTCTCCCTAGGGGAGTGGGCGGCAGAGATGCAGCTTGAAAAGGAGAAGGGTCGCTACAGTTACATCAGTCGCTTGTACGGCGCTTTGGATTCGTCCAGTCAGGAAGCGTGGTCGGTCGGCGCCGGCCTTCGCCTCTACATCGGAGACGATGGGCCGCCGCCATTTTTGCGGCCATGGATCGACGGCGGCATCGAGTACGCAGCGCCCGTGAGCGACGAGCCGCTCACCGTCTACACGGCGAGCGCGGGCTTTCGTCTGACCGTGGGCGAGCACGGACTGGTGGAGTTGTACGCCCGCCACCAGGAGCCGTCGAGGGCGGAGGCGCTGATTGACCTGCCGGGACGGGCATCGTCGAGGCATTTCGGTCTGAGGCTGGGGTGGCGATATTAATCATGCGCTCGGCAATGCGGGGCAAGCGACGACGGGGGACGTGCTCGCAAGAGGGAGGATTTACCCTCGTAGAGCTGATGCTCGGCATGGTGCTTTTTGGCGTCATCGTCTATGTCTCCATGTCGCTTGTCACCGGGGCTTCCGACACTTTGACGCGGCTGTTTGCCGAGTTTGAGAGCAGAAAGCGCGTCCTCATGCTGCAGCGCGAGATGGCGGAGGGCACGACGCAATACGCCGGCTACCTTGCCGCAAGCCACGTCTCCTTTGGGCCGGGAACAGGCGAACTGCAAGGTACATGCGTGTTTCGCTTCAGATTCCCCGACTACCAGAATGAATCGGAGGAGCGCTCCGTTGAGTACGTGTGGCGGCCCGAGCTTGAGGCGATCGATCAGCGTGTCGACAACGGGCCGTACAGGAGGGTGCTTCGGGATGTGTCAGGATTTTCCGTCACCAAGAAACCCGGGGATGCCTACGCGATTCGGGTTGAGATCGCTCACCGGGTGAAGGGGTTTGCAAATCCGATCGTGCG
>CAYRIY010000104.1:0-12163 GCA_964424335.1 uncultured Clostridia bacterium
ACCGTCCGGCGCGCGGCGCGGTCCTCTTCGCGGCCGTGATCAGCGCGGCGCTCGCTACGAACCTGTACCCGTTTCGCCCCGGGAGCGACACCTCGCTCCTCCTTGCGCTCCACCTTCCCCTCCTCATGTGGCTAGGCGTGGGCCTTGCCTACTGCGGCGACGAATGGCAAACGGTGCGGGCGCCCGTCGATTTCATCCGCTTCACGGGGGAATTCTTCCTGTACTCCGTCCTCATTCTTTGCGGCGGCGGCGTCCTAACCGCACTGATTGCCACGTTTTTCGAGGCGATCGACATCCCTTCAGAGTCGTGGGTGATCGAATACGTCGCCTTCAGCGGGCTCCTGGCGACGCCTGTCGTAGCGGCCTACCTCGTTGAGAAAAAGCGCAGCCTGATCGAAAACCTCGCCCCGGTGCTCGCCCGGATCTTCATACCCCTGTTCGTCCTGATGATGATCGGTTATATCGCAGCCGTATTGATCCAGCAAAAGAGCATCGTCCAAGACCGCGACATGCTCATCGTCATCGACGTACTGCTCCTGCTCGTGGTCGGAATGGTCCTCTACGACCTATCTGCAAGGGACGAGTCCGAAGCGTTCTCCTTCGCACACGGTTTGAATATCAGCCTGATCGCAGCGGCCATCTTGATCGACGCCATCGCGCTCTACGGCATACTTGGCCGCCTGAGCGAGTACGGATTTACGCCAAATCGCGTGGCGGCGCTCGGGGAGAACGTTCTGCTCTTAGGCAATCTCCTGGTCCTAGGAGCGGCATATGTCCGCATGGCTAGAGCCGGGTCGGGCCTTTCCCACTTGTGGCTGTGGCAGGTCCGTTACCTCGCCGTCTACGCCGCGTGGTTCACCTTTGTCGTCTTTGCGCTGCCGCCGCTCTTTGGCTTTCGATGAGCGCCGGTGATCAAACGGCGGGAGACGTCAAGCCATGCAGCCTCGCATACTCCCCGCCTCTTGCCAGCAGTTCGGCGTGGGTCCCTTGCTCCTGGATCCTGCCGTTCGCCAAGACGACGATCTTATCCGCGTGCTGGATGGTGGAGAGTCGGTGGGCGATGATGAGCGTCGTGCGGCCTTTCGAAAGGCGGCGCAGCGCTTCTTGAATCTCTAGTTCCGTGGCGGTGTCCAGGGCGGACGTCGCCTCGTCGAGAATGAGGATGGGCGGGTTCTTTAGAAACGCCCTTGCAATGGCGACGCGCTGCTTTTGTCCCCCGGAAAGCTTGATTCCCCGCTCGCCGACGTAGGTGTCGTACCCGTCGGGAAGCGACTCGGCAAACTCATGGATCCGGGCGCTCCTCGCCGCCGCCAAAAACTCCTCTTCCGTCGCGTTCGCCTTTCCATAGAGAATGTTCTCCCGGATCGTGCCGGCGAACAAAAACACGTCTTGCTGCACCAGACCAATACTTTGGCGGAGCGACGCCAACTGTACGTCTTTGATGTTTTGACCGTCGATCAGGATCTCGCCGCTCGACACGTCGTAAAACCGAGGAATCAAGTGGCACAGCGTAGTCTTGCCTCCGCCCGAGGGCCCCACAAAGGCTACTGTCTGCCCTGCCTCGATGTCGAGGTTGATCTCGTCGAGCACCTCGGCTTTGTCCCCGTACTGGAAGGAGACGTTTTTGAAGGTGATGTTCCCCTTCACATCCTCGAGCCGGGCCGCGGATGGGTGATCCACGATTTCGGGCTCGATCGCCATGATTTCGAGGAAGCGCTCAAACCCCGTCATCCCAAGCTGGTACAAGCGGGTAAAGTTGGTCAGCCTGCGAATCGGCTGCAAGATGAAGCTGAAAAACATGAGGTAAGCAGTTAGGTCGGCAAGGTCGATCCGGCCCAGGTACGCGTAGATCGAACCCGCGGCGAGGACCGTCACGTGCAACACGTTGGTGAGAAAGCTCATGCCGGCGGTGTATTCGGCCTCGGTGCGGTACCCTTTGAGCCGCGCCCGTCGAAAGGCTTCGTTTACTCGATCAAAGCGGCTGAGCTCGTGCTTTTCGTTGGTGAAGCTCTTGGCGACGCGAATGCCTGAAAGGCTGATCTCCACCTCGGCGCTCACTTCCGCCGTTTTGGTCCGCTCGTAATGAAGGGCTTTGCTCACCCTCGGCCAGCGGCCGATGGCAAACCAGCACAAAACGGGCACGAAGGCAAAGGCAATCAACGTGAGGCCTAAGTCGATGCGTGCGAGGTACCAAAAGGAACCGCCGAGCATCAGCGTGGCGATGAGCAAGTCCTCGGGACCGTGGTGCGCAAGCTCCGACACGTCGCGCAAGTCGTTGATGACGCGGGATAACAACCCTCCGACCTTGGTGTTGTCGAAAAACTTGAAGTCCAGCGTCTGCAGGTGCCGAAACAGATCCCTGCGCATGGCAAATTCCATGTTGGCCCCAACCGCGTGGCCCCAGTAGTCGGTCGTGAACTGACACGCCACGTGTACGATGTACAGTCCGAGCATCACGCCGACGAAGAGCACGATCGAGCGCAGATCGAGGTTTGGGATGAAGTCCTTCATGAACAGCCGAGTCACCATCGGAAACACCAGGTCGGCGCCTGCCATCAGCCCGGCGCATACCAGGTCGAGGGTGAAAAGCTTCCATTCTGGACGGTAGTATGCGACAAATCGCTTCAGTTGGTTCAAAGGGCCAAACGACTCCTCAAAGTCCCTCGACAAACCCCTGCCGCCAGCCACAAGAATTTCCCCTTCACACCCTCTTTGGAACGTCGTACCTGAGCTCCACAAAGGAACCATATGTATTAACCGACGTGAGTCGAAGCGGCGGACTTGCGACGTCTCGCGGAAACACGGGAAATCCGGCCCCTAACGTGACGGGGGCAATCTGAATGATCAACTCGTCAAGCAGCCCGTGATCGTAAAACTGACCCGCGAGATCCCCGCCGCCGACGATCCATATGTTCTTGCCGGCTGCTTCGGCGGCCATTTGGTCATACACCGCCTTTACGTCGCCTTGGACGAAGCGTATGTCCGCGCCGGGGATGCCTGGAAGCGACCGAGACGTAAAAACCCAGGTCGGCTGTTCGTAGGGCCACTCGGCAGCACGATCCTCATCCGCATCGCCCTCGACTTGGTGACGCAATACCCACTCGTATGTGTTCGAGCCCATCGCGACCGCGCCCACGTCGCGGATGAAAGCCGGGTAACTCGTCTCCTCGACCGATTCGAATTGCATCAACCAATCGAGCGAGTGCTCCGGCGCCGCAATGAACCCGTCCAAGCTCGACGCTGCGTAATATTGTGTCTTCATGGCCAACCTCCCAACTTGGATCCATCTTGAGCCCGTCTTGGACAACCGCCATTGCCAGCCTAACATTGGGTGGAAAATATGTCCAGATCGAGAAAGGCCCCCCGGATGCCACATAGACAGGCTTTGATCAGGAAAACTAGCGGTGATGATTCCAGGTGCGTTCGGTCAAAATGCGGCGATGCGCCGACGGCGGAGAACGGACCTACGAGGAGCGATCATAACGATGAATCGAGTCGAAGCGTCGCTGTTTCCGATGGAGACACAAGACCCTGACGCGGTGATCAACCGCTCCATCGACGTACTGAAATCGATGGGCGTGGCGTGCAAAGTCGGCCCCGTGAGCACAGAGTTCAGCGCGGATGACGACCAGGTGTGGGAGTGCCTGAGAGCCGCCTATGAAGCAGCGCGTCAGCAGGGCGGAGAGGTTGCGATGACGGTCACCATCACCAACGCCAAGGAGTGAGTACTAAAACTCCCAGCCCAGCGCTTCGAGCTGTTTTCGCATGTTCACTCGATTGGGATTGGGCCGAGCCATGCGGCGGGCGGAATGTTCGCTCCAACCGTATACTTCCGGCTCTTTAGCCTGGCTCAAGGAGATGTGACGGCCCGAATAGATCCCGCTCTCCGCCGTAATGGCGTCGTATCGGCGAAGGCCCTCCTCGAGATTCTCGTCGCTGTACTCCTCGTAGTGCAAGACGACGTCCTGCGGAAGCCGGTGCCGGACCCGCGACGGGCGAGCGGGATACCCGATCGACATGCCAAAAAGCGCAAACGTCCGCGGCGGCAGACGGAGCAGCTCCGCTACGTTTGCCACCTGATTGCGAATCCCGCCGAGGTAGCAGATCCCAAGACCCAAACTCTCGGCAGCGATCGCCGCGTTTTGACCCGCCAACGCAGCGTCGACCACGGCTTGAATGAACATTTCCATATCGCGGTCGACAAAGTCGTAGCCCTGCCGCCGACTTACCATCTCGAGGCGGTGGAGGTCGGGACAGAAGACCATGATCAAAGGAGCCTGAGCCGCAAAGGGGTTGTCGCTCCACTCGGCGATGAGCCGCTTTTTCTCAGGGTCCTGAACGGCGATGATGCTGTACGTCTGCAAATTGGACGAGGTCGAGGCGCTTTGCGCAGCGGTTGCGAGCACGTCGATCAACCCATCCGGCAGCGGCTCGGGACGGTACGACCGTATGGAACGGTGCCTTGCAAGGACGCGAATCACGTCGTTGATCAGTTCGTCAGGCGCCTCGACGCCTTGGAGATCAAATCGGTCGGGACCGACATGTTGTGTTTCACGCTTGACGGGCATTGTCGTTCTCTACTCCTCTGAAAAACCAATTAGCTGGTGGTTTGGCCGGGCCGACAAGGTTGGGCGGCCAAGTGGGCGACTCCATCAAACGGTTTGAAGTCCGTAAACGCCGGCTCGAACGGAATACGTGGAAGCCGCCACGCCCCAAGTCGCTCGGTTAGCTCCAGGCGCCGCCAACCAAGGTTGAGCTCGTAGTACCGGGCTGCTGTCGCGACCGACGGCCAGCCCACATCGTCGAGAATGACCAAACCGGCTGGGCGGACTAGCTTCCTCAAGAAATACAGGTCCACAAAGACCTCATGAAATCGATGGCTCCCGTCCACAAAGGCCGCATCGGCGGTAAAGCCGTCTGCAAGCAGCTTCGGGAGGGCGCTGGAGGATGCTTCGAGCATGAGCCTCGCATGCGTATCCAGACCCGCTGCACACAAAGCCTCCCAGCCGACATTTAAGTATTCACTTTCTTGAAAGGGATCAATTACGACGTGGTAGGCACTTTCTGCGTTCGTCGAGAGGATCGCCTCAGCGATGGCCAGCGCCGAACTCCCGTAAGCAAGGCCGACTTCGATGACGACGGAGGCTTTCTCGACCATCAGAGCGTCCCGCAGGGCGTTGCACTCCTGCCACGGCAGCGAGACGCGCTCAAAGTCACCTTCGACCGCCCGCGTACGGGCCGGGCCCTCGTTTTGCAGCCGCGCTCGGGCTGCTTGGACCCGCCGAAGCAACATGTCCTCCTCCACAGTCAGAGCCTCCGATTGGTCATTCGATACATTGCGACGGCTCAAATCCCTGCCGGCGTCCCGTCAGGCAGCCGCCCGGCGCCAGTTTAGGACGCGCAAGGCGCGCAATGTGATCCACCTGTTGGGACGGCCCTCTCCGCCGTCCATTTCGATCGGCATCACGCCGGGGTATTGTACCTCGAGCGACCACCGGCCATCAACGCCTCGCTTTGAAGCCACGATTTCAATCGCCTCGTGCATCCGCTCATCGGGCGCCACGCGAGCGCTTCGGAAGTAATCGAGCGCCCGAAGCACATCGTAGTGCCACCATGTCGGAAAGGCAAATCGCGTCCACGTGGCGCCGCTCTTTCGGTCTCGCTCGATCACTTCTCCGGTGGAAAGGCGGCGAAAGAGGCGACGTTCGAGCAGGTATTCTTCGCCGCGCAGGCGAGCCCCGGTCATGCTTGCGTCACCGCCATAGGCTCGCTCGTATTCGAGCAAGGCCTCGAGCACGCAGATCGTGGTGTTAAACGACGAACGCGACGAGCCCTCGTCGCAGTTCCAGCCGCCGTCAGGCAGTTGCTCGGCGAGCAGCCGGTCAATGATGCGCCGGACATCCTGGCCAAAGTACGCGCCAACCGCCGCGACCTGCCCATTGATGCACGGCTCGACCTCGCCATCGAAAAAGGCATGCTCGTCGCACTCCGGCGGACCGCACCCTTTCCACGTCACGTGGTCACGAACGAGGTCGAGAGCATGGCGCGCCCCAGGGCTCTTAGGATCGAGCCCCATCTCTCGAAGCAGCATCAAAACATGCATGGTGGAGTTCCACCCGCGATTCCATGCTGCGCCGCCCCACCGCCCGTCGGGCGCTTGGAGGGCGAGGAGCCGGGCCCCATCGCCCTCCACCGCGACTTTGGCGCGCTCAGCCGCGACCTCTGCCGCCGGCGCGTCCGCAAGGTCACGCATCACCTGCCAGCGGATCGAAGGGTCCGAGTCGAGTAACCAGCTTATGGTCGGATCCTCCGAACTTGAGGTCCACTGTGCACGCAAGTCTCGTTCCATCTCCCGCCTCCTCGCTTGCCTGGTTACTCACGAATGTCCGTCAGGCACTTTCGGACACTGCATCGCAGGCGGGCTTACTCAGCCACGGTCAACGCCCGCAACTCGACGCCTCGCATGAGGTCGTTCTTGGTCAAGGACCAAATCGCCACATTCCCGCTCGTGTTCATGGTGTTGGCAAAATCGACCGCCTTGGGCAGTTTCACGGTGACTTGCATGATCACCGACGAGGACTCGGACGGATCTGCCAGATTGTCAACCTTTCGCAGCGGGTATCGGAACTCGTAACTTCCGTCGTCTCGCTTGGTGAGCGTGAAATCTCCTCGCACCTTGGTCTGGCCCTCCCAGAGGTAGACCAACCGATCCGAATAGTCCCGCGTCACTTCAAATCTGCGATGCTTTGCCTGTGTGTTGAGCGCCGGCACCGAAAGTTGGAGGCTGTCCAAAAAGAGATCCATTTCCGCGCCCGCAAATGTCTTGTCGACCTCAAGGCGCGTCGTCACATACGCCGCGGACCCACCGTCGCTCAAATCAATCTCCTGGTCGATTTGAAAGCATCCTGACAAAATTGCAACCATCAGCGCGAGCAGCACTGCGATGCGTGTCCTCCGCATCTCTAACCCCCCTTTTGATTTGCAAAACGCTCTCTTGCCCGCTCGTTGGCGATGCCGATGTATCCGGTTCCTTTAACCAACTTCGAGTCGCACGGTCACTTGGTCGCCTTCGTCGAGATCCTCGGCGTCTCGAACGCTCGCCTTGATCGGCACGATGTATCGGCCGTCTTTGGGGTAAAGCGACGTCTTCCACTCGGTATTGCCAATACGAACGGAAGCCGGAATCATGCCCCATCCGTAGGAGACCGCCCCCGAAAGCGCGCTCAGATCGTGACACTGCTCGGCCGGAACGGTGACAAAGTACCAAGGAGCTGGGCCTTTCCAAAACCATATTTCGCCGTCAAATTCGATCTCCATGCAGCGCACCCCTAGTCACCGAGTCGCATCAATTCTCCAAACTGTAGCTAAATATCATTCAGCGCTAGGGCATCGCCTTCCTTGCGGGCGAGAAACCTGGCGTGAGGGAGATCGCAAAATGCGCGTCGAATTTAAAAGGTTATGAACAGAAAGGAAGGTTCGCCGCATGAGAGGACTCGTGTTTAAATCTTCGGCCCCCGCCGGTATCCACCTGGGCAACTTCGCCCCGGACGCAAGTTCGTTCACCTTTGTACAGGTCACAGATATCCACATGGCGCCCGGCAGGCGCACAGAGCTTTCACACTTGCGCGAAGACCTGGCGCAAATCGCCTCGAGCGCCGAGTTTGATTTTGTCGTGGCGACCGGCGACCTGACCGACACAACCAGCGGCGTCGAGCTGGCGGAGTGTGTGAAAGGCTTATCCGAAGTCGAAAAGCCGGTCTTCCCGCTTCCGGGCAACCACGACACCTACGATCGGGAGGTTGGAACAGAGTACATCGACGCCTTTGGGCCCCGCTGGTACTCGTTCGATTGGGGGCCTGTTCATTTTATCGTGTACGACTCGATCCGGGAGAATGACACTGCTCCCCAACGTGAATGGCTGGTCCGCCACTTGGAAGAGCAACCTTCCGACCGTCCCATCGTCTTTCTCACGCACTTCCAGTTGAATCAGTCATTCTACGATCTGTTCAAGGGTCACAACGTCGTGGCCAGCGTCTCCGGCCACTGGCATACGAGTAGAGTTTGGTTTGACGGCCGCATCACGCACTTCAACGGTCCGTCTCTCTCGTTTGGCGGGATCGACTACAGCCCACGAGCGTTTCGGGTGTTTCGTTGGGAAAGCGGCAAACTCGGTTGCCGCACGCACGCCCTCGGTGCGAACGCCAAAGGCGCGCTGGCAGGAGCGGCCTTCCGCCCGGCGGGTGCGCCCGGCATCATCTCCTCCAATGGGCGTCTTGCCGATGCGGATGGGAACTGGCCGCAGCTTGGCGGAAGTCCTCAGCGAACTCCCAAGATCAGCGCAGTAGATCAAGGGGCATACAAGAAGATCACCGGCCTCCAAGCAGTCTGGAGCGCTCAACTTCCGGGGGTCGTCAACCTCGCGTCCCCCGTTACCGCAGACGGCCGATTATTTATCGGCACGATGTTTGAAGACGCGCCCGGAATGGGCGGTGTCACATGCCTCGACGCCGCGACCGGGGAGCAAATTTGGACCCGTAGCGTTGGCGATTCGGTCAAGAACTCCCTTGCGATCGCGAATGGCCTTGTGATCGGTGTGACCGTGTCGGGTCGTGTCTTTGCCCTCGATGCGGCGAGCGGCGACGAGGTCTGGCATCGCCAACTCGGCGACCCGTCGATGCGCTGGATTTTTCATTCCCCGCTTGTCGCGGACGACCGGGTGTATGTCGGTTCTCCCAACCACTTCGCCGCCTACGACGCCGCGACCGGCAAGGTGCGATGGACCCGCGAAGACCTTGGCGCAAGCGACTGGATCAGCTCCTATTCATCGCCGACCCTGGCCGACGGCGTGCTTATCGCAGGATTCTTGTGGCAGCGTTCGGGCCTTGTGGGGTTGGATCCTGACACTGGCAAGACATTATGGCTTCAAGAAGGAAAGCCGGCGGACTCGGCGGTATCGACGCCCATCGCCTCCGGAGCCTACGCTTGGGTGATACGCCACAAAGGCGCTTTCCAGTGCCTCCGGGCGCGAAGCGGAGAGCTCGTCTGGGAGTATCAGACGGGAGCAGGCTGGTCCCCCGCGGCCGCCGTCCTCGACGAACGCAAACTCTATGTCGCCGACGGACGAGGGGGGCTCCACGCGCTCGACCGAAACAGCGGAGAGCTCGTCTGGCAGTGGCAGTCACCGCAGCAATTGCTCGATATGGGCCCCTATAGCCGAGGCCGTTCGGCGCTACTTGCAGCCCCGCTCATACGTGGAGAGCAGGTGCTCGTCGCCTCCTTGGACGGGAAGATTCACATCATCGATCGCGACACCGGGAACGCGGCCGGGGCGTGGGATGCCGGGTTTCCCCTTGCTTCGGGACCCGTGCCTTACGGCGAAGCCGTCCTGCAGACCGACACAGGTGGCCGCCTGCACGCACTCGTCCCCGACGCCTAATGCTTCACCCGACACGTCGCAAGGCCTACGCACTTGTCGGCTCCACCGTAGTACAAGTGCCAGGTGTCGTCCTTCTTTACGAGGCCCTGGGCAAAGACGACTTGGTTCACTTTCCCCCACTTTTCCCATGCGAGCTCCGGGCTCATGCACGGCTCTTCCAGTCGATCGATCACCTTCGTGGGATCTTGCAGGGAAAAGAGCACTTGCCCGACGTTGTAATGTGTACCGTTGGAACTGTTGTAGATGAGCAGGATACCGTCTTGTGTGATCACCGGCGGAGGCCCCGGCTCGACCAGCACGGAGTCGAAGCAATCCGGGCGCGGCGTGAGCACGGGCTTGGGCAGCACGTCCCAATGCAGGAGGTCCTCCGATGTCGCCATCCAGATGTTGGTGTCGCCAAAATACATGATGTACCGTCCGGAGACAGGCTCGGCGAGCATCGCGCCGGCCTTGACGTCGGGAATGATCGTTCCCCGCTTGGTCCAGTGCACGAGGTCGTGCGACTCGGCGAGCGATAGGTTGATCCGCCTGCCGTCCCACGCGGTGTACGTCATGTAGAACGTCTCGTTGATCTTGACCACTCTCGGGTCCTCGCAGCCCCGCTCCTCTCCCGGACGATCGTTGTCGATGATCGGATTGGACTCATACTTTTGAAAGCGAACGCCGTCCTCACTCACGGCAAGACCAAGTCGCGAAACATACCTGTCGTGGGTATCCTCCGCCCGGTAGATCATGTAGAACCTGTCGTTCTCATAAACGACGGCCGGATTGTACACCGCGGCCCTTTCAAAATCTACGTAAGGATCGGGGGCGAGGATCGGCTCCGAGCCGTGCCGCATAAGCGGGAGTAGCCAACGAGACATGTGCATGAATGCTCCTTCCAGCAGGTGGGCGGGGCGCCGGAATCATTTCCGGCGCCTACGTGCCTTAATCTTCGACCATGAGCGCGTTGGCCGTCCGAGTCCACTCGATCATGCCTTGACGCACGGGAAGTTCGTTTTGATATAGCATCCGATCGACGTAAGGCCAGCGAAGTTCCATCACCGCCTGCTGATTGACGAAGAGCGGGGCCGGCCTTGCGTACGCCGTCTGGTCGATGAAGATCTTCATGTCAAGTCCCCGCCGAGCGCCTTCGGTTTCGGTCGCATACTCAAGTCCAAGCGAAAGCCGCGCCGGTTGCAGGTTTGCCCTCTGCATTTGGATGCGCTGGGCCTCGGGACTGACCAAAAAGAGAAGGAACTTCACCGCTGCGTCAGGGGCGCTCGTTCCCTTGTACACCATGTAACCGTCGGAGGTGTGGACCGCAGATCGGATTCCGGTCGGACCCATGGGTCTTGGGGCGACGTTCCAGTCACATGTGCACCGCTCGAGGGTTGCGGAAACGTCCCAAGAGCCCGTGTGCCAAACCGCAAGCTCCTGCCCGCCCCAAAACATGTCGTGCGGCCAGCGTCCGATGACCGGATACGGCGCGGCGACCCTTGCCTCCCAGATCAAGCTGTGCAGGTACTCAAAAGCCGCCACGGCCGGTTCCTCATCGAAATACAGCCGGTTGCCGACGAAGGTGTCTTCGTCGATCACGCGGCCGCCATTTTCCCAGACCCATTGGACCAGCCGGTCCCAGTCGGGGTGCACGTCGTAGCCCCACTGCGTCACCGTTTCGCCGGTGCGCTTCGTCAGCTTGCGCGCGGCCTCCGTCATCGTATCCCACGACCACGTGTCGTCAGGGAAGGGGACGCCTGCCTCGTCAAACATGTTCTTGTTGTAAAAGATGCCGGACACGCCGGTGTAATGCGGCAGCGCCATCTGCTTCCCGTCGATCTGGTAAAGCGCAAGGTGGCTGGGGACAAAGTCATTGATCAGGTCGGCCGACAGGTACCGATCGAGTGGAAGGGCCTGCCCAAGCTCGAGCCAGGAACGGAAGAACGACTCCCAGCCTGCGATCACATCGGGGGCCGTCCCTGCTGCAAACGCTACCGGCACCTTTTCAATCCAGTCCGACGTGGCGGCTTCGTATTCGACGACAATCTCGTTTTGACTGGCGTTAAACGCTTCGACTAGGATTTCGTACAGGTTTTGACCATCCGTGGTGTTGCGGGCGGGAGCAAGAAAGCGAATCGACGTCGCCGCAGCGGTCGCCTGCGTACACAGTACACACATCGCAACAAACGCCAACATTGCCATTTTCAGTCGACTTTGCATGTTTTATCTCCCTCCTGTTGATTAAAGAAAGCCGCGCAACTGCATAAACCGTACCGATTGCCCTCTATCGAATTGCACGTCCGGATTACATGTCGACGCCTCCTTTCACCTTAGCAACAGTTCTAAATCGGTTTAGAAGCCGCAAAGACACATGCCGACCGACGCCGTCACTTAAATCAGATCGCTCTCCCAGAGCCCCTTGATTAGCTCCTCTTTGGAAGGCATGGGGCCACCCGTCGATTCCCGTTTGACTAGGCGCGGCCTCAGGCGAATGTCCACGGGCTCGCGGGGCGCCTCGCCGGCCATGCGCGCTGCAAGGAGCTCAAAGGCTGTCCGCCCGATCTCGCCAAGCGGTTGTGCGACCGTCGTGAGCGAAGGCGAGTAAAATGCTCCAAAGGTGTCGTCAAAGCCTACGACGGCGACGTCGTCCGGAATTTTGCGCCCCAGGCTCTCAAGGGCTCGGTACACGCCGGCGGCGCTCCAATCCGACGTCACGTAGACGCAGTCAAACTCGATCCCTTCGCGGTG
>CAYRIY010000105.1:0-1815 GCA_964424335.1 uncultured Clostridia bacterium
GTCGCGACACGAGTATTGCCCCCTTTGCATTGCAAAAGCGTCATTGAGGAGGAGCGCGTGAAATGACTCCTCCTCTTTGGCCCGCAGTTTCATTGGATGCTCCTTCCCGTGGCAGAAAGGTGCTCACGCCCGTCTATGAGGCGACACAAGCCAGCCACGACTTGAGCGAGAGTGAATTGTCGTCGAGCATTCTGCGTATCAACGCACTCGCGGCGCCCACGACGCCTGCATTGGCCCCTAGGACGGACCGTCGAACATACCGCACGTCACGATCCGATCGGAAAACATTGGGGGTCAGTGATTTTTCGATCGCTTCTATCAAGGGGAGCTCAACTATTTCGGGTCTTATTGACAGGACGAATTGTTCGGGACTAGCCGCGCCTAATAGGTTAGAGATTGCAAGGGAGATGTGCGCAGCGACTTGGGCGATTTCTGAGGCGCTGAAGTGGCCGCGTTGTAGATTCACATGTAGATTGGATTCCATCAATAGTGACTTTAGACAACCTCGATGATCATACTGTGGACACGGCGGGCCACTGCTATCGATGATCATATGGCTCACTTCACCGGCCGCTTCTCGGTGACCCCGAATCAATCTGCCATCGACCAACATCCCCGCGCCGATGGCTAAATCCGCCAGGTCAATCAGCAAGAAGCAGACGTTCTGAAGACCGGTCGATGTGCCGTATCTGCATTCGCCTTGCAACATTACCCTAGAGCGTCTGTCCACGACCAAGTGGCATTCGAGACGATCTTGCAGTATGCGAGTGACCGCAAGATCCTCAATCTGGTAAGGCGTTGACATTCGCCACAAGCCACTGACGTCGTCTACGACACCCGGCAGACCAACGCCGACGCCTAGAATTTGATCCGGTCTCCCGATCTCATTTGCAAATGCTTGGATTTGGTCCGCAATCGATACAACTAGGGATTCCGCCGATCCAGTCACGCTCTTGCGCACAACCGAGACGAGTGAGCCGTCAAGCGCCATTGCGCCGATATTCAGAGCGTGGCCGGAGGCGAGCTCCGCTCCAATGACATATTTGTCAGTAGCCGCTTCCAAGAGGACTCGTGGCTTACCCCCTGCTGAGCCGGACATGAGCGTTCCCGTCTCTTGAACCAGACCTAGGCGCAATAACGCGTTGACGATGTTCGTCAATGTGCTTGCAGTGAGTTTGACGCGGGTCGAAAGTTGGCGTCTTGATATCGGTCCCTCTGTCGCGATAAGGTCGAAGACCAGCTTTTCGTTATATACCTTTATGGCGTGTTGGTTTAGTCCACGCTCCGAAATTCCTGAGCTCACCATATCGACCCCTTGGTTTATTCAATGAATGAACATATTGGCACCGTTGGAGGGAAACACCTTCCAGATGAATACAAATTTGCGTTGATTTATCGGCAATATCTTTCCCGGGGCGTGTTACCTCCGTGTGACTCGAGGATACGATTGGCATAATCTGTGCGGCAAATTGGAATCGCCGTTTTTCGACGGATGCCTCCTCCCGCGGTGTAGCGAGTGTTTTCCGGATCGACCTCGCAGGTACACGCACCAACTCGCGCCAATCCGCTCAGTGCAGCAGTCCGAGCACCAACTCATAACCACGTGTCGCGCCTCGAGCCGATTGGAGCACTCCCGGACTCGATTGCGCTATTCTCGTCTGGAAAGTGCCTTGTACGACGGAGATCTGTCTGTCGAGTACATCCGTGTTTGATCGTGACTTCCTGTAGCTGGTGATTTTCTCGCAGCAACGCGTTCGACGGGGTGCCATTGGGCCTAGAAAGCCTCCTCCCGTGGAGTAGCGAGCACAATTCGGA
>CAYRIY010000105.1:1915-4397 GCA_964424335.1 uncultured Clostridia bacterium
GAGTTATACATCGACATACGGGCACACACACCCCGTTTCCAATGCAAATTCTCTCACGTTACATCACCACCAGATGCGATCACGACAAGGATTACGCGGAGGTGCGAACAAGTGTTTGTGCGTCGGGTGCATTCATATTGAAAGGAGAGCTTGCAGTTGTCGGCGATGGGAGCGAAGAGAAATCGCTGGTCGCAGCAGTATCTCGAATGGATCCATGTTCCGTCCTCGCTCTTGCTCACAAAGGAGTTGACGCCTGCTGCGAAGTTCTTATGGGTGAGGCTGCGCTTCGATGAGTTGGACGCGAAAAGACGTAGTAAGCGCATGCGATCGCACGCTCCCGCACGCCTTGTGAAACGCACCTGCCTGGCACGCTCCACAATATATGAAGCTTTGAAAAGGGCAGAGGCGACAGGTTGGCTGGAGCCCTATTTCGATCCAGACACCGGAGAAAAGCGGTGGAGAACCGTTTGCTGTGAGGCGGATCGCCGCATGGTAAAGATCCCAGTCAGCTTGATCCGGGCGTCCCACGCCCTGCGTCCTCAGGCGATCTTGTGCTACGGCATCTTGCAACTGTTGCCGGGGTCGAACGGACGTACGGGCAAATTCAAGTGGTCGGAGCTAAGAGCATTGACGGGGCTGCACTTAAGGACATTGAAGCGGGCTTTTCGAGCGCTCGTGGAGTCGCGCTGGATCGCCAGCCAGCAAAAAAATCGACGGGCCCCCATCTGGTTTCGCCTGCAAGACGCTGACCAAGCGTACAAAGAGGAGGTCGCGAGGGGCCTTGAAAAAGGGCACCTCGGGGAAGGCATCATGAGGGCGACACTTTCCTTGATCGCTGACACGAAGGTGTGTTGGGATGGCGCTAAGCCGGAATTCCTCGTGAACCCGGCCACCGGAGAACTCATGGAATTAGACCGGTACTACGCCTCTCATGCGGCGGCCTTTGAGTTTAATGGGCCGCAACATTACCACCCTACCGGTCGATTTTCCAAAGAGGTCGTGACTGCGCAGAGAAAGCGTGATGCCCTCAAGCGGCAGATATGTAAGGATCAAGATATTGCACTCGTGGTCGTGCACGGTTCAGACCTCACACTCACCCGGATGTTACGGAAGGTTGGCGATTTGCTGCCGCGAAGAGTCTTGCGCGGATTCAAGCAGACGATACGTTTTCTGAATGCATGTGGCGTGCGGTATCAGACGGCTGCGGCACGCGGGTGAGCATGCGTGCTGCGGCCGGAAAACCGCAGGCAACCATACGTGTACCGTGCCGCTGCCTAACGCCACTTCAGCACATGAATTCACGAGCACACTCTAGGGCTCGAAAGCTAGCTCGAAAGCTATATCGGGACCGCCTCGCCCGTCTCAGAGCTTTTCACCGCAGCCTCAGCGATCTTGATGGAATTGAGGTTGTCTCGCCCGGAGGTTTCGGCCTCACGATTCTCGCTGAGCGCTCGCATCATTTCCCCCATGCTGCCCCCAAAGGCATCGGGGAACCAATTGCCCTGCACGTGAAACACGTGACGCCGGTGCGGCTCGTCGGCCCGAGACACCGTGATCTCGCGCTGTGTCGCTCGGATAGAGCCCTCCGTTCCGTCGATGAGCCACTCATAGCTGTGCAGGGGTGAGGCCTTTACGATGTTGTTGAAGTGGAGCGTACTCATGAGTTGGGCTTCCGGCTCGTACTCGCACAGGATCGTGTAGATCATCGGCGTGATGGCTGCCTGCCCGGGAACCATCGTGGTCGTCGCCTTTACTCGAATGGGCGTGCGCCCGCTAAAGAAACGGGAGAGATCGATATAGTGAATGCCGTGGTCGATGATGTTGAAGTTTTTTAGCGCCACGACCCACGAATTAGGATTGTCTTGAAACGACCGGTTGATGTGGGCAACGCTGTACACGTGACCGACGACGCCCCGCTCGATCAGCAGCTTTACCGCCCGGTGGCTCGGCGCCCAGCGGGCCTGTTGATTGATCATGAGCGGGACGCCTGCTTCGGCGCAGAGGTCGACCATGTACTGCGCATCTTCGACGGTCAAAGCGAACGGCTTTTGGCTGAGGATCGGCTTGCCGGCCTTGACGATCTTCTCTACGAGCGGTCGACGCTGCGAGGCGTGGACTGCGAGATCGATGATGTGTACGTCATCACGTTCGAGCAGTGCATCGATTTGGGTGGTTACAAATGAAATCCCGAACTTGTCCTTTACCCGATCCAAGGCTTGCTGTGAGATGTCGCAAGCTCCCACGACGTTGTATCCAAATGCTCGGTACGCCGGAAGGTGCGTGTTCTGCACGATGCCGCCGCATCCTACGATGCCGATCCCGTAGGAGTCGCTATCTTCCGGGGGCCTTGGTTGGTACTCCTCCGGGCTTAGGTGAATGGATGCCAACAGCAACAACCCCTTTGAATTCTGGAAATGTGCGAAGAATCCCAAGTGTCTCTTCGTCATGAGCAAGGCGCGTCCTGGAATGTCCGGAGGAAGAG
>CAYRIY010000105.1:4497-12030 GCA_964424335.1 uncultured Clostridia bacterium
ATGGAAGAGACGACGATGGAAGAGACGACAATGGGAGAGACGAACGATGGCTTGATAGAATATTCCCGAAGCACAATCGCAGGACTTGCGGCTATTGGAGTCGCAGCTATCATCTGGTGGGGCGCAAGCATCCGCACGCTCCTTAAGGGGCGCTACCGCCCTGGGCGCGCTCTTGACCGCGGCGATGCCGTGGACGGCGTTTAGCATCATCACGCTCTTGATGACGCGGCAACGCTCGAGAAAGAACCTCAAGGCCCTTGTCTCGCAGGCTTCGACCAGAGTATGAAGGGGATTGACCATGGGTTTAGATAGGATTCCGACGATCGACATTTCGGATGAGACAGCACGGCAGGTTGTCGTGGCGGCCGGCACTCCTGATGTTTATCAGGGGCACCCGACGACCCTCCTCATGCCCGACGGTCACACGATGTTTTGCGTCTGGTCGATTGGTCATGGCGGCGCAGCCGGGCCGATGGCCCAGAGTGATGATGGCGGGGTGACCTGGACGCGCATCGACGACCGGTTGCCACCCGGATACAAGAGCCACGTAAATTGTCCGAGCATCTATCGCATGGTTGATGCGAGCGGCAAGGAGCGGCTGTGGGTGTTCTCGGCCCACCCAAACATGCCTCGGATCGTGAGCGAGGATGGCGGCGACACGTGGCATGAGGCAGAGCCGCTTGGTTTTCCGTGTGTCATGACCTTTAGCAGTGTCGTGCGGCTTCGAAATGGCAATTACCTGGGCATGTACCACCGCCGCTCAGACGGCCAGGCCGGCGAGGCCAAAGGCGAGACGCTCCTGGAAGTGATGCAGACTGAGAGTGCGGATGGGGGCGTGACCTGGAGCGACCCCCGCGTTGCGCTGGCGCTGCCGGATAAAATGCCGTGTGAACCTTTCGTCTTTCGCGCCCCCGACGGGAGCGAGCTTTGTTGCATCATGCGGGAGAATGCCCGCAAGGGTCACAGCCTCGTAATGTTTAGCCAGGACGAGGCAGCGACATGGAGCGACGCGTCCCAGACCGCTTGGGAATTGACGGGCGACCGACATGCGGGCGTCCGGGCGCCGGACGGCAGGATGGTGATCGCCTTTCGAGATCAGGCCCCGGAAAGCCCGACAAAGGGGCATTTCGTGGCATGGGTCGGCACGTACCAGGACATTCGAGAGGGGAGACCAGGGGCGTATCGAGTCAAGCTCCTCCACAGTCATGCGGGTTGGGACTGCGGCTATCCCGGGATCGAACTCCTTCCGGACGGTACAATCGTGGCGACAACGTACATCAAATATCGCCCGGGCAGTGACAAACATTCCGTCGTCAGCGTCCGGTTTACATTGGACGATCTCGATCAGCGGGTGCGATCCTAACGTCAAAGTACCGCAGCGGCGGTCGATGAGCGGCAGGCCGACCCCGGATTCAAGGTCCGGTGATCGGCCTACCGCATCTTGCGACTGCATCTTACGCTCGCATCTAACGACCGCATCTTGTGATCACATCTTGCTAGAACTAGCGAGGCTGGTACGCCAGATGCTGGATGTCGACCCTGCCGCTCTTGATGTCCACAAAGGGCTTTCCGTCTTTGACTCCGGCGAGCCCGTAACCGGTCTCCGTTGCGAAAAAGACGCTGAAATCGCCTTTGAGCGTAGGCGCAATGTGGAATGTCTTGTCGACGGCGTCGTATCGCACTCCGCCCAAACCTTGCAGCAGGCCGTACGATGCCATCGCCCGTGCGTACCAATGGCCGCACTCGTACTCGTCGAAGGGGTTGCGCACGCGGCCGTCGTACCGATCGCGGCAGGTGCGCACGATTTCGAGCCCTTCATCGACCAGCCCCTCTAGCAATAGATGGGATGCGACCTGGTACTCGATGCCCGTCCACACTTCGTCCGAGTACACAAAGGGGAGCGTCGGACGTCCGCCCTTGGGCCAACTGCACAGGAGCAGTCCCCCGTCGGTACCGGTTGCAAACGACGGCCTCTGCGGGTTGGAATGCTCCGAGAGGTCACGCTTCAGATTGTATTTGTGAACAGCCTTAAGATGGCTGCGGACTTTATCTCGGTCGAGCACCGAGCCGACGCCGCAAACTTCCGCGATCCACGCGCCGAGCACGCCGTCGGATAGGCAGCCCGTCCCGTATTGATACTTGGGTCCCTCGATCTGCAAGAGTTCCGCTGCTTCCGGCGAGTACGAGCCCATGCTCTGCAACTTGGTCGGGTCGCCTGCCCGCAGCCCTTTCCACTGAACCTTTTGGTAAAAGTACTCGCCGTCAAAGAGCTCTTGCTCCATGTAACGCTGGCCGCGCTCTAGAAGCTCGTTGTATTCGGAAACGTCCTCGCCCAAATACTCGCCCATGCCGACCATCGCTTTTAAGGCCCCGAGGTAAAAGCTCGTGCACATTCCGTCCGGGCCCCAAAACTCGATGTCGTAGGTGTTGTGATGGGGCTCGATCAGGGCGCCGACGCGGTCGGGATCCCAAGTTTCGATGCAGTAGTCCATACTGGCCCGAATCTTCGGCCACAGGCGCCTCAGCCAGTCGGTATCGCCGGAGATTCGCCACTCGCGATACACTTTCATGATCCCACCGAGCTGACCGTCTGCGGCTGCATGAAACTCGTGCGGCGCCTTGCGGATCGGAAGCGGCGCCCGAAACGTCTGGTGCCCGTTTTCGTCTTGACACTCGAAGAACTCGGTCTCGCGCAGCGACCGCTCCAAACTGGGGAAGAGGTGCGGCAAGGCCTGCTGGTAGTTCCAAACGTGCGTGCACGAACCGGGGCAGCTTCCGACCTCGTCGTTCGAGCCTTCCCAGGCCCAAAAGCGCCCATCCCGCTGTCGCAACACCGTCGGCGATTTCAAGATGCACAGGTTGGTCGCCACGGCTTCGATTACTTCGGGCGGGAGAGTCATGCTGTAAAAGCAGTCGGTGAACGATTCGGTCTTGTTCCGCAGCTCGTCGTAGTGTTCTCGCCAGTAGCTCGTGATTTGTTGAATCTCAGAAAACCTGCCGGCATACCAAGGGCTGTAGGTCCGCGGCGACGTTGCGCTTTGGTCGTCGGCATCACGCCGTGCATCCGGGTTTCTCGGATCGCCCGTGCGGAGGGTCGTTCGCGGCACATGCCATGTAAAGAGCAACCGCACGGTTTCTGATTCACCCGGAGCGATGGAAAGCGGAACGTAAAGGCTGCCGCCGGGGCTTGGGCCTCCGGTTGTGAGCGGCTTTCCGGAGACCACCGCACCTTCTTGGACGTGCTTCCATGCGACCGATAGAGGATCGAACCACCCGCCGCGAAACCAGGCGCAGTTTACTGTTGCATCGTGTCCGAGGACGGTGGCCGTGAATGCCCCTTGATCCTCAGGCTTTTCCTCGCTCCCCGGTTGCCAGAGGGTGAAGCCGTTTTCGGCGGCCAGGACTGCATCGCCGCCCGTGCGGGTCGACATGAAGTTTTTCGCATTGAACGAGTAGACCAACTCGACCTCACGGTCCGACGTATTGATGAGTCGGTATTCGAGCCCGACCGCGGGCAGACTCGAGTTGTCCGGGTCCCCCGGGATAAACGGACTCCAACCGGTGATCTCTACCTTGATGGGGAGGCGGGGATCTTCGAGGCTGACGATGCCGAAGGGAAACCGAGCATCAAACGAAGCCGAGGCAAATCTCGGGAACCCGTACGTCGAACCGACCGCGCCAAGGCCCGTCCCTCGGTTGCCAAAGATTTTCCACGAGGGCACCGGCCCCTCTAAGACGCGGACGGAGCGTTCTTCTCCCTTGATGGAAACGGCGGAGAAGATGCAGGGTTCGTTGAAGAGGTCTGGACGGTTGCGCAAAGAGAAGTGGGAGAGCGCCCCGGTCCCTTCCAAGCAGATCATGCCGGCGCCGATCCCCCCCATGGGAAATGCAACGCGGTTGAGGTGCTCTCCGGTATAGGGTTGATTGTACTGTCGTGTCACCATTTTTGACCGTCGGCCTCCTGATGATTGCGTGATCTTAATTGCTCTGACGTGCAACAGACGAGCGCGCCGAGAAAATCGACACGCTCGTCATTACCTTTGTGATCGTACAGCTCGCGCCAATGACGCAGGGTTAATCGCCGCTTAGGATCAAGTTGAATTGCCTGTGAATCTCTTCGACGGCGCTTCCAGGTGAGGCCTCGCCGTCCCACACTTTGCGCAACTCGCCTTCGAACACCGTGTGCAGGTCGGGGTACTCAGGGGGCGCTGGAACGGTCACGATGCCGTTTAGGGCTTCGTAGTACAAGTGCCTGTTCGGCGGATCGCTGATCGCGTCACTGAGCGCCACAGACCGACGGGACGGCATGGATGTGCCGAGCCGAGTCACGTGGTCGACGACGAAGAAACTGTTGACCCACTTCACAAACTCCCAAGCCTCCTCGGGGTGCGCGGTCACCGAAGATATTCCGTGAGCGCCGCCGCCCCACACCGTTCGTTGATCTCGATGGCGCGGCCAAAGCTGGACATCGTAGTTTTCAAACCCTGCATTCTGGTATCCCGCCGCAGGCCAGCGACCTGCGCCCCACATAGCAATGGTTTCATCGAGTGCCGTATAGTTGCCGCTGATTGCAGGACCCGGAAGAACGTTGTGATCCCAAATCAGGCTGCGAACGAAATCCACGGCTTCGTACACCGCGGGATCGTTCATGGTGGATTCGCTCCAAGACTCGTCGAGGATCCTCCCGCCTGATGTGAGAATCCACGGCGAGAAGCCAAAGGGATTCCAAAAGAACTGTCCGTATCCGTACACGTCGGGTTGTCCGTCGCCTGAGACGTCTCGAGTGAGCGCCCTGGCGTTTTGCAAGAAGTCCTGCCATGTCCAATCGCTCGTCGGAGCCGCAAGACCAGCCTCTTCGTAAAGGCGAGGGTTGTAGTACATCATCATCTGGTTCCACTCGAAGGGCAGGTAGTATTGCGAACCGTTGTAGTTGAAAATGTTCATGATCGTCGAATCGACATCTGCCATGAACTCGGCAAATTCGGGATCCGTATCGCGCTCCATGAAGGAATCGAGCGGCTGCAAAAGGCCGAGATCGACAATGGCGCTGGCCTGCTCGATTACGGCAACCACGACGTCAAAGGGGTCGCCGGCTAGGTGGGCCGAGATTACCTTCTCCATGTTCCACCCAGTATTGTCGACCATCGATATGCGAATGTTGGGGTTGCGAGCGTGGAAATCGGGTATCAACTCGTCAATCCACATATTCAGATCGCCTACTACGCCAACTTTCAATTCCACCACTTCGTCTTGTGCGAAAGCGCCAAGGGATGCCGTAAGCAACAAAGCCAACAACGTGACGCCACCTACCCATACAGCTCGCATGCATGTACCTCCTTTATGGGTTTTAAAATTTTCCCACCATTATTTAGAGCACGGCCCTATTCTGGTTGATCGTCACCGGATCAACCACATCGCCTTTTGTGGCGTTGTCAGGACGTCGACCCCGCTCTCGGTGATCAGTACGTCCTCCTCGAGGCTCACCCAACCCCTCCCTTCAACCAGCGTCTCGATGCCCTCCACGGTCACGACCCATCCAGGCTCGAGCAGTGACTCCGGGGCGCCCTCTCGGCGAAAACCAAGACCCGGGCCGCCGTCGTGGGCCGCTCGGCCAAGTTGATGGCCGAGGGAGTATTGAAAGGGCGGATAACCAGCGTTGGTGAGGATGTCCAGGACCGGTTGCGCACACTTCCAGGTCGGTACCCCGGGCCCTAGGTGCGCGATGGCAGTGTCAATGCCACGGCGTATCGTGTCAAATAGGCGCGTCACCTCGGCAGGTGGGTGGGTCTCGCCCCGTTCCAGGACGTACCACATCCGCTGAAAGTCCGAGCAATAGCCGTTTTTCCTGATGCCGAAGTCTACCTGTAGGGTCCAACCTCTCTCGAGGGGCACGTCGCCTGGGGGCGTGTGGCCGATGGGCGCGACGGGGCCAACGGTTGCAATCGGGCAGTGATCTCGGCTCCAGGCCGGCTGCACGCCGCGCCTGTCCACCGATTCCAGTACGAATTCGTAGATTTCCCGGCCAGTTAGGCCCGGACGCAGGAATGCGGATAACTCCGCAAAGATCTCGTCGGTTTCGGCGATGGCTTCCCGAATGAGCGCGACTTCTTGCGCCAGTTTGCGTGAGCGAAGTCTGGCGATGATCGGTTCGGCGCTGATGAGGCGATCGGCAAAGCGCGTCCCTTCCAATGCCGCCTGCAACCTGAGGAAATTGCCATAGGAGAGGCCGTCGGCTTTGCGGTTGGATCGTGAGAAGTTGACGGCGATGTGCCGTGGCGAGATGGACTCGAGCTTCGCGATCAAGGCGTCCCTGAAACTTCCCTTGTAGACGTCGATCTCATTCCAAGTCGGCGTGGCCGCGGGAATCGCAGCGTCAAGTCCGCCGACGATCGCGATGCGGCGTCCGTCCCTCGACAAGAGCAGCAATCCGTCGCCCAGATCCCGCTCTCCAAAGATGATGGGGTAGACGGGATCGCCACCATCACCCATCTCTTGTGCGAACGTGAGCCACACATCGATGTCGACTTCGCCCATGATCTCAATCGCCTGTGCGACCTTGGCCTCCATCAATTCGGCCTCGAAGCTCATCGCCGCACTGTCTAACCCACCGCTTTCGTGCATGGACAACGCCCCCTATTTGTCGACACGACCGGTGCCGTCAAGCGTTTTTCAAACATGTTGCAATGATCGCTCGGAAATTGCCGTTTACTTGGAAGAAGGTGGCGGCGCCGTCTCGGGGGTCGGATCATGTCCCCACAGTTTGCCGCCACCCATCTTCTCCCGCCAGGCATGACGCCATCGGTGGATATCGAGGACGGTGATCGGCTCCATGTTTTGGCGTTCGTCTTTGGGACGGAGGGGGGGAAATGGCTTGTGGGGCTCGGACTGGTACCAGTACGTTACGGAGCTGAGGTCAAAGACGAGCGCATTGGCGTGTCCGTGCTCGATGCTGCCTCGAATCGACTTATCAAAGCAGATGGGATCGTCGAGAAAAAAGCGGTAGCAATGGGTTCGTCCTAGGTGTCCGATGCTTTCGGAGATCTTTGCATATCCGAAATAAGGGTGGTTGTAGAGCTGGTTGGGTCCCCATGCGCTGTTAAAGAAATCCTCGGTCCCGGTGCCGTGCAGGGACCCGGGCCACGGCTCCCCGTCTATCAACCACATGTCGTCGCCTTCTCCGTACCAGATCGGTGTGGGTGAGTCGATGTAGTAGTTGACCCCGACGACATGCCCCTTTCCCTCAGCCTCTAACAAGAGGTAGTTGCCCTCGTCGGACAGGTTTGGATCCGGTGCGTGGAGCAAATACCACTCGTTTTCTCCTCGAGGCCCGGGGTCCGTCAGCTCCCGATTCCACCAGGCGTGAAAACGAGCCCAAGCGTCAGGAACGTGGCGGTGCTCCTCGTAGTCGATGTAAAAGTAAAAGGAGCGGATGTCCTCTTCGGATTGATTTTCGATCGTGATGCGCGCGCCGTTGCCATAGGGCATCGGAAAGTAAGTGTTCCACCCGTGTCCGTCGTGGGGGGCAGCAGCGAT
>CAYRIY010000106.1:0-5433 GCA_964424335.1 uncultured Clostridia bacterium
TGTACACAGGATTTTGGCTGTTTCCCTCATGGATGAAGCCCACCATCGGAGTCCTAGCCATCGCAGGCGCGCAAAGCGCGATCGAATCTTGGGTGAGGCGCAACATGGCGCAGCTTTGACGGCGACTTGGCGCCTTGAGCCACTGCCCGATCGACATCCCACGACCGGTGGGAGCAACTCATTGATTTCCCGATATGGCCGTTCCAGATTCCAAATGCCCGAGGCGCTTTCTCGCATGTGTTCGTGTTATAATTAATCCCAATCGTTGGGTATTTTGGGGCGAAACAGGGGGCACGAACAATGAGCGTCTGGCGAATTCAGCCGATTACGACGATCCTCGTGACGGCGCTCTTGAGCGCACTCGGGCTTTGGGGCGCGCTCGGAGCGTTTGGTTTGGTGATGTTGGTGGGAGCGGTCTTTCCGTCGCTCAATCTCCTCGACTACTGGATCTCATTCGTGTCCCGGACCCGTCACCGTACGACGCTTTACCCGAGGCGGTTCGCAACTGGGATGGGCGGCTCGATGCTGCTCGCCGCCGCCGTTTGTGGCATGTCCGGACTCGTGGGCGCCGCTTGGACCTTTTCGCTGCTCACGATCGGGGCCGCCGGTCTTTTGGCAATCTCCAAGTTTTGCCTAGGATGCTGGATTTACAACGCCTTTGTGGCTCCTTGGGCCGAGCGAAAGCAGCGCGCCGCCTCGTAAATCTCGCATGATCGTGTATCCTTTTCGGCGCTCTACTGGTGAATACTAGAGCGTACGGGAAGGATGACGCGCAATCACACCTTTTGATCGCTGGACCGTCAAAGCGCGACAAGCCCTCGAAAAGTCGCAGGCGATTGCGGCCGACCACCGGCACCGACGGGTGGAGCCGGTGCATCTGCTCCTTGCGCTCGTGGAGCAGGAAGATGGGCTTGCTCCGATCATCTTGCGAAGGCTGGGGACCGGGACGGGCGCCGTCTGGGTCGAAATCGACATCGCCCTCGCCGGTCTTGCCCATGCCGATGGGGCCGTGGCGCCCGTTCCTTCTCCCGCGCTCAGGGAACTCTTTCAAGCAGCCGAACGAGAACGCCTCGACCTAAACGACGACTTTCTCGGCGCCGAGCACCTCCTGGCAGCCACGGCCGCGCTCTCGGACGCGGCGGGCGAGCTCCTCAGACGCCAAGGCGTCGATCGGAAAGGCGTGTTGAAGGCCGTCGCGGAGGTGCGTAGCGGTCAACGAGCGCCCGTTCGCAATTCCAACCCCGAACGCCGGTATCAGGCGCTCGAGCGCTTTGCCAAAGACTTGACCGAGCTTGCCGAGAATGGCGACCTCGACCCTGTAATCGGCCGGGACGAGGAGATACGCCGCGTCATTCAGGTGCTTTCACGGCGGAGGAAGAACAACCCCGTCCTCATTGGCGACCCAGGTGTCGGCAAGACGGCGATCGTCGAGGGGCTGGCTCAGCGCATTTTCGCGGGCGATGTGCCCCGCACGTTGAAGGAAAAGCGGCTGCTCCGGCTCGACCTTGGCGGATTGGTGGCGGGATCGAAGTACCGGGGCGAGTTTGAAGACCGGCTAAAAGCCCTTGTCGAAGAGGTCGAAGCGAGCGACGGCCAGATCATCCTCTTCATCGATGAGATGCACACGCTGGTGGGCGCAGGGGCGGCCGAAGGGGCGCTCGACGCCTCCAACCTGCTCAAGCCGGCGCTTGCCCGGGGGGAGCTCCGGGCGATCGGCGCCACCACGCTCGATGAGTACCGCACGCACATCGAGAAAGACGCTGCTTTGGAACGCCGGTTTCAACCCATATATGTCGGGGAGCCTTCCATCGAGGAGACGGTTGGGATTCTCCAGGGGTTAAAAGAGCGATACGAACGCCACCACGACGTCACGATCAGCGGCGCGGCGCTGGATGCGGCGGCTCGCCTTTCGGACCGTTACATCGCGGATCGGCGACTGCCCGATAAGGCGGTCGACCTAATCGACGAAGCGGCCGCCCGCATCAGGATCGAACTCGATCAACCCGGACAAGAAGGGGCCAAAGACGTGGTCGATGCGGGTGACATCGCCGACGTCGTCGCCCGGTGGACAGGGATCCCCGTCGCCCGGCTCCTACAAGGGGAGGCGGAGAAGCTCGCCCAGATGGAAACGTTGCTGCACCGCCGAGTGATCGGGCAGGACGAGGCGGTCGCTGCGGTGGCGGGGGCCGTGCGGCGGGGGAGGATGGGGCTATCCGATCCCAACCGGCCGACGGGGTCGTTTCTGTTTCTCGGCCCGACCGGCGTCGGCAAGACGGAGCTCTCGAGGGCGCTCGCCGATTTTCTATTCGACGACGAACGGTCGATGGTGCGCATCGACATGTCGGAGTACATGGAGCGGCAGGCGGTCGCTCGCCTGATCGGAGCGCCGCCTGGATACGTGGGGTACGATGAGGGCGGATCTCTGACGGAGGCGGTGCGGCGCAGACCGTACTGCGTTGTGCTCTTTGACGAGGTAGAAAAGGCGCACCCCGATGTCTTTAACGTGCTGCTCCAGCTTTTGGATGACGGGAGGCTCACCGACGGGCACGGGCGGACCGTCGACTTTCGCAATGCGGTCGTGATCATGACGTCCAACTTGGGTTCTCGCACGATTGCTGAGGCCGGCGGGGATATCACCGAGAAGGTGCGCGACGAAGTGATGATCGAGGTGAGGCGGCACCTTACGCCGGAGTTTTTAAACCGGATCGATGAGGTGATCCTCTTTCATTCGCTCGACGAAAAAGAGCTGAAGTCGATCGTCTCGCTCCAAGTGGAACGGCTGGCGAAGCGGCTCAAAGAAGCCCACCAAATCGAGCTGATCGTGACGCCCGGCGCGGAGTCGCTCCTTGCTGAGCGGGGCTACGATCCCGTCTATGGGGCGAGGCCGCTCAAGCGGGCGATCATGCGCGAGCTTGCCAACTGCATTGCGCAAGGCTTGCTCGACGGCAGCATTCTTCCGGGTCAACAGCTCACCGTGGACGTCGAGGGCGAGCGCTTGGTGTTTCGATAGCGCAGCAAACAACTACGGCGCCGACGGCTTTGCAACCCGGTTACTCCATCGGGGCGAGTCGAAAGCCGTCGGCGCTCAAGTTGTGCGTCTACATGCGGCCCAGATAGTCTACGATCAACCAAACGACGACGATCAACCCGATCAAGGACAGCATGAACATCCCTCCTCTGCCCGCGAGCCTTGGAGCGTGCAAGATGCTAAACGGTGCTCCTTCGTGAGCGGCTCTATCGTACAAAAACAACTTATTCAACCCTTCCATGAAATGCAAGCACGTCCATTTCCCACCAAAATACTGTGATGGCGGTCACGTGTCAAGTAAGGAGCTGGGAAACCAGGAATGCGAGGCCAATCCCGGCGACGAGGGATAGAAAAATGGACGTTCCCCGGTAGGCGAGGATGCCGGTAGCGGCCATCCCGGAGAGCCACGCGAGCCAGTGCGGCTCCGGGGCAGTCGGCGTGCCGATGACGACAAGGGCCGCAAAAAGCCCGAATGGAACGTAGTGGAGGATCCGCTCGAGACGCCCGCCGGGCATCCGTCCTGAAAGCGTGCCGATGAGCCGGCTGCCCATCGTTGCGATGGCGAGGAGGAGGATCAGGAGCGCGGTGGTCACGTTGCCTCATCCCCGTGCTGCGCGTCGGCATTGGGCTTCGTTGAACGCTCTTCGATCAAGGCGCACGCGATGCCGACTCCAAGCGCCGCGATCAGCACGATCCACGCAGCGGGTAGCAGGTGGCGAAGGCCAAAAGCGATTGCCACCCCGCCGATCGCCGCGCCTCGTTCGATTGGAGTCTTGGCCATCTGTACGACGATCGCCAAAAAGAGCAGTGGAAATATGATGCCAAGGTCAAAGGACGGCGGCCCACCGGCCGAATGGCCCAGCGCGAATCCCACGATCGTACCGGCGTTCCATGAGGCATAAAGGGCCAGGTTGACCGCGATGAAGTAGACGTGGGATTCCGGTCTGGTTTGATAGCGGCCGAGCGCAAGCGCAAAGCTTTCATCGGTGAGAAAGAGCGCCATTGCTGCTTTGATCCGCAGAGGAACGCCTTTGAGGAAGCGAGCGACGCTGGCCCCCATGAGCACGTGACGCAGGGCGAGCACGGCCCCGGCCACGAGGATGCCGCCATAGGCGGCCCCTCCCGCAAGCATCTGGGCAGCAAGGAGCTGCGCCGCTCCCGAGTAGATCAGGAGCGACATCGCTGCAGCTTCAGCCAGTGTGAGGCCGGTCGTGCGGGCCAAAGCGCCAAAGACCATGGCAAGAGGAATGTAACTCAGGCCGACCGGGAGCGCGCCCACGAGGGCCTCTTTGACCTCGCTCCATGAGTTCCCCGCGCTCAGCCTTCGCGCCATTTGGCCTAAAAGACGACCGTCTTGTTTTGGTATACGAGGATGCGGTCTTCGACGTGCCATTTGACGGCGCGGGCAAGGACGGTGCGCTCGATGTCGCGCCCGATGCGCTTGAGGTCCGCCACGCTATCGCGGTGGTCGACTCGGACGACGTCCTGCTCGATGATGGGACCGGCGTCGAGTTCTTCGGATGCGTAGTGCGCGGTGGCGCCGATGATCTTGACGCCCCGCTGATATGCCTGCTCATACGGCTTTCCACCAATGAAGGCCGGCAGGAACGAGTGATGGATGTTGATCACCCTGTTGGGGTATGCGGCAAGGAACTTGGGGCTCAAGATCTGCATGTAGCGGGCAAGGACCACGAAGTCGACCTTTCCGTCCATCAAAGCGAGAGCCTGTCGCTCCTGCTCCGACTTTGTCTCTTTGGAGATCGGCAAGTGGTAATAGGGAATGCCGAAAGGGCGTACGGCATCTTCCAGGTCGGGGTGGTTGGATATGACCATCGGAATCTCAACCCTGAGGTCTTTTCGCCGCCACTGCCACAAAAGCTCGAGGAGACAGTGCTCTTCTTTGCTGACGAAAATCGCCATTCGCTTGGGTTGGTCGGACTTGGCGAGCCGCCAGTCCATGTCGAAACGCTCCGCCACTTCGTGAAAGGCGCCGACCAACTCGCTCTCTCTTTCGGTCGGATAGTCAAACTCGACCCGCATGAAGTAGTTGCCCTCGACGGGGTCCGTCGAATACTGATCGAGTTGGACGATGTTCGCCCCTTGGGAGAAGAGGTGATTGGAGACGGCGGCGACGATGCCCGGGCGGTCCGGGCAGGAGATCAATATACAGGCTCTCGATTGACCCAACTGCTCTACACAACCTTTACGGGTTCTCATGGGCGGCGCGTCTTTACAGGCGGCCGAAACACGATACGCAAAAATAGATTGCTCGAGTTGCTCAAGTTCGATTAAGAAGGGCCCCCGGGATGGGAGCCCTTCCAAGTTGGCTAAGGAAACGACCCGCGTGTCACGTGGCCGATGTTACAATGCTGCGCTCACGCTGCTCCGCTTGTGCTGCTGCGCTT
>CAYRIY010000106.1:5533-7615 GCA_964424335.1 uncultured Clostridia bacterium
CGCTTAAGCCGTTGGCGGCGTGTAGCGGGCGTCGACCCACTTGGCGCTGCTCTTGCCGCTCTCGACGGCCTTGTGAATGAAGTGCACGCCTCGAGCGCCGTCTTGCACCGTCGGAAAGTCGGTGTCAAAGGGCCCAGGCTCCACGCCTGCAATCTTCGCGGCAATGGTGCGTCCAGCGTTGACGTAGATGTTTGCAAACGCCTCGATGAACGCCTCCGGGTGGCCCGACGGAATCCTGGTGTTGTGCTGGGCGATCGCCGAAAGGTAGCCATTGCCCCTGCGCAGGATCTGGCGAGGAGCGTCCGGGTACTTGACGATGAGCTCGTTTGGATGCTCCTGGAACCACTCGAGTGAAGCGTCCGTGCCGTAGATGCGGATGTTGAGGTTGTTTTCCTCGCCGACCGAAACTTGCGATGCGTAGAGGATGCCCCGCACGCCGCCTTCGTAGTGGACGAGCAGGTTGCCGTCGTCCTCGAGTTGTCGGCCGGGAACAAACGTGGTCAAGTCGGCGCAGATCTCTTCCATCTCGAGGCCGGTGATGTAATGGGCCAGGTTTTCGGCGTGCGAGCCGATGTCGCCGATGCACGACGAGACGCCGGCTTGCGCGGGATCGGTGCGCCAGGAGGCCTGCTTTGAGCCTTCACTTTCGAGGAGCGTAGCAAGCCAGCCTTGCGGGTACTCGACGACGATCTTGCGGATCTTGCCGAGCTTGCCCTGGCGGACCAGCTCTCGTGCCTCTTTAACCATCGGGTATCCGGTGTAGTTGTGCGTCAACGCAAAGACGACGTCGTGCTTGGCGACGAGGCGGCAGAGCTCTTCGGCCTCCTCGACGGTGGTGGTCATCGGCTTGTCGCTCACGACGTGGAAGCCCGCTTCGATGAACGCCTTGGCCACAGGGAAGTGCATGTGGTTGGGTGTGACGATCGAGACGAAGTCGATCCGCTCGCCCTCAGGCAGCTTGCTCTCTTTCTCGACCATCTCCTGGTACGATCCGTAGACCCGGCTGGGATCGAGAAAGAGCTCTTCGCCTTGCGCCTTTGACTTTTCCGGAGACGAGGAGAAGGCGCCTGCTACAAGCTCGATCTCACCGTCGAGCGCAGCGGCCTTGCGGTGCACGGCGCCGATAAACGCTCCAGGACCTCCGCCGACCATGCCGTAACGCAGTTTTCTTCCAAGACTCACCTTAGTTGACCTCCTTGGAGTAGTGTCCGTGCATAGGCCCGCCACCTGAGGGCGTCCTAAATATGACCGATCTGGACAAGAGTGATGATCGAATGTAAATCTACAGCGAAGGCGAAGTATCTCCTGCTTCTTGTTAGTTGGGGGTGGGGGAGGCGCAAGGACGAAACGAGATCTTTCTCATTGCCCTCCGCCACTCTTGTGATTTTCGTCTGTCGGAACTCGAAACCGGTCGTCGGTATCCAAGATCCACTGTCGTAGACGGTCCCGCAACTCGCTTCGTTTGCGTGCCATTCGCGGTTGATGCGCGAGATTCACCTGTTCATACGGATCCTCGTTGAGATTGTACATGAGCCAATCCACACCTTCGAAGCAGACGTATTTCCAGCCGTCTCTGGTTACCATCCCGCGCCATGCCTTGTCTACGCCTTCTCGCGGAATAATCGCCTGGAGGAATGCCGAATCGGGCTCGGGCGGGTTAGGAGCGGAAATTGGCCCGCCTGGGGTCGGGTCAAGTCGATACCGGGAGTAGTCATACCCCTCCATCCACTCGGGAGGTTGTATGCCGCAAAGTCCCAGCGTTGTAGGGGCGATATCGACGTGGTTGATCGGGGCGTTCACAGTTCCGCACTTCCGACCGAAGAATCTCTGCAACTCTCCGCCGATGATAAACGGAATTCGGATTGACTCTTCGTAGGGAACGACTTTTCCGTTTAGCCCATGGGAGCCGTGCATGTCTCCGTGATCACTAAAAAAGAGTACATGTGTGTTGAGCAGTTGGCCGGTCTCGTTGAGGGCATCAAGAATTCGTCCGAGGCACATGTCCAGGTTTTCGATCATTCCGTAGTATGCTGCAAGGGATTGACGAGCCTGCTCTCTAATCGCCGGCACATGGGGAACGTT
>CAYRIY010000106.1:7715-11831 GCA_964424335.1 uncultured Clostridia bacterium
GCATATGGAGGATGTGGAGGTTGGACCGACAATACGGCGAAAAAAGGCGATCCTCCGTCCTCTTTACGGTCTTTGATATATTTGACCATTAGGCTTGTGAGTTCGTCCGTTTCATATCCGGGGAGTCTGTACTGAAACGCGTCCGTGCCCTTCCCGCCATGTACCCAGGTGTTCCACTGGCTGTTATTGTTCTCGTACCCTATCCATTCGTCAAATCCGCCACGACGCTCCGGCGGAACGAAATGAGTGACACACGCCTCCGCGCCGCGGGCTCCGTCGAGATGCCACTTTCCAAAATAGGCAGTCTTGTACCCGTGTTCTTTGAATACATGAGCGATCGTCGGCTGGTCGGCAGGCAAAGGGTATCCGTGCCCAGGCACACACTTGTGAGGGTATCTCGATGTGAGCAGGGAGGCTCGAAAGGGGCAGCAAAGTGGATACCCCGATACTGCAGATGTAAAGTTCACTCCATGGGTAGCAAGGTTGTCAATGTTCGGAGTATGTACATTGGGATCGCCGTTACAACTCAACGCTTGTGCTCTATGTTGATCACCGAAAATCCAGATCACGTTAGGACGGTCAATGGGAGCCTCTTCAGACCTCGCAACCGACTTCATGTATTCAAGTCGGCCCAATTCCCGGGTCGTTGTTGAATGCTTGCGGTTCATTTCGTGCACTCCGTCCGATGAGCGCTTTCAAGGAGCATGTCCAAGGCGATTTCGACATCGCTAGGGCTCCACACCAATCCATCGCTCCTTGTCGACACGATGACCTTGTCGGCCTGTTCACGTAGACAAGGGTGAAGGTCGGATGTACCGTAGGGTGTGAATGCGATCACCGGTTTTCCTGATTTCGTCGCATATGCCAACTCATATTCTGCCCACGATCTGTGATCGTGTTGTAAAAACATCGCTCCGAGCGCCATGACGACGCTTGCGCGGTCGATTTGCCTCTCTAAAACGCTTCGTACACCTTCCACACTAGGGAGTTCATTGGAATTCGGGTCCAAACTTGTCGGATGTGGATTTATAGCTTCGGTGTCTCCGGTATTCTCGATATCTATTTCCAAATGCTCATTAAGCAGTCGCAATAGCGCCGTACGATCAATATGCTCACGCCCTGCGTGGGTAATAAAGCATGTGGCCGCCATGTCTTGAATACCTCCAACTCATAACGCGCTAGTATTCCTATTGCATTCCAAGTTCACGGCGAATCGCGCGCAACTGTCCATACGTCGCGCCGAGTCCCCGTGCTGGTCGGTGCACATACTGTACTGGCATTGGACCGCCAACCAGCGCTTCTAGACGGGTACGGAACGTCGCGACCACGTCCGGGTAGCGATCAGCTACGTTTTTCGACTCCTCGGGGTCATCTCGCAACGAATAGAGACGCAAATCGTTGTCAGGCCTCACAGTATTCATCGAGAGCGCCCATTCGTTGTCTCTCACACATGCATACTCATTCCATCCCGTAATGACGTAGTCCCTTACGTGCATTCCCGGGTTGTTCACGAGTTGCCATAGTGAATGTCCGTCTAAAGGAGCATGGGGAATGTCGAGCGCATCCAGAATTGTCGGCACCAGGTCATGGTTTTGAACGAACGCATTGATGCGCGTTGTTCCAGCGCCGGTCGAATAAGTCGGATGGTGCATGATCCAATTCATTTTGGTGTTGTAGGGATGGAGGCGGCTTTCGGTCTTGCCAAAGCGGCCCTTGTCCCAAAGTTCAGTGCCATGATCCGATAGAACGATGAGAAGAGTGTTCTCCAAGAGACGAGATTCAATCAGCGTGTCGAGAAAATGACCAAACCACCGATCGCAAAACGTCACATACCCTTGGTAGAGCGCTTTCGTCCTTTCAATTTCGTCCGTGGATGGATTGCGGTCATTCAATTGAAATGGCGCCAAATAGTCGCGAACATGAGGCGCCGAATAGTAAGCGTCGGCGTACTCCTTTGGCGGATCCCACAATTCATGGGGTGAGAAGCTGTCGACCCACAGGAAAAATGGGCCGTTGTCGACGTTCGCCTTTACCCACTCGCTTGCTCGCTGAAATACTTGCGCGACGAAATACTGTTCTTCCTTGGTCCTATTTAGGACTTGCATTTGATACGGCACCGGGATCTCGGGATCGAGTCCAGCCTCGGAGGTAACCACCTGGACATCAGCTTCTTGACCGCGGATTAAATCCCAGGACACAAAGCCCCGATGGAAGTTCATCGTCGGCTTGAACATATGCCAAACATCGGTGATCAGGCCGGTCAGATATCCACGCTGAAAGAGGTATTCTGCAAGTGTCGTCTGGTCTTCGGGTATAGCGTGCCACCCGAGCAAGTTTGGAGTCGACCCCCGGTCACCGATGTGGTATCGCCAGGGGAATGAGCGACGCCCTGTCATCGCCGCGCGGCGGAAAGGAATCGTCGGTTCCCCTTCTCCCCAAGCATTGTCGAAGACAATTGATCGGTCAACGAGCCTATCGAGGTTGGGCGTCGATGCCAAATCCGTGAAAACAGCGTCATGGCGTAGGGTGTCAAAACATACGACGATGCAGTTCATCTTCATTTTGGAGTTCCTCCCTGATTTTCAAGGCGCTCTGCGCGAGCTTTCCACTTAAAGTAGTTGGGGGAGAGCAAGAGCGCTCCGTCCGGTTGGGGTATCAATCGACCGCTCTTTCCTCGGGGGTCACCCCGTTGCTCGTTGATGGTGGCCAGAGTAAAGCGCCAGTGTTCGAGGGATTCTTGACTCGCACGTTCCTTGGAGAGATCGTGGCACTCGCCGGGGTCAGCGCTTAGGTTGAAAAGTTGCTCTTTGCCTGTGTGGTGAAACCAAATGTATTTCTCATTACCATCGGTAATGTACTGCATACCCCACTCGTGGTCATAGCAGATGGTGTGCTCGCCTTGAATATACTCCCTCCATTCTCCCTGTGCTCCGTTTGGATCCCTAATGAGAGGCAACACACTCTTGCCGTCGACCGAGGGGGGCGGCTCGATGCCCGCGGCGTCGAGAAGTGTCGGCATGATGTCTCGCAATTCCACAAGTTGGTCGATCCTTTGGCCACGTTTTTCTGCCCAGCGTCTGGGGAAAGAGATCAAGAATGGAACGTGGGCCGAACCTTCGTATGCGTATGTTTTGCGCCAGTGATGATGGTCCCCGAGCATGTCTCCGTGATCCGACGTGAACAAAAACATGGTGTTTTCATAAGCATCGGGGTCCAATCGCTTGAATTCATATAAGAAGCGGCCGATTTGGTGGTCGATAAATGTGATGCTGCCATAATACGCTGCTCTGGCGCGGCGCGTCTCACGGGCGCTACGGTGGGTTCTCGGCGCGTTGACGTTCGCTACCCGGCGATCAAATATCCTGGCCCACTCACCAATGTACGGTTCAGGTATATCGTCCCGTCCGTCGTACATCTCGAAGTATGTTCTTGGCGGGTCATACGGCGAGTGAGGCCTGTGGAACGACAGCCAGAGGAAGAAGGGCTTCGTAGGGTCGCGGCGCATGATGAAGTTCGTGCCCTCGCTCGCCACCCAGTATGTAGGATGGAGATGTTCGGGCAGGTGAGTCGGTCGGGCCATCCAACTGTTCCAGCCTATGCTGTGGTCTCGGGTGCCAAACGCACCTTGTTTATGAGCTTCAAACCACAAATGGTAATCGCTTATAAAATTCCCCTCTCGGCGGTCGGCTTCGTCAAGCACCATATGGTGAAATCCATACAGTTTTCGCGAGGGAGAATGGTGCATCTTGCCCACCGCCTGTGTATGGTAGCCGGCTTGCGCGAGTGTGCCGGGGAGGGTCGCTGGATACTCTAAGGAATCACTTCCTGTCATGGTGAGTCGACCGTGATTCCATTGATCCATTCCAGTTAGAATTGCCGCCCTAGCAGGGGTGCACGAAGGCACCGCACTGTAAGCACGGGTGAAAATCGCGCCGTTTTCCGCCATCTCGTCGAGATACGGAGTCTCTAGCACCGGGTGTCCCATCGCACCTAGGCAGTCGCCCCGCTGCTGATCCGTCGTAATCAGCACCAGATTGGGTCGCGACACGAGTATTGCCCCCTTTGCATTGCAAAAGCGTCATTGAGGAGGAGGGCGTGAAATGACTTCTCCTCTTT
>CAYRIY010000107.1:0-11662 GCA_964424335.1 uncultured Clostridia bacterium
TGCGCAGATGACCGAAGCCCTGACGGGTTTTGCCGACAAAGTCGACCGGTTGCGACGGAGCGGCGCATAGTTTTGATTCCCCGCCTTAAAGAGTCCCTCGGCGCCTGCAGCCACACTTTTTGACGAGCGAGCGGGCTGTATTTGCCGCCGCTTGCAAATCGAGCAGGTCGCCGAAACAAACGCTTGCCTACTCGCCTCCTCAAAATGTAACAGATGTGATTAAAACGTAAGAAGGTGTTCTTGGCGATAGCTCCAAGCAATATTGTATACATTGGATACATGTGGCGAAGGGAGCCATGTCGGAGTGAAGCGCACGTACCGCATTGCACAGATCGACGGAGATGGCATCGGACCCGAAGTGACGCGAGCCGCTCGGTCGGTTTTAGAGGCGGTGGAACGTCAATATGGATTATTTCGATTGGAGTTTGAAAAACTGGAGGCGGGCGCCGAGCTTTACCGCCGCACCGGGGTGGCGCTACCCGACGAGGTCTTTGAGAGCTGCGCCTCCGCCGATGCCATCCTCCTAGGCGCAGTCGGCCTCCCCGACGTGAGGCTTGCCGACGGGACCGAGGTTCAAGGCGAAGTTATGTTTCGCCTGCGCTTCGACCTCGACCTGTACGCCGGAGAGCGTCCCATCCGGCACTTCCACGGCAGTCCAAGCCCCCTTCTCCCCGAAATCGCCCGCGATATCGATTATGTCATCGTGCGGGAGAATGTCGAAGGGCTTTACGCATCGAGGGGCGGCGGTTGCGTCGTCAGAAATCACGTTGCAACCGACACGGTCGTCATCACCCGGGAAGGGACAGAGAAGGTGTGCCGCTACGCATTTGAGCTCGCACTCAGGCGGCAGCGACCCGATCGGCCCCCGCGGGTCACATGCGTCGACAAGAGCAACGTGCTGCGCTCGTATGCTTTCTTTCGTCAAGTTTTCGAGGACGTGGCCAAGGCGTATCCCGACGTGCGCGCCGACTTCGCGTACGTCGACGCCATGAGCCTCTGGCTCGTTCAGCGACCTGGTGAGTACGACGTGCTTGTGACCGAGAATATGTTTGGCGACATCCTCTCGGATTTGGGGGCGGCGACCGTGGGTGGCATGGGACTTGCGCCGTCGGCCGACGTGGGGGAACGCCATGGATTGTTTCAACCTTCGCACGGCACCGCACCCGACATCGCCGGAAAGGGAGTCGCCAACCCATTAGCGACGATATTGTCGGGTGCGATGATGCTCGAGTGGTTGGGGCAAAAACACGGCGATGGCAGTCTCGTCGAAGCTGGCGATGCGGTTAGTAAATCGGTTGCCCGGGTGATTCGAAAAGGGACCGTGACTCCGGATTTAGGTGGTACCGCCAAGACGGAGATGGTTGTCGAGGCAGTCATCGCTGCGGTCGAAGAGGGGTCGTTCTCAAGTGCGACGCCTCCCGGGGACGGAGGGGTGCAAGGTGTGGTTTGACACACACGCCCACCTAGGCGTATCAAAGTTTACGGGGGTAACCACGCGCGAGGCTGACCTCATTGCTGCGATGAACAAACACGGTGTGGCTTGTGCTCTTGTGATGCCCCAACCCACCCTCGAGCCCATTTCAGCGATCCACGATCGCATCGCGGCCCTGGCGGAGGCCCACCCGTTTCGCATCATGGGGATCGCGTCACCAGACCCTTGGATGGATGAACGGGCCTACGTCAAAGAGGTGCGCCGTGCAGTCAATGGGTTAGGGTTTGTTGCTGTGAAGTTGCACACTTTGGGACACAGCATTTCGCCGCTTGCCGGCCCTGCGGAGAAGGTTTTCGGCATTGCAAGCGAGCTCGGTGTTCCTGTCATCGTCCACACAGGCCTTGGGACCCCATTTGCGTTACCCTCACTCGTCCTTCCCAGGGCGCTTACGTACCCCGAGCTGCCAATCATTTTGGCGCACGCCGGCTACGCCGTCTACACCGATGAGGCGCTGGTCGCGGCTGAGATTGCCGAGAATATCTACCTGGAGCCTTCCTGGTGCGCCACGTATCAGGTGCGTCGCTTTGTCGAGACCTTGGGGCCTGGACGGCTCATGATGGGCTCGGATCACCTCGACAACGTGCCGGTCGAGATGGCTCGGTACCATGCGCTCGCATTGCCGCCCGAAGCGATGCGGGCGATTCGGTACGAGACTGCCCTCAAGGTCTTTAAGGTGCCGTCATCCGCCTGGGAAGCCGCTTGCGCCAGCGCGGCCAAGGAGCTCGGCTCGTTGCCCTGACGCCTGAGGGCATGTGCGCGACTCTTCGATATAAAGGTGGTGTCTCGATGGGGCTTAACGGTTGCATGATCGGTGCGGGTTTTTTTGCCAGGCATCATATCGACGCTTGGCGCCGTATCAAAGGCGTACAGATTGTTGCCGTTGCAGATCACGATGGCGAGCGTGCCGAGGCGTTTGCCAGGGAGTTTGGGATTGAGCGTTGGTACACGGATGCCGAGACGATGCTCGATGAGATTGATTGTTCGTTTGTGGACATCGTCACGCGCCCCGCTGCGCACGGGGCGCTCGTGCGGCTCGCGGCTGAGCGCCAAAAGGCGATTTTGTGCCAAAAACCCTTTGCACGCACGCTGACCGAGGCTACGGAACTGGTAGAGCTCTGCGAAAGGCGAGGCGTCCGCCTCATGGTCAATGAGAATTGGCGCTGGCAGCCCTGGTATCGTGCGATGCAGCGGGCGCTCGAGGCGGGCCAGGTAGGTCAAGTGCACCACGTACAGTGTGTGGTGAGGCCCGGTGACGGTTCTGGCCCGAATCCCTACCCCGCGCAGCCGTACTTTCGCACGATGAAGCAGTTTCTCATTCGCGAGACGCTGATCCACTTTCTCGACACGTTTCTCTTCCTTTGCGGCCCCGTCCATCGGGTCAACTGCCGCACGCGCCGACTCAATCCCGCGATTGAAGGCGAAGATTTCGCGCTGATCACCCTCGAGTTCCAATCAGGTGCAAGCGGGGTGATCGACGCCAACCGCTACGCCGGTGCGCGGTCTTCGGAGACCTTTTGCCAAATGAGGATCGAAGGGAGCAAGGGCTCGCTCGAACTCGGCCTCAACGGCGAACTGTATTGGATCGATATGCGCGGGGAAAGGCGCTTGCTGTCATACCTGCGCCCGAAGGAGGGGTATCGCGGCGACAGTTGTCGCAGCACGCATCTGCACTTTATCGAGGGGCTGCTCGATGAAAAGCCCTTTGAAACGGAGGGCGCGGCATACCTAATGACGCTCCAACTCGTCGAAGCGTGCTATAAGTCGGCAGATTTGGGCGCGCCCGTCGTGATTTAATCCGCTAAACCTATAGCCGAGGGGGAAGTGCAAGTGCGAAAAACCCATGTCGATACTAAAGGCGATCGGTTTCTCATCAATGGACGACCGACGTATGAGGGGTGCGAAGGCGTCGAGGGGCTTCTTTACAACGTGCGGACGGTTAACGCCACGTTCGACGATACACTGGGACGAACGTCGTTTTGGGACGACGACGGTTCCTATCCCGAAAACGGCTTTGCGGCTTACGGGGTCTGGAAGTCACCCGAGTCGGCGACGGCAAATACAGATCGCTTTATCAAAGCGCTTCCTGAGTACCGCTCCTACGGGATCATGGGAATCAACCTCAACTTCCAAGGCGGGCATCCCCTAATTTCAAAGCCGTGGATCCCGGAAGGCCGAGGGAGCGCAGGCCGCCGCCCAAATGGGCAAAGAGACTTCCTCCATAACTCGGGCTTCCTCTCAAATGGCGAAATCGACCCGGCCTATGGAGATCGTTTGAGCAGGGTCATCGAAGCCTGCGACACGTTGGGCATGGTCGTGATCTTGCAACTTTTCTATTTTGGTCAGGACACGGTTTTCCCGGGCGAGGAAGAGATCAAACGGGCTGTGGACGAAGCAGTCGACTTTGTCTGTGAGCGTGCGTACACAAACATCATCGTCGAAATCGCCAACGAGGTGATGTGGGGCCATTACCATCACGGGATCCTAAAACCAAATCGTGTCGCCGAACTAATCGTTCGGGCTAAAGAGCGCGCGGAGCATTTCCACGGACGGCGACTCCTAGTGTCGACGTCGGAAGCGGCGCTTCTCAACGAAAAGCAATGGGGACTCCATGAAATCGACGCGGTTTTCTCTGCCGGTGATCTCGTCATCTTGCACGGTCCCGACGAACTCGAAATTGAAGGTGAACCAAGCGATGTGACGGAGTGTCGTGCGAAGGTTGATCTCATTAAGGCGCGACCTTGGTATCAAGAACGACCGCTGCCCATCCTCTTCAACGAATCGTCAGGAAAGCGCGCGTTTGAACTCTCCGTGAAACTCGGAGTTTCGTGGGGATTACACAGTAGTAAGTACCTACAGACCGTTTGGCCGCCAAGGTGGGGCGTCTGGGACAACGAGATCCGCTGGTTTTTTGAACGAGTAAAAGAGCTGACGAGCAGGCGGCATGCGGCTGGTTGAGCGGATGGATACGCCAAAGGAGCTCGATTAATGTGTATGTGCCCCCACACGATCGCGACGGCGGTTGGCGCCGGCCGGGCAGCGAGCGTCACCAAGCCCGGATTGCTTCGATCGACAAAGAAAGACTCGACACAGCATTTGAGTTGATGCGATCCGAAACAAAAAATGGCGGACTCTTTGTCTTGCGTCACGGGTGGCTGATATACGAGCGCTGGTTTGGACTCGGACACCCCGAGGCAACGCCCAACCTCGCCTCGTGCGGTAAACCGTTCACGAGCATCGCCATGGGGATGCTCATCAACGAACGCCCTGATCGGTTTCCGAATGGCCTCGACGAGAAGGTATACACGCCCGAATTCCTCCCACCGGAAGCGTTTCCGCCGGCCGACCCGCGGAAAGCAGAGATCAAGCTGGGCCAACTGTTATCGTTTACCGCAGGCATTCGTGGGAACAACCCAAGTTTCGTGCACGGCCAAGCGGTGGAGATCGACCCGGCTGGACCCGATGGCTGGCCTGCAATGACGGACGAGATCGCCCTTGGCCTCGAGGACGGCAAGACGGGAGACGTCCCGTACACGACGTCGACTCTTTGGTGCGCCCCAGGGGACGGGTATTCGTACGCTACCGCTTCCATTCACCTCGTCTCGATCGTTTTGCGGCGCATTGCCGGGATGGAATTGGAGCGTTACCTCGATCTGCGCTTGGGAAAGCAGCTAGGCTGGGGCAGGTGGTCCGTCGGTTACAAAAATACGAGGGCCGGGGCACACACTTCGGGGGGCGGCGGCATCGCGCTGCGAGCCTCCGACATGCTACGATTCGGGTATTTGCTGCTGCATGAAGGCCGATGGGGAGAGCGTCAACTAGTTCCGCAGGAGTACGTGCGCCACGCTACTCGCAAATCGCCGTACAATCCGCACGCCTCCTACAGCCTACAGTTTGACGTGAACACGGATGGAATTTGGCCAAACGTCCCTCGCGATGCGTTTTGGAAGGGGGGATCGGGAGGTCATGCGCTCTACGTCGTGCCCTCCCTCGACCTCGTGGTATGGAAACTGGGGGGGCGAGACGAGCAATACCAACCGTCTAATACGGGCCTTCCCCTTCCCACCGCTCCAGGTTACCCCCTTGATCGACCGGGCTGGCACAGCACGGTCGACTCTCAACTCGCCTTACGACGAGTCCTCGAGTTGGCGGTTGAGGCGTGCCGTTGAAGGATTTTTTATGATGGGGCGTCCTTGCAAAGAGGAAGGATTGCCAAGGGGGATGGGCTAACCCTGCAGGTAGCGAGATCTCAAACGAGGAGTCCGTGGATGAAACGACCCCAAGTGCGCCAAGCTTCGGTAAAAGGTGATCGAAACAAGTTTTCGTCGCTTGAGGAGTTGGCCTATCACAGTCTAAGAGCGATGATCCTGTCCGGGGAGCTGAGGCCGGGTCAGCAGATCATCCAAGAGGAGCTGGCCGAAAGGCTGCAGGTGAGCCGCACCCCTTTGCGACGAGCTATGGCGCAGCTTGAGAAAGACCACTTTCTCGAAATGAAGCCTCACTCTGGCGCCTACGTGCGCAGTTTCACCCCGGCCGAAATCATCGGGATTTTCGAAGTACGGGCAGTGTTGGAGGGGCTTGTTTGCCGCCTGATCGCACCCAAAGTTAAGCAAAGTCACCTCGCGTACCTGCGCGCCCTCTTATTAGAAGCCGCTGAAGAAGCAGAGCGCGGCTCCGACAGCGCCTATCGCAAGGCCGACCAGGAGTTTCATCAATACCTCGTGGGCCTTGTGGACCTCAAGGTCGTACAAGATCTGTTGCCTGCCTATCAAGTGTTGAGCTTATCGTTCACTCAAGGCCTCTTGCGCCCGCCGCACCTCACCCTGCCCGAGCACCTCCGAATCCTCGATGCGCTCGAGGCTCGCGATCAAGACCGCGCCGAATACGAGGCCCGCGCCCATGTCCGCAACACCATCGAGCACTTGACGAGTCTCGAAAAAGAGAAGTAGAGATAAGCGCCTCCGTTCGGCTTCGCGTGGTGACTGATTTCATATTTGTCCCAACTAATTAGAGGAACATCGCTCTGGGTGCGGAATTTTCGCAAATGTACACATTGTACACATCAGATCCAATCGGGAGGTTGCGAAGTCACGTGGAAAGAGGAAAGTTGGTGTTTCTCTGCCTGACGCTGGTGGGAGTGTTGACGTTGGGGTCGTCAATGGGAGCTTGGGCCGAAGAGCGAGTCAAGATCACCTACATGTTTTGGGGCGATCCGGTCGGCCTTGGCCTCGTGGCCGCCAAGGCCGCGTTTGAAGCAGCTAACCCGGATATTGAGGTCGAGCTTCTGGAACAGTCCGCAGGGTACAAAGACCAACTACGGGTGTACATTGTGGGAGGAACGGCCCCCGACGTGTTTGCGCTCGACCACCAGGACGTGGTGGAGTATGTCCGCAACGGTTGGGCCGCCGACTTGACCACCTACATCGAGCGGTCGCCTGATTTCAAGGTGGAGGAGTTTCTGCCACCCGTCCGCGACATTGGAACCGTTGACGGGATGGAAGTCGGATTTCCAAACGGCACGGCGACCAACATGTACTACTTCAATCAGGACCTCTTCGTGGAGTCTGGTTTGGAGACGCCGCTCGAGTTGTACCAGCGTGACGCATGGACCTGGGAGGCGTTTCGCGAGGCGGCTCGCCGGAATATGCGCTATGACTCTAGCGGTAATCCGATCACTTGGGGCGCGTCCGTACACCTTGGGGACACGTTGTCCCGCGGCTGGATTTGGTCGAACGGCGGCCTCGAGGTCGACGATGTGAAGAATCCTACGGTAGCGCTTTGGGATCGACCCGAAGCGGTCGAAGCCCTCGACTTTATGCAGCGGATGATCCACGACGACGAAGTGGCCATAAGGGAAGGGAGCACCACGAACGGGTTTTTGAATGGCACGTTAGCGATGTATGCCAGGTGGAACAGTGCATTCCCCCTCCATGCCCAGGCGCCGTTTGAGTGGGGGATCGTCCCGTATCCAAAGGGCCCCTCGGCTCAAGGAAGGTACGCCGCAGACCTCACCGCGGCTTTGGCCGCGATGTCCCCTTCGACCAAGCACCCTGAAGAAGCATGGAAATGGATTGCATTCATTAGCAGTTATGAGGGGAATGTCTTCCGCCTCGAAGCAAGCGGCGGCATACCAAGTCGCGCCGCCTTTACCGAGCGGGAGATCGCGATGTATCAACCCGACAACTTGATCAATCCGGAGATGCTTTTCCTACCGTTGCAAATCGGTCAGTCTCGCATCATGGCTCCCAATCAAGGCGACATCTGGCGCGCGGCCTATGCCGAGCTCGCCAAGATCTTCAACAATGAGGTGCCGGCGTCGATCGGCGCGGCGTCCGCCGCGGCGATGGCCAATGCCGTGATCGCCGGTGGAGCCGTCGATTAAGGACTCGGGAGCGTGCTTGCAACGCTGCCAAGGTGCGCTGCAAGCACGCTACTCAACCCGTTTCTGCTGCCTTACAAGGTTCGTGTCACAAGGTCGCTGATATGCCTCCGTTTTCCATTAGACTCGAGGTCCCCGTGCATGACGAAAGCCGCCTAACGGCTGGCAACGCCGTGGGGAGGAAGTCTGTCCTCACTTCGGGAAGCGATATATTTGGCGCTACGCTTGAGCGCCGGACTCATCGTTGAAAGTTGAACAGTTGCAAGTGAGGCGAGAGAAATGAGTACCACTGCTATGGCGGTCGATCGAGAGGCGGCCTGGAACCTGTTGTGTGCATGGACCCAGAGCGATGCATTGCGAAAGCACGCCCTAGGCGTCGAGGCGTCGATGAGAGCGTACGCGAAAAAGCTCGGCGGCGACGAAGAACTGTGGGCCGTCACCGGGCTCCTGCACGACTTGGATTACGAGAAACACCCCACCAAGGAAGAGCACCCGTTCAAGGGCGTCGAGGCCTTGCGGGAGGCGGGCTACCCCGAAGAGATGCTCGATGCGATCCTCGGGCACGCGTCTTACTCAGGCGTCCCAAGGGAGTCGCTCATGGCCAAGGCCCTTTTCGCGGTCGACGAACTCTCAGGCTTTGTGGTCGCCGTTGCATTGGTTCGACCTTCAAAGAAACTGGAAGACGTCACGGTGAAATCCGTGAAGAAAAAGCTGAAGGAAAAAAGCTTCGCCAAAGGCTGTGACCGCGAGGAGATCGCCCAAGGCGCGCAGGAACTCGGAGTCGACATGGATGAGCACATCCAAACGATCATCACTGCGCTGCAGGGGATCTCGGACGAACTAGGCCTATAGGCGTTTTAAAGCGCCGCTCTGGAGATCTCCTCGAGAGCGGGCCCATCGAGCATCACGACCCGTTGATGATCAAAGAAAAGGCTTCGAGACGGGTCTTTTCATCGGTACGAAATATGCCGCGGACAGCGGACGTAATCGTCTTGTGGCCCGGCTTTTGAATGCCGCGCATGCTCATGCACATGTGTTCGGCTTCCACCACGACGGCGACGCCTCGAGGGCTCAGCCGCTCGACCAGTGCGTTTGCGACTTGGCTCGTAAGCCGTTCTTGCATCTGAGGCCGGCGGGCGGCGCCCTCCACGACGCGGGCAAGCTTGGAAAGACCGGTCACCCTGCCGGAACACGGTATGTAAGCGACGTGCGCCTTGCCCCAAAAGGGGAGCAGGTGATGCTCGCACATCGAGTAAAACCAAATATCGCGCACGAGGATCATCTCGTCGTACTCTTCGGTGAAAAGTGTCTCGAGTGGCTTGCTAATGTCTTCGTGAAGCCCCCAAAACAGGTCCTCGTACATCTGAGCGACGCGCCGCGGCGTCTCTTTTAGGCCTTCTCGGTCGGGATCTTCGCCGATGGCTTCGAGAATGAGGCGAACAGCCTCTTGGATCTTCGGTTTATCAACCATCATTGTCCTCCAGTGTTTATGATCGAAAGATCAAAATCCGTCCACGCGGACGCATCAGTTCGCCTGGGCATGTCTTCCTAAGAAAATACCATGAATCTACAGAAGGGGAAAGGGGTTACGGCGTTCGTGGCCAAATGGCTTTTCTACTCATATCCAAGTTGCTCGACGTGTCGAGACGCTGAACGCTGGCTTTCACAGGAAGGAATCGACTACGAGCGAGTGCACATCTACAACGATCCGCCGGACCGAGCGACGCTGCAACGTCTTGCATCACTTCTGCCCGGGGGCGTGGCCGATCTCATCTCGACACGCGGCCGAGCCTATCGTGAACTGGGCCTCGCCGACAAGAGCCTAAGCCCGCAAGAATGGCTCGACATGATTGAACAGCACCCGCGCCTCTTGCGCCGGCCGATCATCACCGACGGCCAAAAGGTGTTGGTCGGTTACAAACAGGCGGAATACGAGGAGAGCGTGAGGTCTTAATCGTGCTTGTACGCGATCCGGTTCACGGGGACATCGAGCTTTCAGCCGAGGAGCGAGGCCTGCTTGAGTGCGGCGCTGTCCAGCGGCTGCGCTACATTCGCCAGCTTGGCACGGCCCATCTAGTTTATCCCGGATGCACCCACACGCGTTTCGATCATTCATTGGGAACGTTGCACGCCGCCCAGAAAATCCTCGCCGCCCTCGAAAAAAAAGGGCATAAGCCGACCAAAGACGAGGCGCGCGCCATCAGAATGGCGGCCCTCGTCCACGACGTGTCGCACATTCCGTTCGGCCACACGTTCGAAGACGAGCGAAAAGTGTTCCCTCGCCACGACACGCCGGGGCGGCTTGCCCGGTTCTTGCTCGAGGGCGAGTTGGGGGAGCGCTTGGAGCGGTACGGCGTTGGTAGGACCGTGTTCGAGCTGATCACTAACCCGCACGATTGGCGGGGGCAGGTGATCAGCGGGACGATCGACGCCGACCTCCTCGATTACCTTCGAAGGGATTCGTACTTTGCGGGTCTTTCGCAGCAGTATGATGAGCGAGTGTTCACGTACTTTTGCATCGAAGGCGACCAGCTCGCCGTCGATCTCACCAAGAGGGGCCTAGAGCGGTACGACGCTCGTTCGGAAATTACCCACCTTCTGCGGATGAGGTACTTTCTCACCGAGCGCGTCTACTTTCATCATGCGAAAGTGATCTCCGGCGCTATGGTGAGCAAAGCGCTGGAGCTCGTAGTAGAGCAGGGCGCGACCGAAGCGGATCTCTATGACAAAGGCGACGAGACGCTTCTATTATTTTTGCGAGAACGCGGATCTCGGGAAGTTGGCGAATTGGTCGACGGCGTGCGGCTGCGCCGGCTGTACAAGCGGGCGTTTGCGGTGACCTACGACGGAGCGTCCGAGGAGATTCGAGACGGATTGGTCGCTCGTTTTCATGCGGACATCCGCCAGAGGCGGGCGCTCGAGCGTGAAATCGCCGAGCGGGCCGGCGTCTTGCCCCATGAGGTGATCGTCTATGCGCCGGCCAAATCGGCCTTGAAAGAAGCCTCGATATTAGCCCGTCTGCCTGGGGGCGTTCAACGACTGAGCGAAGTTCGCCACCTGGAACTTGACGCTCTGAGAGAGCAGTACGCCCGCATTTGGAGGTTCTGGGTGTTTGGACCCGAGGGAAAGGAGCAGGCCATCGGCCGAGCCGCCGAGGAAGCATTGAACTTGCCGAACGAGCTCATGCGATAGGATGGCTTGCAATACGCAGCATGGCTCACAATACGTGGATTCGCCTGCGACACGCAGGACGGCCTGAATAGCTCGCAACACGTAGAATAGCTTGCAGTGAGCAAAAAGGCTGTTCCCATGCGGGAACAGCCTTTCTTGGAATGAACGCTCGAGATGAACGCCTCGAGATGTATGCCTAGCCATAACCTCTTCGCCGTGAACCGTTCTAGCTCACCCTTCGACAAGGTCAGTCTTCGAGCGTCGACGTGTCTCCTACCGGTTGGCCCAGCTCCTGAGCCTTGAGGAGCCGTCGCATGATCTTGCCGCTTCTCGTTTTGGGAAGCTTGTCGACGACCTCGATCTCGTCGGGCACGGAGATGGGTCCCACGTTCTTTCGAATGAACTGCTTGAGCTCCGTGATGAGATCGTCGCTTGCCTGAACCCCTTGGGCGAGGATGACAAACGCCTTGATGCTCTCGCCGGTCACCTCGTGAGGCTTGCCGATGACGGCCGCCTCGACGACGGCGTCGTGCTCGACGAGGGCGCTCTCGATCTCCATGCTGCCGAGGCGGTGTCCGGCCTTGTTGATGACGTCATCGACGCGGCCTTGGATCCAAAAGTAC